>PMTP01000168.1 GCA_003167305.1 Acidobacteriaceae bacterium
ATCGACGACGACAACAAGGTGGATGGCGAGTACTACGAGGTGGACGACGTGATCTTCGATTCCACCGGCAAGCGCACCGAGAAGGTGGTCTACGCGCCGACCAACACCTTGCAGCGGGTCCAGATGTCGCCCTCTGATCTCCAGGACATCCAGCACGGCTACCCCTTCGTCCTCACCGCCGAGGAGATCGGCCAGTACAACGTCAAGTATATGGGCCGGCAAAAGGTGGATGAGCTGGACTGCTACGTCTTTGACGTGGCTCCCAAAGTCATTGAAAAGAAGCAGCGCTACCTGCTGGGGCGCATCTGGGTGGACGCGACAGACCTGCAGATCGTGGTGACCAACGGCCGCATGGTTCCCGACGACACGCGCAAGAACAACGAAGACCTGCATCCGCCCTTCATGACCTGGCGGCAGCAGGTGGACGGCCACTACTGGTTCCCGGTCTACACCAAGGGCGAAGGCGTCCTGCACTTCAGCGGCGGCCATAACTACATGGCCCAGGACGTGCATATGCGCGACACCATCAAGTACACCGACTACAAGCAGTTCGGCTCGACGATGAAGATTATCTATGAGGGCAAAGACATTACGCCGCCGGAGAAGAAGAAGTAGAGGCAGCAAGAGTTCATGGATAGTCTTTTGGGAATCAAACTAGAATTTCAGGGAAGTAGAAGGAATTTGGTAGCGCTACCGGGAATCGAACCCGGGTTTTAAGATTGAGAATCTCACGTCCTAACCCCTGGACGATAGCGCCACACATTTGCGGGAGGCAGCCGTTACCGGCCACTCCTCTTACTCTAACAAGAATCCGAGCCGCGGCAAAGAGCATACAGGATGAGATTGCCGGGCGAAGGCGCTCAGATGCCCAGCTTGCGGACTTCGTCGTTGTAGTACTTGCGGTAGAGGATCTCCCACTCCTGCGAGCCTTCCTGGATGATCTTGCGCTGGTTGGCGATCTTTGTCCGGGCGGCGGTGTCGATGCCGGCCTCCTGGGTGAGCAGCGCGGTGAGCGCCTTGCGGGCCTCCTGGCGGATGGTGTTGCGATCCTCGAGGAAGCCTACCTCGTCGATCTCGGCCAGGGTGTCGGCCACGGTGTGGGCCAGCTTATTGAGCTTGTCGGGGCTGATCCTCATAGCACCGCCTTGTATTTTTTGGTCAGCTCGGTTTTCACTTTTTTGAACATTTCGGCATACTGCGCGCCGGACTTGCGCATCTCTTCGGAGTAGGCGTCGAGAATCACGCGCACCTCCTCGTTGATGCGGTCTTCCAGGGACAGTTCCTCGACCAGCCCCGTATGGACGCGCGCCTCGACCCCCTTCAAGTCACTGGTGGTGATCATCTTGGCGTCGATGAGGTGCTTGACGGTTCGGCGGGCAAGGTACCCGATGTAGTCGCGGGAGAAGATCATGGATTAAAGCTCAGAATAGCGCATCAGGGCGCACTCTGTACACCTTCGCGCGGCAGACTTGATTACGCGGTCATGCGGCTGGCGCTCGAAAACCGTTCGGCACAGGTTATCGGTTTGTCGAAACTGTGAAGCTAAAGGCAGCCGGTTTACCCCCAAAATGAGCAGCTACAGGTTACTGGTTTCGGGCAAAGTGGTGATCTGTAGCTGCTTGGTTTTGCATGAATTGGTGATCTGAGATGCTACGGTTTTCTCGGCATCGGCTGCTCACACGTCAGTAGTGAATGGGGAGAAGAACCGAAGAAAGGGCGAATTTCGCTGACCAAGGCGATTTTTTCGGGGAATTCCTGACTATGGGGGTGGACTTTTTCGGGTCAGCGAGTCAGCGGGTTGGCGGGTCAGCGAGGTTGCCGAGGCGGGTTTCGTTGGAAACGGTGCGGCTGGTTGGGGAGCTGGCGGGGTTGGGGATTGAGCAGCGGTGAGCGCGGCTATACCGCGCCCTTTCAAAACCGGTTCATGAGATAGCTTCCAGTCCCTGTCATCAGCCGCGATGCGGGCAGCTTTTGGTGTTGAGGCACTCGCCGGCTACGCGCAGGCGCTCGACGGGACGGCCGGCGATGAGATGCTCGGAGACTATCTCCGCCGCATCCGCTGGCTGGACGTTGCCGTACCATATGGCTTCGGGATAGACCACGACCATGGGGCCGTGCTCACACTGGTCCAGGCAGCCGGATTTGTTGATGCGGACCCGGCCGCCCAGGCCGGCGGCTTTGGTCCGCTGCTGGAGTTCGGTGTGCAGAGCACTGGTTCCATTGGAGGTGCAGGAGGGACGCGGTGCGCCTTCGGGGCGGGTGTTGTGGCAGACAAAGACGTGGCGCTCAAAGGCGGGCATGGGCTTTCTCCTGATGGGTGCATGGTATCCCAGGTCTCAAAATCGAGACCTAGGCACCCGTTCTTCATTTTGAGATTCTTGGATTCCCACCCTTTTCACAAAGTACGCGAAAAGGATGGGGCACGGTAGATTCATGCACGGTAGAATCGGGGCATTCGAGCCAGATCCGGGCAGGGGTTCAATGCTGTATTCAGAGTAAAGCCCGATGCTCCGCCTTCGTCCCACAAAAACAAAGTTTCCACAAAGGCGCCGCGTCAGCCCGCCCGCATCTGCGAAAATAGAGCTTGACTATGAGCACCGATAACCTTCTCTCCCTGAAAGACGACATGGTGGCCTTCATCGAGGGCCACGGCCTTAAACGCCTGCCCGGCTATATCACCGAAGATGTCCCCTCGATTGTGTGGGAGGGCGCCGACAACCCCGACGCGTGGAAAGACTTCGTGGAGATGGCCAAGCACGTTGGCGCTCCCTTTGTGACCTTCAGCGAGATGACGCTGGAGGCCGAGGAGCTGGACGCGCTGATCGAAGAGGCCGGGGAGATGAACTTCCCCGACGAAGAGGCCACGGAACTGGTGGAGGCGGAGTGGCTGCGCAAGTACGCCGGCAACCTCGGCTACATCCAGCTGGGCTTTGTCTACCAGGGACTGGTCTTTCTGCATGAGACCACCACGGAATGGTATGAGCGCTTTCAGTCGCTGCTGGAAGACGTTGAGACCTTCCAGGACATCGTGATCGGCGACCACGAGCACGACGGCAACGAAGAGGACGAGTAGCCGCGGTGAGCGGGGCGGGCGCTGACGGCAATGGGCCAGCTTCGCAACAGGTTGCGCCGCTAGCTGCGCCGCAGGGCCTGTCGCTGAATGCGCCGCGCCAGCGCTGGAGCTTCGTCGAGCCGCATCCGGCCGAGGCCGTGGCGCTGGCCAGGGCTGCGCGCCTGCCGCAGGTGCTGGCCGAGTTGCTGGTGGCGCGCGGCGTTACCCAGCCGGCTGAAGCCTTCGCCTTTCTCAATCCCGAAGTAGCGCATCTGCACGATCCCTTTCTGATGCTGGGCATGAAGGCCGCCGTGGAGCGGCTGGAGCGGGCGATCGCCCTGCGCGAGCCGGTGCTGCTCTACGGCGATTACGATGTGGACGGCACCACCGCCGTCGTGCTGCTTAAGACGGCTATCGAGATGCTGGGCGGGGAGGCGCGCTTCCATGTGCCGCACCGGCTGCGCGAGGGCTACGGGCTGCAATCGAGCGTGCTGGAAGCCGCTTACGCGGAGGGCGCGCGGCTGGTGATTACCGTGGACACCGGCATGAGAGCCTTTGCCGAGGCTGAAACCGCGCGCGGCCTGGGGCTGGACCTGATTATTACCGACCACCATCTGCTGGAAGCGGGCGAGGCTGTGCCGCACGCGCTGGCCATTCTCAACCCCAACCAGCCCGCCTGCGGCTACCCAGAGAAATTCCTCTGCGGCGCTGCGATTGCGATGAAGCTGGCGCAGGCATTGCTGGAACGCCGCGACCAAGCCCGCGCGAGAGAGAAGACGCTGCCCAGCTTTTTGAAGATGGCCGCCATTGCCACCATCGCCGACGCAGTGCCGCTCCAGGGCGAGAACCGCGTCATTGCGGCTTTGGGATTACGAGAGCTGCGTCGGCCTGCCGGGGCCGGGCTGCGCGCGCTCTTTGCCGCCGCGGCGCTGAATCCGGCCGCACGGGCGATCAGCGGCTTTGACGTGGCCTTCCGGCTGGCTCCACGCATCAACGCCGCCGGACGCATGGACGTGGCCACGGATGTCGTCGAGCTCTTCACCACGCGCGACAAGGCCCGCGCCGCCGAACTGGCCGCCAAACTGGAACGGCTCAACCGCGAGCGCCGCGAGACCGAGGCTACGGCGCTTGTCGCCATCGAGGCGCGGCTGGCGAGCGACGCGGAGTTGGCCGCCGACCGGCTGCTGGTGGTGGACGGCGACGGCTGGCATCGCGGAGTCATCGGCATTTTGGCATCGCGCGTGGTCGAGCGCACCGCCAAGCCCGCGATCGTGGTCAGCGTCGAGGAGAGCGTGGCCTACGGCTCCGGCCGCTCCATCGACGGATTCCATCTGCTCAACGCCCTCGAGAGCTGCGCCGATCTCTTCACACGCTTCGGCGGCCACGCCTTTGCGGTCGGCTTTGCCCTGCCCGCCGATAAGCTGCCGGAGCTCAAGCGCCGCCTCCGCGTTTACGCCGATGAGTACCTGGGCGGCGGCGAGCCGGAGCACCTGCTCCGCATCCACGCAGAGCTGCCGCTGGACCGCATCACATCCGTGCTGGTTGGCTGGCTGCGCAAGCTGGAACCTTTTGGCCATGGCAACCCCGAGCCGGTCTTCGTCGCTCGCAAAGCGCGTTTGCTCAGCCCGCCTCGCCTGATGAAGGAGCGCCACCTGAGATTGGAATTGGCGCAGGATTCCGTTCAGCCGCCGCCCTTGCCGGGCACGAGCGGCGCACTGCGCGCCGTGGGCTGGAACCTGGCCGCGCGCGCCGCCGAGCTCGGCCTCAAGCAGGGAAGCCTCATCGATCTGGCTTACCGCATCCGCGAGAACGAGCATCCGGAATACGGTGGCGTGGAAGCCGAGATTGCCGGGATTGAATTGGCTTAAAAGTAGAAATGGCG
>PMTP01000035.1 GCA_003167305.1 Acidobacteriaceae bacterium
TTGGCCGCCTTTGAGGGCGAGTCGAATGCGCACGCCAAGTACACCGCCTTTGCCGCCAAAGCCGACGAGGAGGGATTGCATGGCACGGCCAGCCTCTTTCGCGCCGCGGCGCGCGCCGAGCAGATTCACGCCGGCAATCACGCCCGCGTCATCGGCCAGTTGGGCGCCCGCGCCGAGTGCGCGATTCACCCCGTCGAGGCGAAGAGCACCCTGGACAACCTGAAGGCCGCGCTGAACGGCGAGAAGTACGAGATCGACACCATGTATCCCGGCTTCCTGGCCGAGGCCACGGAGCGCAAGAACACCGCCGCCATCCGCACCTTCACCGGGGCGCTGGAGGCGGAGAAGACCCATGCGCGGCTCTACAGCGAGGCGATTGCGCTGCTCCAGGCGGGAAAGAAGGATTCCTGGATCGGCGAGGCGCGCGAGTTCTACGTCTGCCCGATCTGCGGCTACACCTCGGAGACCGAAGAGGAACACGAGCGCTGCCCGGTGTGCAACTGCCCGTGGGAAAGATTTGAGATTATCCGGTAGGGCCTGACTTGATGCAAGAAGTCCGTTTGAATTTGCGGCACCCCATTCATTTGCCAGAAACGGCAAATAGTGGGGCGCCCAAAGGTATCATGAATATAAAGTTGGTTAGAGGCCGCGGTGCTCGACAGAATCATTGAAATTCTCGTAGATAAGCTGTTTCGCCCAACCTCGGCGGCAGAGCGCGCTGACCGGCGGGCGAAAGAGAACTTGGTGTTTGTACATGAGGCTTTGGTGCAGTGCCATTGCTCATTCGCTGCTTATGACGAAGCTCCCAGTGAGGAGGGTCATGCCAGGTGGCGCTCCGACGTACTGGAACTGGCACAATCCATTGATAATGCGCGAACAGTGCTGGCCACATTTGGACAGGTTGCCTTCAATGAAGTGGTTGAATACACCTATTCCGAATCAATAGCTCCCCCTATCAGTCCTCTCGACAATCAGAGAATGGCCGTAGAGGCGGCACTCAGTGACGCGCTCTACAATCTGAGCTTGCTTAAGACGGAGGATCATCAGGATTGGAGTGACAATGTCGTTAAGACAGCCTCCAGATTACGGGAGGTCATAGCCAAACAGCTAACCCCTGGCGAAGTGCAGCGAGCCCAAGAAGTCTTCCGGAAGAAGCACTCCCACTATCAATTTCCGCGCTGATGTGCGCAACAGGCATCCATTGACTCTAGATAGCCACATTGGGCGCTCCGCGCAAATTGCAACTTGAGTTGTTCACCACGGTTCACTTCCTGGGAATCGTCAACTCCGCGCCCTCGCTCACTCGATAAGTTTTCGCAAAGTTCCCCTGATCGATCCCCAGCGCGAGGCGGTCGCGCGAGTCAATGTAAAAGAGTTCCTTGCCGACCGGTACATCGCTGAAGGTCTTCACCAACGAGAAGATGTAACTCATACCGGCGAGAGTTACAGGCACGCGGTCTCCGAGTTTGTAACCGAGCTGGGCGAAGGTTTCGGCGGAGACGTTGAGCACCAGATTGCCGAAGGGTCCGTCAACGCCGATAACCTGGCCGTGCAGGCCGGCCGCGTCCACGAATGCATTCTTCAGGTCGAGGCGGACGAGTTTGGCCACGTCGAGCGCGGGGCCGGCCTGGCGAAAGTCTTCGCCGCGGGCCAGGTGCGCGCCGGCGGGCGAGAAGATGTCACGGCCATGAAAGGTCGAGGAGATACCGGAGCCGATCATCCACGCGGGGTTGGTAATCTCATGCGCCTCGACGATGCCGTCGCGCTCCTGGATGAGGGTAAGCAGGCCGTTATCGGGGAGGACGAAGAACTGGCCAACGCGCGATTGGGCGATGATGGCCTTGCGCGCGGAGCCAACGCCGGGATCGATGACCACGACGAAGACCGCATCCCTGGGGAAGTAGGGCGCGGAGCCGGCCAGAAAGCGGGCGCCCATGGCGATGTTGTATGGCTCGGATTGGTGGGTGATGTCGAGAATGCGCATGCCGGGCGCGATGCCGTCCATGACCGCCTTGCAGATGCCCACGGAGTCGTCCTTCACGTCGAAGTCGGTCAGGAAGCCGATGACCCGCGCGGGCACAGGCTGCTGTGCCGCCGTCATCCCGGCCAACGCCGCCGCCATCGCCGCGCCAAGAAGAAACTTCATCGTCTTGCGCATACGCGCCTCGCAGTCTTTTTCTCATGGTAACGCGCAGACGCCCTTGACGCGCGCCGCCGCGAATGTTCGACTGGACCAGGAACAGGACTGAGCAAAGCGATGCGCGTGCCTCAATTTATCCTCGACGATTATGAAAGAGTTTTTGCCGGTCGCCATCTTCTTCATGACGTGGTGGCGAAGTGGGCGAAGGCCAAACCGGAGGCTCTTGCCCTTCTCAGCGCGGAGGGTGGCCGCGCCGTCACCTGGCGCGAGTTCGACCGCACGACCACGGCGCTGGCGCGGGAGTTGTCGCGCATGGGCTTCGTGAAGGGCGATTTTCTGGTCACGCTGCTGCCGCTCACCGTGGATCACGTTTTGCTGGAATACAGTTGTTTCAAGATCGGCGTGATCGCCGCTCCGCTGGATCTGCGTTTGTCCTCCGCCGAGGTGATGCGCGCGCTGGAGATTCTGCGGCCGCACGGATTTGTCTCGCTCGGCGTGAAAGCGCCTTTCGATCTTCGCCCGCTATGGGGTGCCGTGCAGGCGCAATGCACATGGATTCAGCATTACATCGTGATGGACTCGGAATGCGCGATTGCCGGCACGCGCTCCTATGCTTCGATTGCCGATTCTGCGCTGCGTGCCGCAACGGAGGAAGACTCTGCCGCCCTGGATGGAATCTCCGAGAACGATGGCGCGCTGGTCATCTTCACCACAGGCTCGACCGGCTCGCCCAAGCCGGCCCTGCTTTCGCATCGCAACATCACAGTGCAGAACATGTGCATCTCCGGTGCATTTTTTGGCGGAGACAGCGGCGCTCGCTCTTTGATCAATCTGCCTCCGTCTCATGTTGGCTGCCAGACCGAGTTATTGATGAGCACACTCTTCGGCGGAGGCACGGCGGTTCTGCTGGAACTCTTCGACGCCGGGCGTTCGCTGCGGGCCATTGCCCAGCATCGCGTGGAGATTCTGGGACAGATTCCGGCGATGTTCAACCTGGAGTGGATGCAGAAAGACTATGATCGCCACGATCTCTCCAGCCTCAAATTTGCCGCCTATGGGGGAAACGCCGTCTCGCGGCCCTTCGTGGAGCGGCTTGCCGCCATGGCGCCGGTGATCGGCAGCGGGCTGGGACTGACCGAAGCCGCCGGTTTCTGCACGTATGTGCAGGCGAGCGCGGAGGATCACGAGACGATTCTCGCCGGACTTGGCGAGGCCATGCCGATCTATCCGTGCACTATCCGCCAACCCATGCGCGCCGATGGCCACGCCGGCGATGAGCTGACGCCGGGCGAGATAGGACACCTCTGCTTTCGCGGGCCGCAGACCTTTCTTGGCTATGTAAACGATCCGGAAGCTACTGCCAAAGCGATCTCGCGCGACGGCTTTCTATACACCGGCGACCTTGGCTACAAAGACGCCGCGGGTTTGCATCTGACCGGGCGTGAGAAGTGGGTGATCAAGTCGATGGGTTACCAGATCTTCCCCGGCGATGTGGAACAGCATATCTGCGCGCTGGCGGAGAAGGTGGCCAACTGTGTTGTGGTCGGCGTGGCGCATGAGGTCGTCTCCGAGGCGGTGGTGGCTGTGGTGGAGAAGAG
>PMTP01000166.1 GCA_003167305.1 Acidobacteriaceae bacterium
AATGGCCACCAGCACAGCCAGGGCCAGCCAAAGCCTCTTTCGATTCGTTTGCTGTGGTTTTTCTTCTTCAGTCATGGGCTTATCAGCGGACAGCGCACAATGGTCAGTGTACAGTGTTTCGGGCTTTTTCTGACCACTGTTCACTGTTCACTAACCACTGTTCACTGTACTCGATGCAGGGTCCGGCTCCAGCGGGTTTCGGTGAAAAAGTGCAGCGCCACGTGGCTCATCCAGGCCACGGTCTGGCCCGTATTCTGATTTTCCAATTGGCCGTCCGGCGTATCGAAAGACCAATAGTTGAAGAGCGGCCGTCCGAGGATGTTTTCTCTGGGCAGAAAGCCCCAGTAGCGCGAATCGTTGCTGTTGTGCCGGTTATCGCCCATCATGAAGTACTTGCCGGGAGGAACCACCAGATCGCCATTCTCGATGTGATTGGGAAAATCAACAGCCCAGGCTTCCGTGGCCCCTCCGCTTGGGGCATTGGCTGGAGAAATTGACGGAAACTCATCAAGAAACTCCTGATCTGCCATAATGTTGGGGTTGGAAGAGTTGTCAGCATCCTTTGGCAAGTTCTGGGCTACGCCGTTGATGATGACGATGCCGTCGCGCAGATGGATATGATCGCCGGGGACGCCGATCAGCCGTTTGACCAGGATATTGTACAGCGGGTTGTCACCTCCAGTCAGATCCTCCAGCACCGGCTTGTGAAAGACCACGATGTCGCCGCGCTTTGGCTCGCGGTAGTGAACCAGCGGCATCCACTTGGTCGGCGGAGCCAGCGTGATGTGGTCCACCATCAGATGGTCGCCCACCAACAGAGTGTTCTCCATCGAACTGGAGGGAATGACCATGTTCTGCCCAATAAAGGTGAGGATGAAGAGGCCAATGACCAGCACAGAGAGAATGCTGGCCACCGCTTCGGGGAGCGTCTCTTCCACGCGCTCTTCGGCGGGCTGGGGCTCGGGTGGCTTCTTGGGGGGCGGCGTTTTCTTCTTCATCGTTCTGTTGCTCTTTACAGTGAACAGTGGTCAGTAAAAGTGAGTAATAGACCCGGCTATTGGCCGTACCTTGCCCACTATCACCTCACCCGATGCAGGGTCCGGTTCCAGCGGGTCTCGGTAAAGAAGTGCAATGCGATGTGGCCCAGCCAGGCCACGCTATTGCCGATCCCAGGCTTTTCATACTGTTCTTCCGGGGTCACGAACGACCAGTAGTTGAAGAGCGGCCGGCCTACGATGTTCCCCCTAGGCACAAAGCCCCAGTAGCGCGAGTCCAGGCTGTTGTGCCGATTGTCGCCCATCATGAAGTACTTGCCGGGAGGAACCACCAGATCACCGTTTTCGAGGCTCTTGGGAAAGTCAACCATGGACCAGGAATCGGGAACCTGATCGATTGAGGGAGGCGGCTCGGAGGGAAATTCGTCGAGAAACTCTGTTTGGTTTTCCGGAGTCGTGGGTTGGGCGTGGGGCTGATTCTGGGCCACGCCGTTAAGGATCACGATGCCGTTGCGCAGATGAATATGGTCGCCGGGAACTCCGATCAGCCGCTTGACCAGGGTCAGGTACTGAGGGTTCCCTTCCGCATCTGGGTCCGGCACAGGCTTGATGAAGACCACAATATCGCCGCGCTGGGGTTCGCGGGAGTGAACCAGCGGCATCCACTTCGTGGGCGGAGCGAGGGTGATGCGATCCACCACCAGGTGGTCGCCCACCAGCAGCGTCTTCTCCATCGAGCCGGAGGGAATGACGTAGTTCTGCCCCAGGAAGGTGAGGATGAAGAGGCCAATGACCAACACAGAGAGAATGCTGGCCACCGCCTCTGCGAACGTCTCTTCCACCCGTTCTTCAGCGGACTCGGTCTCGATCGGCGTCTTGGGGTCGGGTGTTTTTTTCTTCGTCATCCTGTCGCTCTTTGTCAGAGATCAGAGATCAGGGTTCAGGGATCAGCAAAAACTCATACTCTTGACTCCTCACCGCTGTTTTCTGATCTCTGATCCCTGTTCTCTGATCACTGTATTAACGCACCACATGGAAGATGCGCTTCCAGCGGGCATAACCTTGGAGCTTGGCCAAAAGCGGCCTATCGTGTTTGAGTTTACCATCCGTGGCCTGCTCCAAATCGGTCGCCGATGGCCGGTAGAGCGAGAAGTAGATCACCAGCGGCCTGGCCACAATCTGCTGCCGCGCGACAAAGCCCCAGAAGCGGGAATCGTCACTGTGATTACGATTGTCGCCCAAGACAAAATACTGACCCACTGGGACCATGAGCTCGCCGTTGCGAGTAAGGCTCTGCATCTGTTTCCACCAAGTCATGTCCACGTTCGGATCGGCATAAAGATTGGCGGGAAATCCATCGCGGAAGGGAGTACGGGCGGCTGGATCAAAGGCGGCGTAGGGCTCGTCGAGGAGTGCGCCGTTCACGGTGACGCGGCCATCGTTGATGCGCAACCGATCTCCGGGAAGGCCCACTACCCGCTTGACAACATATGGATGCTGAGGGTGGTGAAAGACAACGACATCGCCGCGCGCGACATCGCGATAGGGCATGAACCACCGGGTCAGGCTGCTGGCCGGAGCATATATCTGCTTGTTGACAAGCACAAAATCGCCCACCATCAGCGTGCGCTCCATGCTCTCGGAAGGGATCAGATAGGGCTGTAGCACAAAGGTGAGCAGAAATAGCGCCACCACCACCAGCAAGAGCAGCCGTGCCAATGCCTCGGGCACAGTCGGCAGATGGAGCCGCATCCGCTCGACCCAGAGCGGAAAAAGGCCTGACTCTGGGACAAGGGGGTTCATGGCTCTATGCGCTTCTCCTCTTCGGCGGCCGGCTCAATAGCTGCTTCTGCGCCGGCATTCCTGGCGGCTGCCTTCATCCGCTCCAGCGCTCGCCACGCGGCATCCTGTTCGGCGTTTTTCTTGGTGCTGCCCATGCCGCGAGCCAGCTGCTTCCCCGGCTCACCCTCGGCTGTCTTGAGCCGGACTTCGACCAGAAAACGCTTATGATGGTCGGGGCCGCTTTCGCTCTTGACCCGATAGACCGGCGCTCCGGCGCGCGAGGCCTGCAACTGTTCCTGCAACGCCGATTTGAAGTTGCCCAGCGCGGCCCCGGCGCGCAACTCCTCAGCCAACTGCTCGACCGCCTCGCCCATCACCCTGCGGCGGACAAAGACTCTCACCGGCTCCATGCCGCCGTCCAGCCAGAGCGCGCCCAGCACGGCCTCCATGGAATTCGAGAGCACCGTGCTCTTGCGCCGCAGGCCGCCCTTTTCCTCGCCGCGGCTGAGGCGCAAGTGGCTGCCCAGGCCGATGGCCGCGCCAACCTCCGCCATGTGCTGGCGGCTGACCAACTGGGCGCGGACACGTGTCAGGTCGCCCTCGTGCCACTCCGGGTGAAGCAGAAACAGAGCCTCGGCCACCACCAGCCCCAGCACAGCGTCGCCCAGAAACTCCAGGCGCTCGTTGTCGCCCGCGCCTTTGGCTTCCGACTGAACGCTCTCCATAACCGGCTCGATGGCCCCACGCTCGTTCGCTAGAGACCGATGCGTCAGTGCGCGCACCAGCAACTCCGGACGCGCAAAGCTATGCCCCAACGCAGCTTCCAGTTCGGCAAGAACGGCTTCCACAAGAGCCTCAAATCTGATGGGTTGGTATGCTATCCCGGAGCCACTGCTTCAACTTGAGTTTTCGGCCCAGGAAAAACCCCTATCTCATTATGAGACGTTCCTCTTCGCCGCAGGACGCAGCGCAGGATGATCAGGGCTTTTCCGTCCCATTAGGCCAGGAATCCTCAGGCTTGGCCGGCGCCGGTTTACTCTCCTTCGGCTTGGCCGGCGCTGCATCAGGCGAGTCATCGGCATCCTCGTCGCAACTGTGGCCGTGGACTGCATAGGCCGTCTTGACGCCGTGCTCGGCGGCCAGCCGGGTATCCTGCTGTCCGTCGCGCGTCTTCAACGCCGCCTGGTACTCGGTGAGTGCCTGGTCGCGCTTGCAGTCCAGGTCCAGCATCCGGCCCAAATAGATGTGCGACCAGGAAAGCAGACGCGGATCCTTGCTGGCGGCCAGGGTCTTCTGGAATCCGTCGATGGCCTGGTCGGGATGGCCGGTGAGGATGGCCGCGCGGGCCAGGATGAACTCGGCGCGTGCGCTGTCGGCCATCGATTCCAGGGAATCGGGATGCGCGGTGAGTACATGGCGGGCCATAGCGCTGGCCGTGGCCACATCGCCGGCCGCAAGACGCGCCTCGGCCAAGTCGAGGCCGGTCAACATGCGCGGCTTGCTGCGCGTCAACACGTCGCCGTCGGCTTCCTTGTCGAAATCGATCTGACGGGCGAAATGCACTTGGTTTTCCACGTCCATGCTGTAGACCATCTCGCCAATGGTGTCCTTCAGGCTGGCGGGGTCTTTTTCAAACTCGATCAACTGCTGATAGAAGTACTGCGTGAGCACGAATCCCTGGGTCAGGTCGTGGCGCATGGCGGCGAGGCGGATTGCGTCCACCTTCTGCTGGTAGAGTTGGCGTTCATGCTCATAGCGGGGCAGCTCCAACGACCGGTCGGCATTCGCCGGTATCTTGTACTCAGGTATGCCGGTGTCCATGGTGCGCGCCTCGATAGCCTTGATCAGGCACTCGATGGTCAGCGGTATCGAGTCCGAGCGCAGGCGGTACTCGAGCGGCGCATCGCGCACCTCTTTCAGAATCGGCTGCATCCGGTCGATGGCCGTAGCTCGCGCATAAAGCAGAGGCTCGATCACGTAGTGCAGGTAGGTGTGGCGTACGTCGCTCATGCGGATCGTGCCGTCCACCGGCGAAACCACTACCACGTAGTCGGTGCCGTAGATGCGGGCGTTGATCGCGCTGGGCGAGAGCAAGGGCTCGATGACCACGATGAACCGCCGTCCGTTGTAGGTTTCGGCGGGCAGCTTGAGGTAGAGGTTGGTGGAGACGATCATCTTGGTGAGCGGATCGTGCAACCGGTCGGCCTCAGCGTCGTAGATGTGATGCACCGCCAGCCAGATGCCGTGCAGGTCAACCGCGGCGACAAAGTCGCGCAGCAGGGGCACAATCTCGACCACCTGCGTCGAGTCGGGGGGCATCTCGGAAAGATCGGCCGAGGTTTCCATCTCCGGCGGTGGAGTCAGGTAGAGAGCCAGAGAGATGTATTGCGAAATATCGCGCTCTCCGCCCGTCATGCGGTGCTGGGCGATGTAGAGGCAAATCTTGTCGCGCTTGTTGCGCGCGTCCTCGCTCTTGGCAAGCGCCATGTTCATCTCGTCGCGGACTCGCTTGCGGACTGGGGCGCTTGCCTCCAGGCCTTCGTCGTAACCGCAGGCATTCAGCGCGGCGGCCATCAGGAAGACCTGCTCGGAGCTGGTCAACGAGATGGTGGGACCGGCGGGATCGATCAGAGAAGGCGCTTTTTCCTGCGCAAACCCCTGCGAGGAAGACGAAGTCTGCCCCTCTCCGGAAGACTTAGCGGGACTGCTGGAGGTCTGCGCGTGCGCCACGGATGGCGCAAGAGCCGCCAACAGGCAAGAAAACGCAACCGATAGAACAGCGGAAGATCGGACTGCTATGAATCTCATGAAGAACCCTGAATACAATACTAGACGCATCAGCAGGGTCAAACGATAGCGTTGCGGCGCAGGCGAAGCTGCCGCTTTCATAAGGTCTGACCACTGAAATACAATCATCAAGGGCCTGCTGTTTGCAGGGATCACGCCGGCAACTACGGAGATTCTATGCCAGATGCATCGTGCGATATTGGCCTGATCGGCCTTGCTGTCATGGGACAGAACCTTGTCCTCAACATGAACGACCACGGCTTCAAGGTTGCGGTCTTCAACCGCACCGTCTCCAAGGTGGACGACTTCCTGGCCAGCGAAGCCAAGGGCACACAAGTGGTGGGCGCGCACTCGATGGAAGAGCTGGCAGCCCTGCTTAAGCGGCCTAGGCGCGTCATGCTGATGGTCAAGGCGGGCGATTCCGTCGACCAGACAATCGATCATTTGCTGCCCTTTCTTGAAGCGGGCGATATTGTGATCGACGGCGGCAACTCGCTGTTTACAGACTCCAATCGCCGCACCAGGGATCTCGCCGCCAAAGGCATTCTCTTCATCGGCACCGGCGTCTCCGGCGGCGAAGAAGGCGCGCGCTTCGGCCCTTCGATCATGCCCGGCGGCAATCCCGCCGCATGGCCGCACGTGAAGGCTATCTTCCAGGCCATTGCCGCCAAGGTCGAGGATGGAACGCCCTGCTGCGATTGGGTGGGCGAGAACGGCGCCGGCCACTACGTCAAGATGGTGCACAACGGCATCGAGTACGGCGATATGCAACTGATCTGCGAGGCCTACGATCTGCTGCAGCACGGCCTTGGACTCACCGCCGATGAGTTGGCTGAGGTCTTCACGGAGTGGAACAAGGGCGAACTGGACAGTTACTTGATCGAGATTTCCAGCCATATCTTCGCCAAGAAAGACGAGGACGGCACGCCGCTCGTCGATAAGATACTGGATACGGCCGGCCAAAAGGGCACGGGCAAGTGGACGGTATTCAGCT
Organism: Acidobacteriaceae bacterium; assembly: GCA_003167305.1. GTDB lineage: Bacteria > Acidobacteriota > Terriglobia > Terriglobales > Acidobacteriaceae > Telmatobacter. The sequence goes on from PMTP01000166.1 coordinate 6,559, forward strand.
CGCTCGACCTGGGCCAGCCGGTAACTCTGATCGGCGAGTCGGTCTTCGCGCGCTGCTTATCGGCGCTCAAGGATGAACGCGTTGAAGCATCCAAGATCTTGCAGGGTCCGGCAACCAAACCTGCCGCTGGCGACCGCGCCGCATTCATCGAGGATGTGCGCTGCGCGCTCTATTGCTCCAAGATCATCTCCTACGCGCAGGGTTATATGCTGCTCCGCGCCGCGGCAAAGGAGAATGGCTGGAACTTGAATATGGGCGGCATCGCGCTGATGTGGCGCGGTGGATGCATCATTCGCAGCCGCTTTCTAGGTATGATCAAAATCGCCTACGACAAGACTCCCGCGCTCGAAAACCTGCTGCTGGATAGCTTCTTCTATGGCGTGCTGAATCAGTATCAGGCGTCGTGGCGCAAGGGGCTGGTGCACGCAGTCGAGTTAGGCGTTCCCACCCCAGCGTTCTCCACCGCTCTGGCCTTCTTCGATGGTTACCGCACGGGNNGTTCAGAACTTCACTGAAGGAATGCCTGATCACAGCCTGGTTTGCCCGAGAACTCCGGTGCAACCGGGTTGTGCTATTTTGGTCCATATCCGCCTGGCGCACCATCTGCCGCAACAACGCAACCTGTGGTGGGTCGGACTGCCAGCGACTCAATAGATGGCGCTTCAGTCTGGATTATGCGTGGTAATCGCCGTCAGAACCGGGGGTAAAAAGCGGTTAATATCCTGCAACTCTCTGAAAATCCTTGAAATACCGTGTGAAACCGCGCTATATACAAGAGTACCGGCAGGAATGCCGGAATCTCGTCTGGGGTCATTCTCGCCCCAGGAGGCAATCATGCGCAGCAACGCCCTACGTTCCAACCTGCTGGTCCCCGAGGTGCGCGAAGTCATGGACATTCGCCAGGCCTCGGACTACCTCGGCATCTCCTCCGACACACTCTACAAGTACGCCTCGGAGGGCTTCGTGCCCGCCTTCAAGCTGGGCAACCGCTGGCGCTTCAAGCGCAGCCGTCTCGACGAGTGGATGGACCGCCAGAGCGACCAGCACGCCGCCGAAGCCGATCCGCTACAGAAGAAGCCCGTCCGCCCGGCGTTTTAACACCAGAACAATGTCCCGAGGACACAGAAAGGAAGCCACACATGAAACGGAAGTACAAGAAAAATACGATCTTCGTTCACAAGGATGAGCCAGTTGCGCATTTTATCGAGATTCTCAATCGCAAGGGATCGGAAGGCTGGGAAGCAATCTCTGCCTGGGCAGATGAGCTGGGCAATTATGTCTTGCTGAAAAAGCCAATGGCGATATAGCACGCTCTTGTAGCCGCTATGGAATCCTGATATCGGGCTCTTCGCCGGGAAAGTCGCGAGTATTCAGCGTGACAGCCGCTGTTTGACCAAAGCGGGGTTGTTCGGCTCGAAATCCCAAGAACTGATAAAATGGATTGAAGGTGGTAATACATGGCCGCTGCAACCGCACCCGTCATCACCCTCACTCCGGCCGAACTGGATGACCGTCGTCTGGCCGTCGAGAACGCCGTTGGCACTATGCGGATCGAAGACCTCGAACCGGACGAGACCACTCAGCAAATCCTCTCCCGCTACGCGGCTGGTGAAATCGAACTTTCTGAAATGAACCGCCTTTTGGACAACTACAGTAGCGCCATCCTCTGAAAATCATGGTGAAGAAAGCAGACCTCTTTCCGGACCCGCACTTCGATTACTTGCACAATTTACTCAAGAATTATCCCGGCTTGACAGATCGAAAGCTGCTCGATGATTTCGAGCGCATTCAAGCCGCAAAAGCCCTTGTTAACCTTGGGGACAATCCTGTAGCAGGCAACTTTGATGCGACCCGCCTCAAAGCCATTCACGCCCGCATCTTCAAGAACATCTATCCCTGGGCAGGCGAGTTCCGCCAAGTCAATCTCCATCGCTCAGGGTCATACTATTTTGCCGTGGTTCAGTTCATGGAAGAGAACCTCAAGAACACACTCGCGAAGCTGGCTTCTGAAAATTATCTGAGAGGCTTGGATTCCGTTGCGTTTGCCAAACGTGCAGCATATTACCTTGGCGAATTGAACGCGATCCATCCCTTTCGGGAAGGCAATGGACGCACGCAACGCGAATTCATTCGGGAACTGGCTACCGGTGCTGGTCACCGCCTCAACTGGAATCGCGTCACCCGCGAGCAGATGTACGCCGCATCCATAGAAAGTCACAGCCTCGGCAAAAATGACGCCTTTGCCGCACTGATCGGCTCCGCCATTGAGCCGGTACGATTCCCCTGATTCCCTGCCCCTGTTATCCTCAACGTGTGGATTACTTCCGCCGCATCGGGCTTTTGCGCCGCCGTCTGACCAAAGCCGGGCTTCATGGCCTGCTGGTCACCCATCTGCCCGATCTCCGCTATCTCTCTGGATTCACTGGCTCGAGCGCCGCGCTGGCCATTACGCGCCGGTCGGCGCGCCTCTTTACCGATGGGCGCTACAAGACGCAGGCCGCTGAGGAAGTGACGGTCGCGCAGGTGGAGATCGTGGCCAGCTCACCGGCGGTTGCGGCCGTGCAGTGGCTGGCCGCGCAGCCGGGCGTCGCATTTGCCGGCTTTGATTCCACTAAAACCACCGTGGCCAATCTGGCGCGGTTCAAGACCGCGCTGCCCGCGCGCCTTCGCCGCAGCTTTCTAACCGCGCTGGCCGCGCCCTTGGTTGAGCCGCTGCGGATGGTAAAGGACGAGGACGAACTGACGCTGATGAGCGAAGCGGCGCTCATCGGCTGCAAACTCTTCGCGCACATTCTGGGCTTCATCCGGCCCGGCCTGGCGGAGTTTGAAGTGGCCGCGGAGCTGGAGCATCAGGCTCGGCTGCTGGGAGCCGAAGGAATGTCCTTTGAAACCATCGTCGCCTCGGGCGCTCGCTCAGCCCTGCCGCACGGGCGCGCGACGGCTCTCCGGCTGCCCCGCCGGGGCTTTGTGACCATGGATTTTGGTATCATTCACAAGGGTTACTGCTCGGATATGACCAGAACCGTTCACCTGGGCAGACCCACGGCCAGCGAGCGCGCCGTCTACGAGACGGTGCTGGAGGCGCAGGAGGCCGGCGTCGCCGCGGTGACAGCGGGCGTAAGCTGCGCGGAGATCGATGAGGCAGCTCGAAGCGTGCTGCGCAGGGCAGGATTGGCGGAGGCTTTTTCCCACTCCACCGGCCACGGCGTCGGTTTGGAGATTCACGAGCCGCCGCGCATCGGCGCAGGAGAGGCAAGCAGGTTGCTCGCAGGCATGGTCATCACTATCGAGCCGGGAGTTTATCTGGCGGACCGCTTCGGCATTCGCATCGAAGATATGGTGGCTGTTACCCGGACCGGAGGCCAGGTGCTCACCCCGGCGCCCAAGGCCCTGATTGAACTTTGAACGTTGAATTAGCCCATCCGGCCCCGTTGCGGGAGAGTTAAGGAACGA
>PMTP01000167.1:0-17823 GCA_003167305.1 Acidobacteriaceae bacterium
CCATAACTGCCGGGCAGATTCCGGATGGAGTTGAAGGCACGCCGTTGATGGAAGACTCTCCCCAGGAGGGGGCCGGCCAGAAAAAGGCTAAAGTGCAGGCGAACGTGGCGCTGGCGCAGTCCGACAATGACTTGCAGGCCTCCGACCGGGCGATGAAGGATTCCGGTCATGCGCTGGTGGAATCCAACAGGTCGCTGACAGAGTCCGACCACGCATTGCAGGAGTCCAACCAGGCGCTGATGGAGTCCGGCCTGGATTTGCAGGAGTCCGACCGGGCGCTGGTGCAGTCCGACCAGGCCTCGCGGGATACGGATCTGGCGCTGCGGGAGACGGACCAGGTGTTACGCGTCTCGGACCGGGCCTTGCGGGTCTCCGACCAGGCCTTGCGGGTCGCCCGCCGGGCGATGCTGGAAACTGAGGATCTCTTCCAACTGCTGGTCGACAGCGTGACCGACTACGCCATCTATATGCTCGACCCGGAGGGCCGGGTGATTACCTGGAATGTGGGGGCGGAGCGCAGCAAGGGATATAAGGCCGAAGAGATCCTGGGACGGAATTATTCGATTTTCTTTCTTCCCGAGGATGCGGAGGCGGACTTGCCGGCGGATGAATTGGCGGCGGCGGCGCGCCTGGGACGCTACGAGACGGAAGCCTGGCGCGTGCGCAAGGATGGCACGAAATTCTGAGCGCTCATCACCTTGACCGCCGTCCGCGGTCCCAAGGGAGAGCTGCGCGGCTTTGCCAAGGTAACGCGGGATTTGACCGCGCAAAAGGCCGCTGAAGAGGCGTTGCGAAGCCGCAATGCCCAACTGGAGCGCTACCGGTTCATCGTCGGAAGCGTGGCCGACTATGTGATCTTCACGCTGGATGCGGAGGGACGGATCGACAGTTGGAGCGACGGCGCGCGGAATGTGCTTGGATACAACGCGGAAGAGGCGCTGGGGCGCGAGTATTCCATGGTCTTCACGCCGGCAGAAATCCAGGCGGGCGAGCCGCGGCGGGAAATGGAGGAGGCGGCGCGCACCGGCCACTGCACGACCGAGAGTTGGCACGTGCGCCGGAATGGGTCGCTCTTCTGGGCCAGCGGGGCGCTCACCGCGGTTCGGGATGAGACGGGCAAGCTGACCGACTACATACGCGTGGCGCGTGACATGACCCAGCAAAAACAACTGGAGGAGTCGCTGGCGAAGATGGCTGCCGATCTCGAAATCCGGGTTGTGGAGAGAACCCGCGAACTGGAGATTACGGTCGAAGAGTTGCAGCGCAAAAATCAGGAGGTCGAGGCCTTTGTCTATATTGTTTCCCACGACTTGCGTGCGCCGCTGGTGAATGTGCAGGGGTTTGTGCGGGAACTGGATGAGAGCCGCAAGCGCCTCAAAGAGGTCATCCAGACTTGCCCGCAGTGGGAGATTTGCTGGCCGGGCGTCGCGCCGATCCTGAACGAGGAGATGGGCGGTGCATTGCATTACATCTCCGCTTCGGCGGCCAAGTTCGAGCGGCTGATTGACGCGCTGCTGGGCCTCTCGCGCCAGGGACGCCAAGTCTATCATCTGACACGGGTGAACGTCTGGGATCTGGCGACCAACGCGGTGGCGACCTTCCAGCAGGCGATCATCGAGGCCGTGGCCGAGGTCGAGGTGGGTTCTTTGCCTTCCGTGACCGCCGATGCGACGGCCCTGGGCCAGGTCTTTTCCAACCTGATCGGCAACTGCCTCAAGTACCGAAGTCCGGATCGCCCGCTCAGGATCGAGGTGGGCGGCCAGGTGGAAGCGGGAATCGTCCACTACTGGGTGCGCGACAACGGCCTGGGAATTCCGGAGTACGGCAAGACGAAGCTCTTTCAGGTCTTTCAGCGTTTTCATTCCCGGCAGGCGGAAGGGGAAGGGATGGGGTTGGCAATCGCGCATCGCATTGTGGAGCGCCATGGAGGCAAGATCTGGGCGGAGAGCCGGGAAGGCCAGGGAACGGTCTTCCATTTTTCCTTGCCCGCAAGTCCTGTTTTAACGCCGAGATTCACTAAGGAGGCAGCCGGTCATGAAAGCGTATGAATCCGCCTTTACCATTCTCATTGTGGACGACGACGAGGGGCACGTCGAGCTGTTGCGCCGCAACCTGAGCCGCATCGCGCTGGGCAACCCGCTGTACGCCATGAACGATGGAGCGCGGGCTCTGGATTATATCTTCCGGCGCGGGGAGTTCGCCGGGCGCAAGGGCGCGGACCCGCTGATCCTGCTGGACATCAATATGCCGGGCAGCGTGGGCGGTGTGGAGGTGCTGCGCCAGATCAAGGCCGATGCGGCAACCTGCAAGACGCCGATCATCATGCTCAGCACCACCGACGATCCGCGCGAGGTGGCCCTTTGCTATGAGCTGGGCTGCTCGGTGTACATTACCAAGCCGGTAGACCCCATACAATTCATTGAAGCCATCAGGCGGCTGGGGCTCTTTCTCCAGATCATCCGGCTACCGGAGAACGGTTTCGGGGCTGTGACGGCTTCCGCGCCATGAGCAGCATACCCATCTCGGCAACTCATTCATCCCAGCGGATTCTGCTGGTGGAGGACGACGCCGGCGCTGCCGAGTTGATTCGGCGGACGCTGGAGCGTTCCGGCTATTCGGTGGAGATTGCCGGCGGCGTCGAGGCCGGAGTGAAGGCTCTGTGCGGCGAGGGCGCCGGTGATTACCTGGCGCTGCTGCTGGACTATCATCTTCCCGACCGCGAACCCTGGACGGTAGCCGATGCGGCGCAGGCGCGCGTTCCCGAGATTCCGGTTGTCTTTGTCACCGCGGTGAGCGATGAGAGCGTGGTCATTGAGGCCTTGCGGCGGGGCTTTGCCGACTACGTGAAGAAGACGGACGGCTTTTGGAATGAGTTGCCGCTGGTTCTGGAGCGCGTGGCGCGTCTCGACCGACTGAAAGGCCGGCTGGATGAGACCAGCGAGTTGATGAGCACCATCGTCGAGCACTCGTCGGACCTGGTGGCGGTGTACAGCGGCGAGGGTAAGCTAGTGTATGTCTCGCCCGTCTGCCGCACGCTGCTGGGCCGGGAGTCCGAGGAGCTGGTGGGGCGTTCATGGATGGAGATCGTCGTTCCGGAAGACCGGGAACATTTGCTGACCATGTTTGCCAGCCTGGAGGAGAACGCTCACCAGGCGTCTACCTTGCGCTGCTGCCACAAGGATGGCTCGATTGCCTGGGTGGAGGCTCGCGCGGCGCAGCTCAAGGCGCACCCGAACGCCCAGCCGATGATCGTCCTCACCCTTCATGATGTGACCGTGCAACGCGAGCACGAACAGCAGATGGAGGCCTCGCTCAAGGAGAAAGAGGTTCTGCTGGGCGAAATCCATCATCGCGTGAAGAACAACCTGCAAGAGGTGCAAAGCCTGCTGCGGATGAGCAGCCGGCTGCTGCCTCCCGGCGAGGCGCGCACGGTTACCGAAGCCACGATTCAGCGCGTCCACGCGATGGCCCTGGTGCATGAGCGGCTTTACCGGACCAAAGACGTGGCCAGCCTCTCGCTCTGCGACTATCTGCGCGACCTGTTCAAGGGAGTTGTGGCCTCGAACTCGGCGCCGCCGGGGCAGATTCAACTGCGATTGGACACCGAGGAGATTCCCCTCTCGCTGGACCTGGCCATCCCCTTCGGACTGCTGGCCAACGAGCTGATAGCGAACTGCTTCAAGCACGGCTTTCCCGACAACCGCAAGGGTACGGTCGAAATTTCAATTCATCGCGTGGACGGCATCCTCCGTTTGGCGGTCAGCGACGATGGAGCCGGCCTCCCCGAGCACTTCGACGCCGCCACGTGCCCCTCCATGGGGTTGAAGCTGGCCATCAGCCTGGCGCACCAACTGGGCGGGAGTCTGAAATTCAGTAACTGCAACGGCTGCCGGGTCGAAACGAACCTCAAGCGCCTGTAATTCAGGTTGCTGATACAATGGAAGATGCCGCAGTGTGCGGCGATTTTCACTATGTTGAGAGCGCCATCAGGGCTTTCTGATCACTGATCACTGTATTGTCCCCCAAACCCATGGCCTCATCGGCCGAACCAAAAGAAGGAAAAACTCCCCTGTGACCCAGACGATACGCAATATCGCCATCATTGCCCATGTTGACCACGGCAAGACTACATTAGTGGATGCCATGCTGCGGCAATCCGGCACATTCCGCGCCAACGAGCAGGTGGCCGACCGGGTGATGGACTCGAACGAACTGGAGCGGGAGCGGGGCATCACCATCCTGGCCAAGAACACCGCGATTGTCTTTGAGGGCGGCAAGATTAACATTGTGGACACGCCGGGACACGCCGATTTTGGCGGCGAGGTGGAGCGCGCGCTGAAGATGGTGGACGGCGTGATGCTTCTGGTGGATGCAGCCGAGGGACCGCTGCCGCAGACCCGCTACGTGCTGGCCAAGGCTCTGGAAGCCAAACTCAAGCCCATCGTGGTGATCAACAAGATCGACCGGCCCGACGCGCGCCCCCAGGAGGTCTTGAACGAGATCTACGACCTCTTCATCGATCTCGACGCCGACGAGACGCAACTGGATTTCCCGGTGCTCTACGCGGTGGCCAAGGCGGGTCAGGCGACCCTTGATCCGGCCACGCCCGGCGTGAACCTGCAGCCGCTCTTCGAGGCGATTGTTTCGACGATTCCCCCGGCCACCGGCGAAGCCGACGGCACTTTGCAGATTCTGGTCACCAATCTCGATTATTCGGATTATTTTGGACGCATCGCCATCTGCCGCGTCTTCCAGGGCACGCTGCACGCCGGCGACGACGTGACCATCTCCAAGCGCGACGGCTCGCTGATGAAAACGCGGATCACCAAGCTCTTTACCTTCAGCGGCCTCAAGCGCATCGAGACCACCGAAACGACCATGGGCGACATTGTGGCCGTGGCTGGCGTCGAGGGCATCACCATCGGCGAGACCATTACCAGCGTCGAGAACCCTTCGCCGCTGCCGCTGATCGTGATCGACGAGCCGACCATCGCGATTCAATTCAGCGTGAATAATTCGCCGTTTGCAGGGCGCGAGGGCCAGTACGTGACCAGCCGCAACCTGCGCGAGCGCCTGGAAAAAGAGCTTCTGACCAACGTCAGCATCCGCGTCGAGGATACCGGCTCGCCGGACAGCTTCAAGGTGCTGGGCCGCGGCGAGCTGCAACTGGCGATTCTGATCGAAATGATGCGCCGCGAGGGCTTCGAGCTTTCCGCCGGCCGCCCGGAGATCGTCACCAAGGTGGTGGACGGCACGCGCATGGAGCCTGTCGAGCACCTGACCATCGACGTGCCCGATGCCTACACCGGCACGGTGATCGAGAAGCTCGGCCCACGCAAGGGCGAGATGACCAGGATGCACAATCACGGCTCGGGCCGCGTGCGCATGGAGTTTCGCGTGCCCAGCCGCGGCCTGATCGGCCTGCGCAGCGAGATGCTCACCGAGACGCGCGGCACCATCGTGATGAACGCGCTCTTCGACGGCTACATCCCTTACCAGGGCGAGATTCCGCAGCGGCCCACCGGCGCCTTGGTCTCCGACCGCCAGGGGTTGACCACCACCTATTCGCTCAACGGCCTGCAGGAGCGCGGAATGTTATTTGTCGGCGCGGGCGTTGAGGTCTACGAGGGGATGATCGTCGGCGAGCACGCGCGCGACAAGGACCTCGATGTGAACGTGGTCCGCGAAAAGCACATGACCAACATGCGCGCATCAAGCGCGGATGAGGCCATCCGCCTGGTGCCCTACAGGAATCTCAACCTGGAGCAGGCCATCGAGTTTATCGCCGAGGACGAAATGGTCGAGGTGACTCCCAAGTCGCTGCGCCTGCGCAAGAAGATCTTGCAGCAAAACCGCCGGCCCAAGCGGTGGGAGAAGAACGTCGAGTAACGGACCGAGGAACAGCTTATGGTTTTGAAAAGGCGCGGCTTTAGCCGCGCCGCTAGATCGATAGATAAATATCCGGGCTTTAGACTGACTCCTTGGGCAAGCTGAGATCCTAAGAGAAGAGTGGTAACCGCCGAGTTGGCGACAATATACTCGCGGCTTGAAATGTGAGAGAATTGCCCAGCTTGAGTTGGGGTCGAAGAGTCCAGCTTGGCCAGACCGCGATTCGCCCCAACGCACACAAAAGAACGTCCTTCCGGAGGACTGCATGCTCTTCTTTGACTCGGTTAAACCTGAGGGGCTGGCGAAGGTTTTTCTGCCTGCCGTCGCCGCATTGATCCCTGCCGCCATTACGGCGGCTGTGAAGTGGATGCTGGATCACTCTCGGAAGGGGCGCAGCGCAGAACTTACGCAGCAAGTCTCAACTCTGGCCAAAAGCATCTCCGAACTTCCCGTGGTGCCTTTGTCCAGCGCCAACCCAACTGTCACGCCGCAATCCGCGCTAACGGTCGAACTCGAAGCTGTTCTTCACGAACTCACCGCACTGCAGAAAAGGACCGTCCACAGCTTCACCGGTGTCTCTTCAATCACATCCATGGCGCGCTCCGCCTTCCTGCTCTTTCGCCCGAGGGGCTTAAATGCCTGGATATTGCATCTGTGCTTCTACGCGTATTTGCCTTGCTTCATCTTTATTCTCTCCGTAGGCTGGGCCAGCGACTTGCCGAAAGCCGGGAACACAGCAGGCACGACATCGGACATTCTTTTCAATCTGTTTTTCTTCTTCACCGTCTTTGGCATCCTCGGAATACCACCCTTGATCATTCGCTACTTCGCAGTAAAAATCCACCGCAAACAATGTGCGCTGGCCCAAGTCGCCGCACCCGAAAAATGACCACGCGCTTCGACATCCACATCAGCATCGATTGGACCGCCTGCAAGGCTTCTCAATCTGACGTTTTTTTAAGATTGCGGTCGGTTGGCCGGCCATCCGGCAGTTACCATCCAGTCATCGTTCCGGCGGCGCTGGAGCCGATGCGCTCTTGGAGTCGGAACCGATTCCAGAGCAGAACTTTGGTGGACGGGTAATTCTTTGGGGGATGCTCGATTTCTTTAGTCAAGATCGACCTTTTAGGCGAAGCCCTTTAAGGGATTTTTGAGGGATATATCCAGCCGCGATGCGTCGAAGTCGCCGCTCAATCCGGCAGCTTCGATTCCAGCACTTCCTGCGCGCGCGCGGCGCGCCACGCGGCCAGCCGGTCGTGAAGCGCCTCGTCGTTCAGGGCCAGAATCTCGGCAGCGAAGAGCGCGGCGTTGGCTGCTCCGGGATTGCCGATGGCCAGCGTGGCTACGGGAATGCCCCTAGGCATCTGCACCATCGAGAGCAGCGAGTCCAGGCCATTGAGCGGCGTGGACGCGATGGGCACAGCCAGCACGGGAAGCAGCGTCTTGGCGGCCATCACGCCAGCCAGGTGAGCCGCGCCGCCGGCCCCGGCGATCAATACCCGCAGCCCCCGCGCCCGCGCCATTTCAACGTATTCGGAGAGCTCGCCGGGGGTGCGATGCGCGCTGAGTACCTGCGCCTCATGGGGAATCTCCAGCGCGCGCAGAATCTCGATGGCCGCCAAGAGTACCTCATAGTCGCTCTTGCTGCCCATCACCACGCCTACCAATGGTTGATTGCTCATGAGGTTCATTATACGAAAACCGGGTGCCCCACCCTCGCCGCATACTTGTTTTTGTGGCTTCGGGGTCCCCAGCGAATGATTTCTGTTCGTTGGGGTGAAAAGAGAAGTCTTCGTCGTTGGGGTGATCGAGGGTGGAAATCGTTACATCTTAGTGAACCCTGAATCTCGATCTCAATGCCGGAAGATCGCCGTCACGGCCACTTCAACTATCGCGAAGACCACGCTGACCGCCGCCAGAAAGCCCTTGGCGCGCTGCCAGTTCTGCTCGTGCCGCTCCATGCGCCGCTCCAGATCGGCGAGCCGTCCGCCGTTGCCGTCGCCCGTGAGACTGGTCATCTGCGTCTTCAGCACGCTCAAGTCGCTCAGCACCTGCGCTTCGAATTCATTCATCATTCGCATCCGCCGACATTCCCTCAGGGGCTGAAGCCCCTTGTCTTCCGGCCATGATCGGCACGACTAAAGTCGTGCCCTGACACAAAGCGGCTTGTGAAAGGCGCTCTTCGACACTTCTAGAACATTTCTCATGTTGCCAGCGGCAGGTTAATAAACAATGCCGTTGAGAACTCCGAGTAATTCGGCGGCGTTGAGCCGTCGTACATCCGGATATAGAACCGGTCGGCGGCGGAGATACGCGAGAAAGTCATATTCGGCAGAGTCGCGCGCATTACCAGGTCCGGGTCTTCGCCGGGCATGAAGGCAAAGTCCCGCAGCCGAATCTCGAATCCTCCGCCCGTGGGCGGCGTCATGCCGGCATTGATCGATACCGTGCTTCCATTCAGCGCCGTCACCGTGAGCGTGTTGAGGTTGGCAAGAACGGTAGGAGCGATGGGCGCCGGCAGCCACGCATCGGCAGGCACCGTCGCGCTGGTCTTGATGGCCAGATCGTCGGCCCAGTCATTGGCGAAGGCGATAGCATACTCCACCTGGTCTGGATAACTAGCCCGATAACTCACCGTGACGGTCCGCACCACTACCTGAGCGTTCAAAGAAAAGGTAGGCGCGTTGAGCAAGAGCGCATCGCCCGGCCAGACATCGGCGGCAAAGCTCAATCTAGTTCCCTTGTAAGTGCCGCTCCACAGCGCGCTCACGCCTGCCGAGGCTTGCTCGATGGTCAGAGCCGCATTGCGGCAATCCGCGGAACTGCGCGCCGGGGGGCTGGTCACCGAGCCGATCCACGCGGCCTCGGCGGGCATTCCGGCCAGCGCAAGCGCCTGCTGACTGGCGGTGTTGACCGATCGCCCCACGGCCCTGCCTACAGTGCGATAACTCACCGCGATCTGCTCGCCTGCCACCGGCGCATACCCGGTGTAAAACACCAGCTTGCCGGTGCGGTCCAGATGGCACTCGGCCGCCTCGCCCGTCGTACCAACCCGCCGGGTATAGGGATAGCCGCTTGGGGGCGTGCTCACCACCCAGCCCGAACCAAGTTGAGTCAGATGGATCGCGCGCATGGTTCCTATCAGGTTGATGCTGCTGACCGCCACCACACTGCATCTTCCGATAAGGCTGGCGATAGCGCCATCATAGAGCGTTACCGGCATTCCGCCCACTCCGTTGACAAACTGCTGGATCTCCATCTGCACGTTTCCCGCAGCAGTGTTCCACTCTCCGCCATACGCAAATGGCCCGCTGTCTCCACAGGAAATATAACTTGCCAGCTCCCGTTCGTTCTCCGCGCAATGCACTCGGACGCGCAGCGTGTATTGATAGGATGGATTGATCGCATAAGCCATTCCCGCCGGGCTTCCTTGAATCAGCGGTTGCAATGAGACAGCCCCGGTGCCTGGCTGCGCGGTTGCCTGAAAGCCCGCAATACATCCGGCCTGCCTGTCCATCCCAACGAAGAAGCCGGCCAGGATGCCGGAGCTGCCGGTAGAAAGAGTTACACCCACAGCCTCCAGCAGCAGGGTTCCACCTAACTCCACCGGATTCAACCAGGCCAGCAGCGTTTCCCCGTCGAGTCCATTGCCGCCTTCCATCGCCAGCCCGCCCGCGCCCATCAAGAGATAGCCAGCCGCGGCGGAAACTCCCCACACTGCCGGGTTGATTTGAGACTCATTGAAGAGCTCGCGAATGATTGTGGTCTGGGATGAAGCGGGAAAGTATGGTTCTGTCGCCAGAAAAAACTGTGTTGTAACTCCGTCCCCCAGAAAGTATTCACTCACATAAGCAACCGGCTCATGCTCGCCGCAAACAGTCACATCGTTTGCCAGAGCGCGCTTGGCGCTGGACGTGAATCCTAAGACTGCCAGATTCAGGCTGCCGTCTGCCTCGTTTTATGGATGCACAATGCTTTGCACTGAAGAAACTGTGAGCGCCCCATTGACCGCTCGATACGCAGCCCGCGTCATGCTTGCCACCTGCCCGGCGCTCCTGCTCCACGACGAACCCGGATCGGGGGCATAATAGCTAACTGGCGCGCTCAGTAAGAGCCCTTGCGTCGATAGCACAGTAACTCCAGTGCGAGTCACAAGCCTCGTCATCAGCGTTCCGGCGTTTTCACCCGCTGCGCCAGTGCTGGGTGGCATCAGGTTCTGGTCCAGAAGCAATTCGTCGCTCAGAGCCTGGATTGCAATCCGGTAACGCGGTCCGTCTATCGCCAGGCCTGCATATTCCGGCAGCGGAGTTACCGCAATGTACCCCGTAAAGTAATAGGTTCCATCGTCCCCCATTGCCACCAGAAACTGATTGCGCAAGGGCATCGCCAGGCTGCCATTGGATGGCAGGCTCAGCCACAGTTGGCATATGGAGGGCTCGTTCAGCTTGCGCTCGATCGTTAGAGGCCGCGCTGCATCGAGCGCGGCCGTGTAGTTTTGCCCATTGATTGTTATCTTCATCGTGACTCTCTGCCCCGCTGACTCGCTGAATTGCTGACTCGCTTATACCAGTGCGTTCGCCGCGGGTAAGAAGCTCCGGTAACAGACAATCCGCTCCCCATCCAGTGGATCGGTCACGGGCAGCGCCAAAAACTGGCCCTTGAGCAAGACCCGCGCCAACCCGCTCGTATTCTTGCCGTCCAGCGGCAATGCGGCTTCTTGCGCGCTCGCCATGGTCTGCAAGCGTGGATAATGGAAGAAGATCCGCTCTCCCTGGCTGCCTTGCATGACAAACAGCGCCGACCACTCCTGATAAAAACTGCCACCTTCGCGATCCACAAATCCGCTGACTGCCTGTAACTTTGATCCAGCCGCCGGAGCGCCGCCCGGCAAAGGACCGGCAAGCGTTAGCCCGGCCGAAGTTACCTGCGATACGAATGCTACGTTGAAGGTCACGCGCCGGATGTAGTTAATATCGGTCAGCGCTTGGCGCACATACGCCCCCGATACCGGCGTGCCCACAAAGCCGGTCTGCCCCGTGTAATCCGCGTCCAGCGCGATGATCGAGCCTGCCGAGAATGTTGCGGCATCGGTCGAGGCCAATGCTACGAATGTCGCAGTCGATCCACTAAGTGTCGTTACCGCTGTAGCTGCCTGGGCGCCATCCGCGGCTGGGGTCGCGCCACTTGCGGGAGCCAGCAGATTCATGTGCTGTGAACCTGTGGCCAGAGCCATGGTCAGCTTTGTCCAGCTTAGAAACTCGAAGTTCACCTGTGCCTCAAGAGTCTCGCGCACCTGCTCCAGCGTGCTAGCCGGAATGCCCGTCAATATCGCGGCGGTCTTGCTGCCCGGCTTGCGTGTAAACTCTTGAATCCATCCCAGACTGATCCACGGAACCGGCGGCGCGTCCAGGTTGAAACCACCCTGCTCCGACGGATCAAAGAGAACTGGCGTCTGCGCCGTCCGGTTCACCGGCGCAAAATAACCGCGAACCCGCCGCGCCACCGGAGCGCGAGCCAAAAACCAAGTTGTCGCCATTTACTCCCCCTGCTCCTGGTAGCTGTAAACCATAACTTTTGCGGAACGGCTCAATTGGTCCCGCTGGATCGCGATCGGCCCAAACTCCGGCTCATCCCAAAACACTTTTGTCAGCATCGCTGCCGGCGGCGTTGTCGTGTAGTTGAGCTTGGGAGTATAGAAAGGCTGCGTGATCGTCGCCAGTTCCTCGTCCATTTCACTTAAGGACCGGCCGCGGTCCAGCCCGCCGAAGCTTTGCGTTCCGCGGGTCTGATAGATCATTTCGCATTGCTCGGCCACCATCGTGGAACCGAGATCCAAATCGACGCCCAGGCCCAGCCAGCGCAGAACAAACACGTCACTGGGAAGTTGACTGAAAGGAGCCTCGGCCTCCTCTACCAAAATCCCCGGACGCACAGCGTTACGCAGCAGGATCGTTCGCTCCGGATTGATCGCCGCCAAACGCGTGCGCAGCGCCATATAAAACGAGTCTTTCGCATTCTGCATGGAGTACAACTCCTCGTTCCCTGCTGTTAGCCGGTAGCTGGTAGCTTCTTACACCGCCTGCTGACGCGCTTCCCGCAACAGCAGTCGGTACATATACACCTGGCCGAAGGCTTCGTTTGCCGCAATTGACTCAATCAGGTAATCCTGTCCCACCACCGTAACCACCAGTGTCATCGCAAAGAGAGACTGGGCCGATTCGAGGTCCAGCGCATTCACCTGCTGCTGCACCCCGGTCGCCGAAACCAGCAGCTCCCACTTTGACTCGCCATGCTCCTGCCAGCTCGGCCGCAGCTTGCGCATTACGACCGGGCTCACTACCACTTCGGCAAAGGTCGTTGCCACCAGCCCCACCTCAGATTGGCTGGTATCCGTATTTGTGCCCGTCACCCGCAGAAGGGCCGTGGTGCCTGCCACGCTTCGCAGCAAGGCATCGGCCAGCATCCGCGGCGCTCCCACTGGGTTGCGCGCCGCCGTATCGCTCATTGCTCACCCCAGCCTGTTCGCAATGTAGGGACGCAGCCAGGCTTGCACCGTTTCGTCCACCAGCGAACTTGAAAAATACTGCATCTGCATCGTGTCGATCTTGGTCTTGCTCGCGTTCAGCGCTGGCGTCGACTGCGCATTGCGCACAATCTGCGCGCACGCCGTCTTTACGTCGTCGCCGATCGTCGCCAGTCCCGCCGTATAAGTGACCGTCACCTCGTTGTAAGGCAGCCCCAGCACATTCCACGGCAGTGTCAGCTCCCCGGTGTTGGGGTCAAAGTCCACGGAGTTAGGATCGATCGCCGTCCATTGCCCCGGCAGAGAAAATGCCAGCGCAATCTCAAACAACGCCTCGTTCGGAATTTCTCCGCGCCGCGGTCTCATGTAGCGTCCTTCGATGCTGACCAACGGGGTTGTGGCCGCTCCCAGCGGCGCCAGCGGTAAATAACTTAGTAACACCGTCTGCGCTCCGCTCACCAGCCGCAGCCGCTCCGTGTACTGGATCACGTTCAGGTCCGGCCGCCTGCAGTAGCTGTTGATCAATGCCGTTGCGGCCGTAATCCAGTCCGCCGTCGTGCCTGCCGGCAATCCATAATTCGGGTAATCTACTGGCTGCAGATATGCCATGCCATTTCCTTTCAAAAAACAGGGAACAAGGAGTAGGGAGTAGGGAGTAGGAGACACGGACAGAAAACAGAACGCAAGACACTGAATGGTCCTGCTCTGGGTTTCTATTCCCTGTTCCCTGTTCCCTACTCCCTGTTTTGTTACCGGTCCACCAGAACCTGATAATGCGCGTAGTTGGCGCCCTTGACCACCACGGCGCCGAACTTGACCGCAACATATTGGTAAGCCAGCGAGTTCGGCAACCCCAGTTGGAAGATGCGCGGCGTCGGATCGCCCAGCCAGTGGTACTCGATCAGATCCTCGGTCACGATGTAGGCCGGCAGTACCGCCGTGCCCGAGCCCGGCGTGCCCGTGTAACCCAGGCTCCAATCCGGAATCAGCGGCAGATCGCCCGCCTGCGTCGAAAGCATCTTCACCCGGACTCCACCCGTGATGTTGTCGGTATTCAGCACCACGTTGAACTCGGTCTTCATCTCCCGGTCAATCAGGTCCAGCAATACTGGGTTGGCGTAGATCGCCGTGGGCCGAACATGGAAGCCGTTGCTGGCCACCATCTGCGCCACAGCCGATTTGATTCCGTCCACAATCGAAGCCGTCGTACCGATGGTTGTCGTCAGGCCGCCGGCGGCTGCAATCTGTCCGATCGCGCCCATGTACTGCGTGGTCGTAGGCGTGCTCAGGCTGGTGTCGTTGCCGTTCCACAGAGCCACGTCGTGCGCCACCATCACGCCGGTCACCGTGTCCACCAGGTCTTTGGCTTGAAGATAGGCGAACTGCTTCTGCTGGTCGCCCAACTCGATGTCGAAGAGGTTGTAGTTGATCTGCGAAACGATCGCCTTCAGCGGAACGCTCCGCTCCACCCGCGTCGGGCTTACCACCACCGGCACGATGCTGCGTGGATTGACGAAGCCTGACGTTCCCGGATTCGGGATCGCCGTCTCCTCGAAGAACCGCGACGGATGCCCGGTCGCCGGTACCTGCTTGATACGCTGCCCGAAGGGGCTCGAACGCCGGCAGATGTCGAAAATCTCGGTCTGATACAACGGAACTTCGATGGCGCCAGGCCCAATATAATCTGCTGCCGCGTGGATGTCTGCAAAGGTTGCGTTCATAGGCTCTTTCCGCCCCCTCCATGGGGCCTGTCATTGCTCAAAGAACAGCTTCCAGCTACTAGCTTCCAGCTGTCAGCTTTTCTATCTGAGCGGTGGTTTCATATGTTTCCGGCAGAGTATTCTCCGGGTTTTTCTTGGCTCCCGAATTGATTTCTCGCCGCTTGTCCCGGTCTGTTGCAATCATCCTGACCGAGTCTCTCCAGCTTTTAACTAGAAGCTAGTAGCTATAAGCTGTAAGCTGCTCTACGCGATCGCGCCTGCCCGCAGCAGTTGGCTCTTGACCGCGATGCGCTGTTCCAGGCTCAATCCGGCCAGTGCCGCGTCCAGGGTCCGCACGTCCACCGGGCCCTCGCCGATTCCGTGCTTGGCCAGCATCTCGCTGGTTGTCGAGGGCAGCGTCCTGCGCAGTGGGCTCAACACATTCTGCGCGGCCCCAGCCTTCAATTCCGCCAACTCACGTTCGGCCGATGCCAGCTTTTCCGTTAGTTCCGCCTCCCGCCGGCTCTGCTCGACGGTCGCCGAAATCCGTTCCACTTCGCCGCTCAAGGCGCCTTGCCGCTCCTCAAGCAAGCCCAGCGTCCGCTCCAGCAGGTTCGTCGCGGCTTCCAGCCGCTCCGCTATCTCTCTCTCTTCCTTTTCCATGCCACTCCTTTCTTCTGTTGACCGCTGACAGCTATCAGCTATCAGTTCTCAGTACTAGTTTTCGGTTATCCCCTGACAGTTGCCGGCTCATGCTGTTAGCTGACAACTGATAGCTGTTCGCTGTCGGGTGCTAACTCGCCATGCGGAAGCTCGTGGCCCGGTAGGCCGCCTTCTCCCGGAGCAGGATTGCCGCTCCGGTAAAGGTCACGCGGGTCAGCTTCCACACCTCGGCCCGCATATCTTCCACCCGCGCGTCGGCCAACTCATAACTCATGCCCATCGACTCGGGCGACTGCGCCTGAATTGCCCCCGCTACTTCGGGAAAGTCCCGCGCATACAGGTATCCGCGAACCACCAGCCGCTGCCCGACAATATCCGCCTCGGTCAGCAACCCGATCTTGCGCCGCGCATCGTGGCCGTCCCATCCCGGCCGATAGTCCACTGCCATGCCCAGCAGCGAGGGCAGCGCCTTATCCGCGGCCTCGCGCATCAGCATCACTCGGTGTCCGCGCGCCCCCGCCGGCGCATTATCACTGGCTGCATTCACCATCGCTAATACCCCCTCGAACGCCACCCGGTTCGGGTGACCATCCACTTGGGGAATACTTACTGCCATCGCTTCCAATCGCATGCGCTCTCCGCCCATCTGCTTTCGCTTGCCCGGCCAATGCTTTTTCAATCAGCGGCCGGACCGAATTCCGTTACCCTGTCGGCTCCCCCGCCGCTTCGCCCGTCAACTGCACCGCCCCATCCTGCCCCAGCAGTCCCAGCCCTCGCATGGCCCGCACCTCGTTCACCGTCAACACACCGGCCTGCAGCAGTTGCACCTGCACCGCCAGTTCTGTCTCCTCGTCCCTTGCGTTCAGTTCGTTGAAGACAAACTCAAACTCCCGCCAGCCAATGCACTTGTCGAAGAGATCACGAGTAATGTGCCCGGCCAGCAGCATCGCCAACGGAGAGATCGCACCGCGGAAGGCCTCATCGGTCATCTCCGCGGCCGTCGACTGGTTGACATCCGCTTCCAACCCCAGCATCAGCGGCGGAAGCCCGAAGGCGTTGGCCACCATGCGGATCAGAAACTCCTGCCAGGCCAGCCGCATATCCGCATCCGTCCCCTGAGCAAAGCGCAGCACCTCCGGCTTCTGCTCTGTCGAAATCAATGGCACCCGCCCCGTTCCCTCGATCTCGTCCTGCCACCAGCGGATCAGCCGGTCATGCTGCGTGGGCGTCGCCTCGTTCAGCCATAGCGCATACTGCGCCACCGTATTGGCCGCCAGCTTGCCCGCAAACCGGTGCGCGCTCAGGAATTGATTCACCGTTTCGAAGGCCACTTCCAGCGGTCCCAGCCCGAAGGGCGTAAAGCTGCGCGGATTCATCCGTATGTACATCAACTGGTCGTCGCGCAGATCGATCGCGCTCGATTCCAGTTGTCCCGGCAGCATCTGCGCATAGCGCGGCGACTCCGGCTGCCCATCCCACCTGGGATTGATTCGGATCGACGCTCCATCCACCGCCCACAGCATCGCCGGCCGCTCCCCGTCCCCGGTCGGCTCCATCTCGATGGCCCCGTACCCGCCGGTCAGCGCGTCCTCGATCACCTGTTCAATCAAGGTGCGGAAACTGTCCGAGGCATTCGGCTCTTCCAGCGTCCTGCGCAGGGCCCGCAGCTTGCGCTCCGCAAAGGCCAGCTCGCCCGCCTTCACTCCGCGCCGCACCCGCACCTGCCAGTCCATCGCCGCAATGCGGTCCTTGATCACGTTGATCGCCCGGCGCACCACCGGCGTCTCCGCAAACCGCCGCAGATTTATCGGCGTCGGCTTGGGAAGCAGTTGGCCCGGAAACTGGACCGGACTCAAAATCGAAGGCAGCGCCAGCGTTCTGCGCTCCGCCTCCGCCCTCGCCTCCAACGCTCCCGCGACAGTCGGCCCGCGGCCGCTCCCCGTCGCCTGCCGCCAGATCTCCCGCAACTGTTCTCCTACCTTCACGCGCACCTTCCTTTTCCCGCCCAAAAACAAGAGGCGCAGCCTGAAAGGGCCGCGCCTCTTGTTTTTAGCTTCTAGCCTCTAGCTGCTAGCTGCCAGTTACTCGTCTTTGTTACTGACAAACTCATCCTATAGCAAAAACCAGAAAATATCTGCAAATTCCCGCCAACAATCTCACCAGTACTTAGCTAGTAGCTGGAAGCTAACGGCTAAAAGCTGCTTTTCACACCCGTAGCTCCCGCCGCGCCGTCTCCGCCACACGCCCCAGATCCGAGGTCGTCAGCACCCGGATATGGTGCTCTTCCATCGCCTCCACGCCAAACCTGTACATCTCCAGCCGTTCCGGCTCCTCATCGCTCGCTCCCAGCCGCGCCGCCGGCTCAATCACGGCAGTCAGCTCCAGGCTCGCCCTTTCCACTCGCTCCACCCCGGCCCGCAATCCCGCCGCCGAAAAGGCCAGCACCTTGGCCATCTCCACGCCCGGCTCCAGGCTCACCGCATGAAACATGCGGATCAGACCATTCGGCCTGTACCCCACGTCAATGCGCAGCGGATCCCCCGGGCGCGTATACTCCGAGGCCGCGATCCTCTTCCGCAGCAGTTCCCACACCCCGGCCCGTTCAAACTCCGTCCGCATCTTCGCCTGAATACCGGCGCGCCCGCTCAGCCGCGGGATTCTTTCTCGAGCCGGCGGCTCCACATACAGCCGCATCAGCTCTTCCATCCCCGCCGGAAGGCTCTCCGCCAGATAAGCCTTGGCCTCAGTCATCTGCACGCTCAGCGAGAGCGATTCATTCAGCAGCCGCAGCAGATTTCCTTCCGGCTCGGCAGCGAAGCGTCTCTGTAGTTCGCTCTCCATCCCCTCCAGCAGCGCAGTGTCGGCCTCCGGGTCCAGGCAGCGCACCCGCCGCCAGTCGCGGGTAAACCGGACCAGAGCAGGCGCAGGTCCGGCCGCCGCCGAACTGTTCGACTGCGGGCCGCCCTGTTCGCGCAGGATCACCCCGATATGCACATACTCGTTCCTCACCGCATCCGGCACATACCGGAGCAGTTGAAACTCGCACGC
>PMTP01000167.1:17867-25053 GCA_003167305.1 Acidobacteriaceae bacterium
ATGCTAGTCCCCCACCGCTCCTCTTTCCAACCCTCTTCCCCTTTTTTCCTCATCTCCACCCATTTCGGAAATGGCTCTCTCCCCGTCTTCCCGAACCCCATAATCAGTTCCCTGATCCGGCCGCGCCGCGCCAGCAGCTTTTCCACCAGCGCTTCCATCTCACTCAGGTCGCCGCCGTACCACTCCGGCGGAACCTCGCTGGCCGCCTCCCACACCGTCTCCGCCGCCAGGGTCTCCAGCCGCGTCAGCCAGGGCTCAAAGGATTCCCATCCTCTGATCTCCCGATACACATCATTGCGGTAATACACCCCGCGCAGCGGCGCATCCTCAAACTTCCACTCCCCGGCGTGAAAGCAGTACCCAAAGTCGATGAAAACCGCCCGGTAGCGCCGTTCCCGCTGCCTGCGCTGAAAGACAGCCTGCCGGCCATTCGCATTGCCGGTCCACTTGTCCAGCGCCAGGATCCCGGCGAATTCGTCCAGGTTCCTTACCTCGGTCATCTGCTCTTCGGGCAGGAAATCCACCACCTGGCCCGGCATCAGCCCGCCCACGAACCGCGACCCGAACTGCAACCCCGCCTGGCAACGCACCCGCGTCTTGCCCAGGTCCATCTCCAACTCCGGCGTATTCTCCACCAGCCAGTTGGAGACCTCCACCAACTCCGTCTCCGCGGCCGTCAGCCCCACCGACGCCGCCAGCCTGGAGGCCAGAAACTCGTTGGCCAGCACCCGCGTATGCTGCGGGTTGTTCTGGAACTTCACCACGTACACGTGCCCGTCCGCGCCCAGCATCAACTGGCCCTGCGCGCCGCCCCGCATCTTCCGGATCTGCTGCACCGCCAGAACCGCCAACTTCGTTCCCCCGCCTCGTTTGCAGCCTCTATCAAATTCTAAGCGCTCAGACCCGGAAAAGCAGCTCTTAGCTTCTATCCTCTAGCTCCAAGCCTGAACTCTGCTCCTTCCGCAATGAACGATTCTCCGGATGCGCCACAAATGCTCCGTGCCCCATCCTTTTCGCGGTCGTTGCGAAAAGGGTGGGAAACCACCAACCTCTACGGGCATCTCGTTCATCAGCAGCTGAAAGCTAGAGGCTAGGAGCTAGCGGCTCACCTTTCCCAGCAGTTCCGCCCGCGCCCCCAACCCGATCGCCATCGCCATCACCCGGTCGTCATGCGTTCCCGGCCGCGCCCCGCTCCCGCCATTCGGTAAGCGCACAAAACTTCGGCACTCGGCCAGCAGACTCCGGCTCTGGAAGCACTCCGGCCGCTCCACCAGAGCCGCATCCAGCCGCCCCAGCGCCGCCGGCCGGCTCATCGACGTGGTCAGCCAGCCCGCCTGCCCGCTCTGCCGATAGATCTTTCCATAGCCGCAGACCGTTTCCAGCAGCGCCAGAACCCCGCTGCCGTGGTTGTTCCGCTCCACCACCAGCCACGCCCGGTTGTACTCAGTGGCCAGCGCTGTCACCAGCCGCGCCAGCTCCAACCCGCCCATATGCCCGGCAAACTCCGCGCACTGCAACCCCATCTCCATCTCCAGCACCTGCGCCGCAGAGTAATCGCCCTCGCTTCCGCCGCCGGCCGGGTCCACCGCCACCAGGTACTCCTTGCCCTTCAGCGGCGGCAGCCACACCTCCAGCTCACCATTCTGGCGTACTTCCACCGGAGGGGCCATCGTCGCCAATCGCGCCTCAATCGCCTCGAGTTCAAAGACCGAATCCCCGCTAGCCAGAAAGCAGCTCTCTTCATCCTCGGCGTACTCCTGCCGCGCCAGCTGGCGAAAATCCGCCCGAATCTGCCGCCGATAGCCTATCTGCTCCAGATTCAGGCGCTTCCGCGCCATCAGATCGTGCTCTTCGTCCGTCAGGCTGCCTGCATCCACCGCTTGGGTCCGATAGCGCCGCTCCATCCACCAGGGGAAAAAATGCCGCACCATCCCGGTTTCGCCGGCCATCCGCCACTCCTCGTGGAAGCATCCGCCCACTCCGTCCGGCGTCGACTCCAGAATTAGCTCCGCTCCCGGAGCCAGCGATGCCCGCAGCCCCGCCAGCGTCTCCGCCGGGTCTCCCGGCCATCGCGCCAGCTCCGAGCAGTGCAGATTCTGCACCGTCAATCCCCGCCCCGCATTCCGGTCGCCCGCCGAGACCACCCGGTACTGCGCATCGATCTCCGGAAAGACAATCTGCCGCACATTCGCCCGCGAAGTCCGCAAGGTCCCTTCGCGCAGATTCTCCGGCAGTCTGTCCAGAAACCGGTGTACGATCCTGAAAATCTCCTCGGCCGACTCCTGCGTATGCGCAACCTCCAGCGTCAGCGTCCCCGGATGCGTGATCGTCTTCAGAAAAAATCGCGCCGCCGCCCAGGTCGTCAGCCCCATCTGCCGCGCCTTCAACACAATGTTCCGCTCGCCCCGCCGCCGCTCAAAGGCCCGCTGCGCCGCATTCGCCTTCAGCAGCGCCGTCTTGCCCTCGCGCATCCTCACCTTCAGAAGTTGCGCGGCCAGCGCCATCCCCACGCTATTTCCATGCAGACACGCCGGACGCTGGTCCAGAATCTGCCCATACCGCTCCAGTTCCTCCCTGTTCAGCGCCTCCGGGCAAAAATTCCAATCCTCCGCGGCAGCCGCGCATCCTTCCGTTCTTTCCGCCACGAATCCCCCATTTCATCCGGATTGGCGAAATGATGGATCCGGTCCGAAAGAATCATTTCGCAAAATGCTGTCATCCTGAGAAGCCCTGCTCGCTGCTGCAAGTTACGCCTGCAAAAAACCCGCTATCCTGCTAACTCGCCATCTCCGCCGGTGCCCGCCGTCGTATACGTTGCCGCCATGTAGTCCGAGGATGTACCGGCCGTCGTGGTGCTGGAGGCCAGCGCCCCGTCTTTCGTTTCGCCTGTTTCTCTTTTATTACAGGGTCTTTTCTTCGGTCAGAATTGTACTTACTCTTACACTCTTACAAATACTGGAAACTCCAAACTTCCCTTCCTTGTCTTTATAAATATCGGTCAGACTCTTTTCTTGGGCACATTTAGAGCAGGTCTTAGAAGTAGGAATGACAAGGGAAAGTAAACTTTTCTTCTCCCGTGTTTTGTTTCTCCTATACTGGTTATGCCAATTTTTATAGCAATCCTTGCATCGTGGACAGGGAGGTCTTCCATTCTTGTCCAGATAGTATTCGGAGAGAAGCTTCTCTTCGCCACAATCTACGCATACTTTCGTCAGAGGTATCTCGGGCATCTTGTCTCCTGTCCAGATAATGGACTTTACTTAACTTTTCTTCGAAGTTTTAGGCACCGTAGCGCCTATCTAACTTAAGTGCTAGATGCAAGTCGTACAATTCGGCCATGTTCCCGCCGAGCAGGTACCAAGAGTTGTTGTGGTCTTCCAGCAAACTCCAGCGCCTACGGTCGGCGTCGTACTCGTTTCGGTAGGGACCTTCGTCGTACCCATGAACAAGCCAGTTGCACTCGTATTTCCCAGCGTCACTGTGTTACTCCCGTTGCCGGTTGCTCCGCCGCCAACAACAGTCTCATTGGTGTCTGCGCCAGAGGATACGTCAGCACTATTCCCGATCAACACATTTCCATTGCCTGTTGATAGAGTTGTGGCACCAGCTTTCCAACCGGCTATAGTGTTGTTATACCCCGTAGTGATCGTATTTCCCGAGTTTCTGCCGAGAGCGGTGTTTTGGTACCCCGTCGTTAATCCACCGAGGCCGGAATAGCCTATGCCCGTATTGTCCACGCCAGAACCCGCAGCACGAGGGCTGCTACCGCCGCCGCTACGATAACCGTCTTCTATCTCATCGCTGCCCCTTTCACCTGCCCTCTGTTGTGCGCCCCGTGTCCGGCCCGTTGGCCTTCTACTGCGCGGCTGCGCGTCCGTGTTCCGCTTGCAATTCTTACTCAATGCAGCATAAATGCGCTCTCGCTCGGATTACTTGCCGCAGATGAGGCCGACGTGATGCTCGACGGCAATGCTCCGCCTGTGGTAGTTCCCGTTCCACTTACATTCACATAAATTGTCGGCGTGCTGCCAGCGCCAGATTCATAAAACACCGCGCAGGCGCTGGCACAGTTGGTTGTTTCCGCAAAGATATAAGTCCCCGGAGTCAGCAAGACAGGCGTTGCCAGAGCTATATCAGTTACAGCCAAAGACGGAGCAAATGTCGTTCCTGCAGTTGCTCCGATGTCGGAAACAAGAGTCGCGGTAGTTCCTGAGACGCTGTAAATCCCTATGTCGTAAAGGTTCGCTGTGTTGTCTGCGGTGTACACTCTATAGGTGATGTGACTAGCGTACAACGCTACAGGCAACGTGAAACCAAAGTAGGCCGTCTTGTTCTGCACGAAGGCTAATCCGGCCCCATTGTAGAAGAAGCCATTTGACCACATCAATGCAGTTTGATTTTGTGCGACGGGAGCTACCGCGCTGCCAGTTGGCTTGTAAGCCATCACTTGGTATGTGTTTGCAGCGGTTGGAACAGTCGCAACAGTGACGACACCACCATTGCCGTTAGTCGCAAGGGCCAGTGTTGTAGCAACGCCAGTCCCAAGACCACTCAGCCCACTCAGCGGCGTTGCTGAGGCGGTGGAAGCAGTGGCCGCATTGCCCCCGATATTGAGACCTGCTGCCGTGCCTGTAAGTCCTGTTCCTGCTCCTACGAAACTCAAGCCATATATGTTGCCACTGCCATCAACTTTACCGCAGGGAATGGTCGTTCCGCAGTAGAAAAGCACCCCTCCGGTGCCTCCGCCAGCACCATATTGAACACCAATAGCTCCAGTTCCCTCTGAATTTATAGTTGTTCCGTTATTCGCTGTTGGACCGCCCCCTGAAAACAAAACTGCGCTGTTTGTCAAATCTTTCAAAGCCCAATTGCCGGAGGAATTCTTGTAGGCATCAAACAGGTTTATAGTTGTGCCCGTGGAAGTATCAGCCCACATTAAATTCACCTGCTGAGGTGTGGTTTTCCCCGCTCCAAGAATCATACTCATTGGGGCATCTTGAACGTATTCTCTAACAACTTGACCAGTACCTGCGCCTGTACCCGTTACATTCATCCCATCTACATCATCATCAGTGATGGCCATAACCGTATTGCTACGAGCACCGTTTGCTTGAAGATTGTTCGTATTATCAGAGGTAATGAGGCTGCCCTGTGCGCTTGAACCGTCAAAGTAAGCGCCGTAGGTCGTGCAGCAACCGTCAGGCCGAATATCGTTCACGCCGCTCACGTAAGTATGAAGGCCGTAGTAGCATTCTTCCAAGTCTGTGCCGTGCATGTGGAACTCGCCAGCAACGATAGTTACACAGGCTTGTGGCGATGTGTTTGACGAAGCAGAGATATGTGTGAGGCCATCAACATTGACCTGCGCCCATTCCATCAATCCTGTGCCGGTGACAAGCACCCCCGTACCCCCGCTGAAATATGAATCATGGATGGCAAGCTGCTGTGAGTAGAATCCTGTCGTACTAAGCGAGTTCAATTCCAGGCTTGGCATTGTGTTGCTGCCGGATGTGGGCAGGCTGAGCCGAAGATTGTCGAGGACGACATTTACTGTAGGAGAACCCAAGTAGAGACCGCCAGCGTTGTTTCCTGTTCCACGAATCCCAAAATGACTGAACACTATTCCCTGGGTAAAAACGCTGGGTGTTGAACCGTCAAGAATGCTCCACCCGAAACCTGAACCTGTACTTGGTCCAGAAAAGGTGAACATCGCCCCGGTATTTGTGCCAGCTATATTCGAGGGAATCACTTCACCGACCACGCTGAAATTTAGCACCTGATTTTGAACTTGAACCTGATACGTTCCTTGATTGACTGTCAGGTTTGCAGGAAGCAGAATCTGCATTCCACTGGCGTTCGACGGCGTAAAGACAAGATTCGCGTCCAGGCTTTGAGAACCAGTCAAGTTTCGCGCATCGCAGATATTGCTCCCCGCCGCTGAAGCGGCAGCAAGGCAGTTAAGTATCTTCTCGCCCCACGCAGAACCAGCTTGGCGATCAGCTTGGACAAGAGCGCCTATAGTCCCAGCCGCGAGGGTACCTGCAATCACACTCGGCGCACTCACAGGCCCTGTAAACGCCGCGCCAGTGATAGACACGCCGCCCAGGTTCACCAATGCCCCAGACGCGGAGGTAGCCCCTGTGCCTCCTGCTGCGATTGAGACCGTGTTCGTGCCTGATATGGACGTGCCCGTTCCGCTGTAATAGGCTATCTGCCCGCTGGTCCCCGCGTTGACCGTTCCGTTGCTGCCCCCGGTGACGCAAGCTACGCCCGTATTGGTGATATACCCGGAGTTATCGATTTGCAGGCAGTTATGGCCGCTGCTTGCAGCCAGTCCCGGAAACTTGATCGCTGTTGTGCCCGTAAAGCTCGCATATAGGCTGCTGCTGGCGCCGCCGTAAATATTGAATCCCGTCCCGGATCCTGTTTCATAGTTGACGCGCACAACACCGGAAGCGTTGGAAGCATTAATGTAGGTATCGCCGCTGTTGGTGCTCTGGTATGCCTTGAAGCTGTCCAATCCTCCGGTTGCCGAGGTGAGCGCCCAGTTATTGCTCGCATCCTTCACCATGTACCATTGGCTATTGCCATTCCAGTCCTTGTAGATGAAGGATTCCTTCTGACTGGCCGTCAATCCCGCCCACAAAGTTGCATCAATTTCCGCATCCGCCTGGTTCTTTACTGTCGGCGTGCCGGCAAGAGTTGACGTCCCGCCCACCTGTAGTGTTCCGTTGAACTGCGCGTTCCCGGCGCTGTTGATTGTCGCCACTGTGGTTTCGCTCGCTCCGCCCGACCCGATCACTACCCCGCCGGTCCCCGAGTTATTCGACCCATTCAAAACTACTGCGCCGGTCCCTGCCGAATTAATAACTGTCTGATTGTTCGTGCTCGACTGCCCGTTGTTAAACTGCCCGATCGATAGCCGGTATACGTTGTTGAGCAGATCGTCGATTTGATAGAACTGCTCGCCCGCCGTCGCATCCGAGTACCCATCGATCCAGCGGTATCCATAATCCGTTTGAATCTCGTTCAGCAAGCCGCGTTCGTTTCCTGCTCCAATCCCCAGCCGGAAGTGGTTGGTGATCGAAGCGTCCTTCTGGCTCCCGTACCAATCACCATTCAAGCCGTTGAAACTCCTGTGAAATGTATCGAGGAAGCTGTTGCGCGTGCCGTTGTCCGTCAATGC
>PMTP01000043.1 GCA_003167305.1 Acidobacteriaceae bacterium
CCGCCTCATCGCTTCCCCGGCGAGAATCAGCAGGATTCCGGCGATCCACAGGACGTGGCCAATCAGCGGAACCAGCGGGATTATGGCAAACAGAACCCATGTTCCGGCGATGAAGAACACGATCACTCCGGCCACGATGCGGCGCGGCCAGAACAGCTTGGGAAAGAGCAGAAGAAACAGGTAGAGCAGGAGAAGCGGATTGATCCAGCCGCTGAGTACCGCCAGAAAGTACTTGGAATGCCAGATCTCGTGGCTGAGTGTATTCACCAGCGTCATCCAGGCGCAGCGTGAGCCCAGGAAGACGTCCGGAGCGTCACCGCCGGGGGTGGCAACCTCCCTGACGGCGGGCAGGAAAAACGCCGCGAGATAGACGCAAAAACCCAGGATCCGTCCGAATAAAACGGCGCTGGTTACCGCTGTACCGCGAACGCTCTGCGCCACGAAAGCCTCCTGAACCAGGGTCCACGAAGACCCTATGCGATCCGGCGAAGCCGGAAGAGACCATCATAACTCACGGCCGCCGCTCAGCACAGCATCGGCGATGCGCGCCGCCTCGACGGCCGGGCGCACGGTATGAACGCGCACGATGGACGCGCCATGCAGGATGGCCGCCACCAGCGCAGCCACACTGGCCGTCTCGCGAGCTTCAAAAGGCGCGTCGCTCCCGCCATGCAGCGGCGCCAGTGTCCGTCCCAGGAAGGATTTCCGGCTGACCCCGGCCAGCAGCGGCCGGCCCAGCGAAAGCAACTCCTCCTGCCGGGCAAGCAGCGCGTAGTTCTCCTCGAAGCGCTTGCCAAAGCCATAGCCGGGGTCGAGCACCACGGCGTGGGGCGGAATCCCCGCAGCCGCCGCCGCTGCAAGACTCGCCACCAGCCCCGCCCGTACCGTGGCCAGCAGTTCATCGGGCGCGAGTTGAGGCTGCGCGCGCCACACCTCGGGCCGTCCGCGCGTGTGCATCAGGATGACGCCTGCCTTGAATTCCGCGCAAACTGAGGCCATCTCTGCATCCCAGGCAAAACCGCTCACATCGTTGATAATCTCCGCGCCCGCTGTGAGAGCCGCCCGCGCCGTCGCGGCCTTATAGGTATCCACCGAGACCACCGCATTCGGTCGCGCCTTGAGAATTCCTTCCAGCACCGGCAGCAGCCGCGCCTGCTCTTCGTCCGCGCTTACCGCCGGGGTCCCCAACGACAGGTCTTTGTCGTTGGGGTGGACAGCCGGAGCCCACATAGAGCCCTTGGCTCCGCCCGCCCGCGAGCCAGGCCGCGTACTCTCCGCGCCTAGGTCGAGAATATCCGCTCCCTCATCCAGCAACTGAAGCGCATGCGCCACCGCGGCTTCAGGATCGAGAAAGACCCCGCCGTCGCTGAAGGAGTCCGGCGTGATGTTGACCACGCCCATCACCAGCGTGCGACGGCCCAGCTCCTGCGTGCGGGTGCGCAGTTGCCAAGGCATTGTTTTACGGCTGATTCCTTCCATTCCTTCAAGCCTCGATCATGGAAATGACATTTACAATTCGATGGTACGCTCAGGAACAATGCCGAGGTCCAGGCCATCGACCGCATCGCCGAAGGTGTTGCCGCAGCTAACTGACGCTGTATCATAAGAGTCAAATGCGCACGCGTTCCTTCCTCTCATCGATGGCTGTGTCCCTTTCTGTGCTGACTCCCGCGCTGACTCTCGCCGTTGTGCTGGCAGCGCCGCTGGCCGGCTGCCGTTCGCTGCCGCCCTCCAAGCCCGCGGCGCTTTGGACGCCGGAAGAGGCGCGGGGAGCGCAGCTTTACCAACTGAAATGCGCCCGCTGCCACTACCCCACCACCACGCATGGCCTGCACGGGCCGGGGTTGCAGGCGCTCACCAAGGTAAAGTCCATGCCCTCGGGCGCGCCTCCCACCGACGAGCGGCTGACGCAGGTCGTCCTGCACGGCCGGCTGGAGATGCCCGCCACGCCGCTCGACGACGGCCAACTGAGCGATCTGCTGGCTTATTTGCGCACGCTATGAGAAACCAAGCCAACATCAAAGAGATCAGCACGAACGAAGCCCGAATGGACGAGCCTCAACCAGGCGAGAAGGCCGATGGCGCGCTGCTCAAACATTCTAGCCGCGATCTGCTGTCGCTGCCTGGGTTGGCGGCGATCAGCCTCTACCTGCTGGCACTGGCAGGAGTGGTGATTCTGGGCGTGGCCGGGCGGCACTATCCGCCGCTGTTTCTGATCTTCGCGGCTGCGTTGATCGCCGCCAGCGCCGGGCTACTGCTGCTTCTGCGCTGGGCCTGGGCGATGGCCCTCGGCGCGGTCTTCCTGCTGGCGGTCTACGACCTGTGGATCTTCTCCAGGCTGCACGAGCTGCCCGCGCTGGTTCAGGGGCTATTGAATCTGGTTTTCTTCCTCTACCTGGTGCGCATCGAAGTGCGCGCAAAGCTGCGGCAGACAGTTCAGCTAAAACTCAAGAGTTCCTCTCCTCAGGCCGTGAAACCGCACCTTGATTGACGAATTTCATGAATTCTGACTCCGCGAGGCGCGAGGGATGCACCTCGCCACCAAGCCCAAAGAAGCGGCAGAAGCTCATTATCAGCGGGTACCAGCGCGTCGGATCAATGTGCGGACGAATTCCGCTGCCGTCCAGCAACGCTTCGTCAACATGCAGTTTGACTATATGCACCTCAAAGGCGTTGGCATTGACGTTTTTTCCGAAGGGGCGGAATTCATGCACGATGCCCTCCATTTGAATGGGACACTCCAGTACACGCGGAGGAGCAACTGACTGCGATTCCACAGCAGTGAAGCCCGCAATGCCGAACTTGTCAGGTTCAAATTGATAGCCCCAGGAGTGTTTCCTTTCCGGCACGGGATTCTTGCCCGTGGTCAGAGCGAGGTGGTCTACCTGCGAGACCTGATCCTGCGAGGGCAGGTTGATGACACATTCACGTGTGCGGATAAGGTTGTCTGAAGTTTGGCCCATCTGGCCCAGGCCAAGCATGCAGCTCCAACCCAACCACCATGCGGACGACATCGGCGCAAGGTTTGGCGAGCCGTCGGGATTCAAGGTGCTGATGAGCGCAACAGGGGTTCCGAAATAGAGGATGGTTGGTTCAATCGTTTTATGCACAAGTAAACAATAGAGTGGAAAGTGCGGTAGAAGCATCCCGAATCTTGCGGGCAATTCCGATTTTCCCGGGCGTGCGTTAGGAAAACCAAATTCGGGTTATAAAAGGGGCTGCTCATGTTTCCATTACAATAAAAGCGTGACAGAACTGGTGCAAATCTCCCCCGTCTGCGCAACTCAGGCACCCAAGTCCGCGTGGCTCAAGGCGTGCGCCCAGTGGGCGAAAAATACCACGGGCTCAAACTACTGGCACGCTCGCTCCAGCCCAACACCGTATGCGAGGACGCCCACTGCCCCAACATCGGCGAGCCCCGCCGCGTGGCCGAAGCGGTAGCTGCGCTGGGCCTGGGCGATGGCCCTGGGCGCGGTCTTTCTGCTGGCGGTCTACGACCTGTGGATCTTCTACAGGCTGCACGAGTTGCCCGAGCTGGTTCAGGGGCTGTTGAATCTGGTTTTCTTCCTCTAACTGGTGCGCACCGAGGTGCGGAAGAGGTTGCCATAGGCGTGATCAGTCGAACTTAAGAACGTCGCCCTCCGGGTCGAGAAACTCCTATATTTGGAATCAGCTCAGAGGCCAAAGGAAAATCTTGCGATGCAGTATAGTATCCGGCAGAATCAAGCTGGAGAAACGGCTTGCCTCGCTTTGTGATGAGTACAGGGATTCGTGTCTCTGCCATTTCATTGAAAACAGCCTGCCAATTGGCTCGGAACTCGCTTGCGCTCATGGTCCGCATGGCCGATAATCCCCACTGGCTTTATCGATCCAATTCGCGGTTTCCATCATTGTCATGTGGCAAGCCGGTGAATAGTTCGGAGTAAACAACCATTGGACTGCAACTTACCGGCAAAGGCTCTGCAACTTCTCATTGGGGTGGGGATTGAAGGGCGGATACGTCAGGCGGCGTGAATCCATGAACTGGCCGGCAACGCTGGTGCCGTAGGGGAGCGCGGCATCGGGATTCTGGGCGTATGCGGAATCCTGCTCGACCTTGGGGAGTTGCGCAAAGCGGAAGCCCTCTTTGCGCAGCAGTTCGATGAGGTCGGGAAGCATGAGCGTGGTAAAGGCCATGGCGTGCAGCAGCATCACATGGGGAATCTCGTGGCGTCCCTCGCGATGAAAAGCGATGGCCGACTCCCTGCGGCCCAGCTGAATGTACTCGGCCGCGCCTTCAAGATAGCTCTGGCGGAGCCACGCAATGGCCGCGGCGTCCTGCTTGGCCAGGCAGCGCCCGTAGGCGTCGTTCCAGGCGTAGTCATCAAAGCTGAGCGTGACCTGGGCTACGCGGTAGCCATGAGCGCTGAGCCATGCGCGTACGGCATTGCGCTTCTCCAACGTCTCGCCCTCCGCGAGATAGGGATAGCGAAACCAGTGCCAGTCGCGCGCTCCGGCATACTGGGCCAGCGCTGGTTCGCCCTGGGCGATCTCACTTTCGTAGGCCTCGACCGTACTCTCCGCCAGCGAGGGGTGCGACCAGGTGTGATTGCCGATGTTCATGCCCGCATCGATCCAGATGCGCAGGGCCTGCTGCGCGTCGGGATCGTTCTCCAGCCTGACGGCATTCACAAAGCCGTATGTGCCTTCGAGATGGCTGGCCTTCAGCTCGGATGTCAGCGTGGTAGCGATTCTGGCGCGATGATCACCGGCCGGCAGAGCGCCTGCTGAGGGCAGATCGTCAAAAGTGAGCGCGACAACGGGATGCCGGGCAAGGTGTGGAAGACGAGGTGCGGCGGCGGGTTGCGCGGGAGCCGTCTGGGTAGCCGGAGGAGACGACTGCGAAGCGGCAAGCGGCGCGATCGCACCAAGCAATAGAGAGATTCCGAGCAACAGAAACGATCGCCTCATACGAAATCTTTCCCTCCTCTCCTTTTGACGCATTCTACCAACTCCCCGTTTCAGCTTGCTCCTCGGGTTACGGACTTTCGCTACCGGTACAATGGAGACGTGATGGAACTGGTGCAGATCTCCCCAACCCGCACGGCTCCGGCGCCCAAGCCCGAGTGGCTCAAGGCGCGCGCGCCGGTGGGCGAGAACTACCACGGCCTGAAGCGGCTGGCCCGCTCGCTCCAACTGAACACCGTCTGCGAAAGCGCGCACTGCCCCAACATCGGCGAGTGCTGGCACCACAAAACCGCGACTTTTATGATGCTGGGCAACCTATGCACGCGCCGCTGCGGCTTCTGCGCGGTGCCCAAGGGCCGTCCCGAGCCGATTGACTTCGACGAGCCGCGCCGCGTCGCCGAGGCCGTGGCCGCGCTGGGCCTGGAATACGCCGTCATCACCAGCGTCAACCGCGACGACGACCTCATCGGCGGAGCGCGCGCATTCGCCACGGTTATTGAAGAGATTCGCCGCCAGACGCCCGGATGCCGCGTTGAGGTGCTGATCCCCGACTTCCAAGGCAACCGGGAGGCGATTCAGATTGTCGTCGAAGCTCGCCCCGAGGTGCTCAACCACAACACTGAATCCGTGCCCCGGCTCTATCGCGCCGTCCGCTCCGGCGCGCGCTACGAGCGTACCCTGGAGCTGTTGCGCTACGCCAAGGAACTGCGGCCTGCGGGTGTGACCAAGTCCGGCGTGATGGTGGGCCTGGGCGAAGAGACCTCCGAACTGCTTGAAGTCTTCCGCGACCTGGCCGCCATCCATTGCGACATTCTCACCATCGGCCAATATCTGCGCCCCTCGCGAGACCACCTGCCCATGGCGCGCCTCTACACCCCGCGCGAGTTCGCCGAGTTGAAGACTGAGGCGCTGAAGATGGGCTTTCGCCACGTCGAGTCTGGCCCGCTGGTCCGCTCCAGCTACCACGCGCACGAGCAAGCCGCTTCAACCGGACTGGCTGTGTGTACTTAGAGAGACACACAAAACGGTAAATTTGGCAGTACCCGCTTCGCACTGTTCCCTCTGGTACAACCGCCTTCACGGGGAGATACTCGCCCATCACCAGCATCCTTCCGCTTATCTTTGGCGGCAAAAGTGGAAAACACCGCTGTTGAAGATATTTTGAACTCTGTTCATGGAAGGCCTCACTGCATCGCTCCAGGAAAAGGCGCTAAAATTTCAGTATGACTGACCGTATGTCTCTGACACTTGCCCAGGCCGACCCCGATGTGGCCGCCGCCCTTGACCACGAAACCCTCCGCCAGCACGAGGGGCTGGAGATGATCGCCAGCGAGAACTTTGTCTCCGAAGCGGTTTTGGAGGCAGCCGGCTCAATCTTTACCAACAAGTACGCCGAGGGCTACCCTGGACGGCGCTACTACGGCGGCTGCGAGTTCAGCGACGTGGTGGAAAATCTGGCCCGCGACCGTGCCAAGCAGCTCTTCGGCGCCGAGCACGCCAACGTGCAGCCCCACTCCGGCTCCCAGGCTAATGCCTCGGCCTATGCGGCGGTGATCCAGGCGGGCGACACGATTCTGGGTCTTGACCTTTCCCACGGCGGTCACCTGACCCACGGGCATAAGTTGAGCTTCAGCGGCAAGCTCTATCGGCCCACGTTTTATGGCGTGCGGCGCGACACCGAACTGATCGACTATGACCAGATGGAAGAGATTGCCGAACGCGAGAAGCCGAAGGCTATTATCGGCGGCGGCAGCGCCTACCCGCGCCTCTGGGATTTCGCGCGCATGAGGCAGATCGCCGACAAGGTGGGCGCGACGTACATCTTCGACATGGCGCACATCGCCGGGCTGGTAGCGGGCGGCGTTCACCCTTCGCCGGTGCCGCACGCTCATATCACCACCACCACCACCCACAAGACGCTGCGCGGGCCGCGCTCGGGCCTGATTCTCTGCGAGCAGACGCTGGCGACGGCCGTGGACAAAGCGGTCTTCCCCGGCCAGCAAGGCGGCCCGCTGATGCACATCGTAGCTGCGAAGGCGGTGGCCTTAGGCGAGGCGCTCAGGCCGGAGTTCAAGACCTACGCCGCGCAGATTGTGGCCAACGCTAAAGTGCTGGCGGCGACCTTACAAATGGCCGGCTTCCGCATCGTCTCCGGCGGCACAGATAATCATTTGATGCTGGTCGATGTCTTTGAGAAAGGCATCTTGGGCTCCGAGGCCGAGCTGGCACTGGGCAAAGCCGGCATCACGGTGAATAAGAATACGATCCCCTTCGACGTCAATCCGCCGATGAAGGCTTCGGGCATTCGCATCGGCACACCCGCGATGACCACCCGTGGCATGAAGGAGCCGGAGATGGTGGTGATTGGCGCGTGGATCGCCAAGGCTCTGGAGCAGCGCAACGACGATGCGGCGCTGGAGCGGATTCGCAAAGAGGTGGCTGAGCTCGCCAACCGCTTCCCGCTTTATGCGTGGCGGCGCGCGCCCCGGACGTAGACCTTTGCTTCATGGTCTCCCACCCTAGCCGCAAAAACACAAACGCGGCGAAGGTGGGGCACCCAGAGATATGCGATTTCCAAAACGCAATTTGCCGGCGCGCGCCGGATGGTGGCTCCAATTCAATCTCAACTTTCCGAGGCTCAATAATGAAGCGTCTGACAGTTTTACCGAATGCACTCGTCGCTCGCGGGATTGGCCTCATCGCAATCGCCGCCGCGCTGATCCCTGTCTGCGGCGCCGCGCCCGCCCCCATTGTCCTCACCGGCGCAGACCGGCGTCCAGCCATCTCGCTCAACGGCGAGTGGGGCGCCATCGTCGATCCTTACTTTTCCGGGCTCTTCAGCTTTCATCACGAAGAGAAGAAGAACGGCTTTTTTCTCAACCGGAAGGCCCAGCCCGGCGATCCCTTTCCCACCGAGTACGACTTCTCGAAGGCCCCCACGCTGAAGGTGCCCGCCGACTGGAACACGCAACGCGAGTCGCTCTTCTTCTATGAAGGACCTGTCTGGTACGAGCGCGATTTCACTTACCAGCCCAAAGAGCATACGCGCGTCTTCCTTCATGTGGGTGCGGCCAACTATCACTCCTGGTTCTGGGTCAACGGGCAGAAGGTCTGCGAACACGAGGGCGGTTACACCAGCTTCAACTGCGAGGTGACCGCGGCGATTCATGCCGGCGGCAACTTTGTGGTAGCCGCCGTCGATAACACGCGCCGCGAAGACAATGTTCCCACGCTGGAAACCGATTGGTGGAACTATGGCGGCCTTACGCGCTCGGTTTCGCTGATTGAAGTTCCCGAGGCCTTTATCGATCAGTATGATGTGCATCTCAGTAAGGCTCCGGAGACGACAATCACCCCCCATGGCAACGACTTCGGCATCATCGGCTCCTTGCATCTTGAGCACATCGAGGGCTGGGTCCACGTTGAAGGTGGGCACATTGGTGACAAGGTTGAAGTCCAGATTCCCGAACTTAACTCCAAAGGCTCCGGCGTTCTCGACGCGGACGGTCGCGCGAAGTTTCTTTTGGTGGCGTCGAATTTGCAGCGCTGGTCGCCGGAGACGCCGAAGCTCTACAAAGTCAGAATCAGTGCTGGTCAGGATTCCATTGATGAAGAAATCGGCTTTCGCACCATCGAGACACGCGGAACGGAAATCCTGCTGAATGGCCAGCCGATCTTTCTGCACGGCATCTCCATCCATGCCGAGGCACCCTACCGCACCGGCCGGGCAAACACTGACAAGGACGCAGAAATGCTGCTGGGCTGGGCCAAAGAGC
>PMTP01000116.1 GCA_003167305.1 Acidobacteriaceae bacterium
GATATGGTCCAGGATCTCGATATGTCCCGCAAGGAGTACATCGACCAGCTGCCTTCGGATCAGAGAAAACAGCTTGAGGATCTCAAGAAGAAGAATGGCGACGCCATAAAGGCTAACGCGGTGATCAAAACCCTCAACGCCGATCTCAAGACTTGCGAACAGGACTTCAAGGATGTCGATGCGGCGCGCCAGACAGCTGTCCAGACCCTTGGCGCCACCGCCTCCAGAGCGGATATCGATGCCAAGGAAGCCGAGATCAGGACCGTGAAGTATACCGAAGTCGAAACCCTCATGCTCAAGGCCACTGTGGCCAAGCCTGACGCTTCGGTTCTCTGGGATAACTTAGCCCATGCGCAACTCGGCCTGAAGAAGTTCGACGAAGCGGAAGTGAACTACAAGAAGGTGATTGAGATGGATACGGCGTCGAAGAAGCCGAATCCTCAAGTTCAGGGTGATGCCTATAGCGGCCTGGGCGAGATCTATGCGCGCACCAGCAAGGTTCCGGAAGCGAATGCGGCCTATGACTCGGCCGCCAAGGCCAATCCCCCAGGGGCAACGTATCTGAAGAACGAAGCGGTGATCTTCTCGAACCTGGGCAACGGAGATGCCCAGGCAGCAGCAGCCGACGAGGCTATCAAAGCCGATCCGACTCAGGCTCTCCCCTTCTACCTCAAGGGCCAGGGTCTCATCCAGAAGGCCTCGATCGACCCCGCCACAGGGAAGATGATTCTTCCTCCCGGCTGTGCGGAGGCGTATCAGAAATACCTCGAACTGGCCCCGACCGGCATCTATGCCACTGATGTGAAAGGCATTCTTGCTGAGGCTACGCAGACCCACAATACCGCCTTCGGGGCCGACAAGCCCAAGAAGAAGAAGTAAGCCGGCTTACGGCTTGTTCCACGAAAGGCGCTCCCGGCGGCCGGGAGCGCCTTTCGCTTCTGTGTCCATGACTGTTCCTATGCGCCCTACTTGTGCGCCTTCTTCCATTCCAACAGCAGGGCCAGCACTTCCTCCGCGTGGCCCGCGGGCGTAACCTTGGGGAAGATGTGCAGCAGGGTCTGGTCCGGGCCGATGACGAAGGTGGTCCGCTCGATGCCCCATACTTTCTTGCCGTACATGTTCTTTTCCTTCAGCACGCCAAACTGATTGCAGACTTTCTCGTCTACATCAGCAAGGAGTGTGTAGGGCAGCTCGTACTTGGCGCGAAATTTGGCCTGGTCCCTGGGCGTGTCGCGGCTGATGCCCAACACTACCGCCCCTGCCGCCTGGAGCTTCTTGAAGGTGTCGCGGAAGCCGCAGGCCTCGATGGTGCAGCCGGGAGTGTCCGCTCTGGGATAAAAGAAGAGGATGACCGGCTGGCCGGCATAGGCGGAGAGGCTGGCGGTCTTGTCCTCGTCGGTTTGAAGGGTAAAGTCGGCGACTTTCTGGTTGAGTTCCATGGGGAAGCACCTCGTATGTTGATTGGAGGGCCGCAGGTGGCCATCAGGTTCGATTATTTCCGACGCAGGTGGCAAAATGCCTGGCACGGGAAGGTTTTTTTGTCGATGAGGCGAACCGCGCCGGCGGCCATGAGCCTGCTGATTGCGCTCCCGCTGTGGGCGCAATACCCTGGGCAGGTAACCAAGGCGAGCAAGGACGCGCCCGAACTGCGCTCCATCGCCGTGCTCGAGTGGACGGGCGAAGCAGGCAATCCCAAGACCAGCCGCCTGGTGCCCGTGGCCGTGCTCGACGGCGGTCAGCTTCAGGATGGCGGCATCTACCTGGCCAGGCCCGAGCCGCTGGCCCTGGCCGGTCAGGTCGAGTACGAGTTGGAGCAGAACGGCAAGCCAGTGGGACTCTTCGAGATCAAGAACGCCGGCCGGGAGCAAGGCTCGTGGGTCGGCTATGGAGCGTGGAAGCCGCTTGCCAGGCCCAAACCCAAGCCGTTAATGGACGAGGGATCGCGGAGCAGGATCGAAGACGAAGAGAGCGACCAACCCATCCTGCATCGCAAGCATCACGCCGATGAGAGCCCCGCGCCGGGCAAGGACGACGGGAGCACAAGCGGCAACTCCAGCGGAGGTACAGGCACAAGCGCTCCAGCTCCAGCCAGCGATCCCGACCGGCCCACGCTGCATAGGAAGACCACGAGCGATAGCGCGGGCGATGGCGGCACGAATGCTGGATCGGGAAGTACGAGTACAAGTTCGAATTCAAGCCTGGACACTGCTTCGAGTACAGCTTCCGGCCCAGCTCCCGATCCGGACCGGCCCACACTGCATAAAAAGGAACCCACTGACTCAACGACCAGCAGTGCGCCGCCGGACGATCCCGACCGGCCGGTGCTGAAGAAGAGCAAGAAGAAGCCAGCGGAAGAAGTTGGCCACGTGGATTCTCTGCCCGATGTCACCGACCCCGACCGGCCCCGGCTCAAGCGCGGCAAGTCCAGCGGCAACGGCCTGGATGTGCTTCCGACGATGATGGGTCTGCCCGCGGATATGCAGCAGGCAGTGGCCGTCTCCGATGTCAAGACCAGCCCCGAGCACGCGTGGAGCTACAGTTGGGCTAATGCGGACGATGAGGCCAGGATGAAGTCAGATCTCGAAGGGATCGCCCGGGATGCCTTGGGCCTGAGGCCGCCACCTGCATCGGCGCCCAAGAAGAAGGCTTTGCGCAAGAACGCCAGGCCCGCCCCCCCTGTCGAGCCTCCTCCGCCGCCGCCCTTGATCGACGAGCAGTTCCGCGTCTTCGAGCTCGCTTACGGCTCTGGCGCAACCCTGGTGCTGACTGCCCACAGCGATGCGCCCCTGGCCCAGCAGAAGTTTGTCACGCTCATCGCGCAGCCGGACCTCTACGGCAACCTGCTGGTGCTGTTGAAATACGTGGCCGACGGCTCCCGCCTGGACGAAACCCCGCGAATGCGGCTGGTGGACGCCGTGAATGCGCTGGCCGACAATCGCGGCGAGCTGCTCTTCGAATTGCGCGGCGCAACCCAGCGCCAGTTTGCCCTCTACCGCGTCCTGCGCGGCCAGGCCGAGAAGCTGTTTGCCACCGGCGGCGGCGAGTTCGGGATCGAAAGCCGGGAATAGGAACCGGAAAATAAATCAGCGAGCCTTTCAAACCGCGCGCCTCTTGATCCCTCGCGTATCAGCCCATGTAACATAAAGTTTTGGAGCTATCCTTGGGTTCGCTTGAGGCTGGTTCACACCGGCTGGAACAAGAAAGGGGTACGGGAAATGAGATTCATCCCTTCCGCGTTGCGCTTTGCGGCACTGTGCATGGTGTTTTTCCTAAGTATTTTTTCAGCGGTTTGCCAGAGCAACTCACCGGCAACTCCGGCGCCGCTGGGTGTTCAGCGCATCCAGAACGGCGTCCAACTGGCAGTCGGCGATCTGAATGTGAAGGTGCAGTTCTATGCGGAGGGCATCGTCCGCGTCGTGAAATGGCCCACCGGCGGCACAAGCGAGAAACTCAGCCTCTCCGTTCTCAAAAAAGCTCTGCCTGATCTGGACGTTCATGTCGAAGAGAACGCAGCGGGAGTGACTCTGAGTTACGGGCATGTCAAGCTGCGGATCAGCAAGAGCGATGGCTCGATTCAATATCTCGACAGCGGAGACCACACGCTTCTCAGGGAGCAGGGACGGGCCATCTTCACGCCTTCACAGATTGCGCGCGAAAAGTCAGCCTTCAGCGTTCAGCAGAACTTCAGGCTGAGCTCGGATGAAGGCGTATATGGCCTGGGACAGCAGCAGTTAGGGGTCATGAACTATCGCGGACGGAGCGTGAAGATTGTGCAGGCCAACAAGTGGGCGGTTACGCCCGTCCTGGTTTCAACCGCGGGATACGGCATCTTCTGGGATAACTATTCCAAGACGATCTTCGACGACCGCGGCGGCAAGACCTCCTTCTGGTCAGAGATTGGCGATAACATCGATTACTACTTTTTCTACGGCCCCACGATCGATCAGGAAATTGCGGGATACAGGCAGCTCACCGGCGAGGCGCCCATGTACGGCAAGTGGGCCTACGGCTACTGGCAAAGCAAGGAGCATTACGCCACGCGTGACGAACTGCTGGGCATCGCGCGGGAGTATCGCGAGCGCCGGATTCCGATCGATGACATCGTGCAGGACTGGAATTATTGGGGCAATAACGATAACTGGGGGGGAATGATCTTCGATAAAACAAAGTATCCCCGCCCCAAGGAAATGATCGACGAGCTGCACCAGCAAAACTTCCACCTGATGGTTTCGATCTGGGCCGGGCTAGGGCCGTCTTCGCAGATTTACAAGGAGATGGACAAGGACGGGTATCTGTTTCCGACCGTGGGCTGGGCCGGATTCAAGTACTTTGATGTGTACAATCCAGCCGCCACGGATTTGTACTGGAAGTATGCGAACAAGGGACTATTCTCCAAGGGCGTTGATGGCTGGTGGATGGATTCGACCGAGCCGGATATGGTCAACGCGCTGACGCAGGAGGGTGAAGAGTATGAGATGAAGAGGGTGCAGGACAATCATCTCGGAACCTTCGCCAGGTATCTTAACTCTTACTCGCTGCTCGACACCGAGGCCGTCTATAAGAATCAGCGAAAAGAGACAGACCAGAAGCGTGTTTACATTCTCACCCGCTCGACCTTCGCCGGCCAGCAGCGGGCCGCGGCAACCACCTGGTCGGGAGACATCGGCGCAAGCTGGGAAGTGTATAAGCAGCAGATAGCCGCCGGAGTCAACCACAGCATGTCCGGCATTCCTTATTGGACCTTCGACATTGGCGCATACTCGCTCGGATGCCAGGGCGGCGTCTTCATGAACGGCGGCAATGATCCCGCGTATCAGGAGTTTTACACGCGCATGTTCCAGCTCGGCGCGTTTTCTCCTATCTTCCGGGCGCACGGTTCGGAAACTCCACGCGAGATCTGGGAGTTTGGCGAATATACTCCTGTGCTGGAGAAGTTCGACAATCTGCGCTACCGCCTGCTGCCGTACATCTATTCGCTGGGCTGGCAGGTTACGCATAACGGGTACTCGATCATGCGCGGTCTGCCGATGGATTTCACCAGCGACCATAAGACGTATTCGATCAACGATCAGTTTATGTTCGGCCCGGCGATCATGGTCTCGCCTGTTACGGAGTATATGGTTCATCGGCCGCCGGAGGATGGCATTCTGGTGACTTCCGAGCATTTCAAGACGAAGGACGGCAAGCCGGGCCTGAACGCAACCTACTATTGCGATGATGAGTTCAAAAACGTGTGTCATGAAGACGTGGAACCGGATGTGAATCTGGACTGGTACACGGGCTACGAAAGTTTTGTCTCCGGGCCCAAATTCTCCATTCGCTGGGAAGGCAAGCTAACTCCCTCGGAAACCGGGAATTACCGCTTCAACCTGAAGAGCTTCGGGGCTCGGCGGGTGTATCTGGACGGCAAGGAAGTTCCGCATAACTACGAATCGATGGAGTCATGGACCGTGCCCGTGGCGCTGGTTGCGGGCAAGAAATATGACTTCAAGTTCGAGACAACGAATAGTTCGCTGGGCGCCTTCCGGGCCAAGCTCTACTGGAAGACTCCGTCGATTCACGCCAAGGAAACGGTTGTCGAAGCCAGGAAGAAGACAAGAAGCGTTTATCTGCCGGCCGGTACTTCCTGGATTGATTTTTGGACGGGAGAGAAGCTGGACGGCGGCAGAACCGTCATCGCGGATGCGCCGATTGAGAAGATGCCGCTCATGGTCAGGGCCGGATCGATTGTGCCGATGGGACCCTTCCTTCAATACTCAACCGAAAAACCCGCCGATCCCATCGAGCTGCGCATCTATCCCGGAGCCGACGGCAGCTTCACGCTCTACGAGGACGAGAACGACAATTATAACTACGAAAAGGGCGTGTATGCGACGATTGCGTTTCATTGGAACGACGCAAGCCGCCGACTAACAATCGACGCCAGGAAGGGCGAATTTCCCGGCATGTTGAAGACTCGCACCTTCCAGATTGTGATTGCGGGAAAGAGCCATGGCGTTGGCGTGGAAGTTACAAGCAATCCGGACAAGGTGGTTTCGTACACGGGCGAAGAACAGACGATTCAGTTGCCCCGATGATCGATCGCCAGGGGGGCTGTACTACCCCGTATTGGCAGGCGCACAAAACAAACGAGGGCTGGGATCGCTCCCAGCCCTCGCTTGTTTGCTCGATTCTGCCGTAATCCGGCCAATGGGCTTAGCTAACCGGCTGCACGTCAGAAGCCTGCCAGCCCTTGGGCCCCTTCACCACGTTGAATTGCACGGCTTGACCCTCTTGCAAGCTCTTGAAACCACTAGAGCTGATCGCAGAGTAATGCACGAAAACATCTTCGCCGTTCTGGCGCGAAATGAAGCCGAAACCCTTCGCGTCATTGAACCATTTCACTGTACCTTGTTCCATTTTGATCGTATTTCCTGAATTGAATTGCGCTGGATGAATCGGAGCGACCACTGGCAGAATCTTGCTTGTTTGGGCGAGTACTGCTCACGCCCGCTTCGGTCTAACGCTGAAAGCAGTGTACCATCCCTTTTCCAAATAAAGTGCGAATTTGTTGCGTTCCGCGACACTTTTTTCATTTTCCATCTTGGAACTTATTGAATTGGAAGGCCTTAATGTCGTACTCTNNGCTGTGTTACCGTAGAAGGTTACCATGCCAACCGA
This sequence comes from Acidobacteriaceae bacterium, assembly GCA_003167305.1. Taxonomy (GTDB): domain Bacteria; phylum Acidobacteriota; class Terriglobia; order Terriglobales; family Acidobacteriaceae; genus Telmatobacter. The sequence goes on from PMTP01000116.1 coordinate 6,661, forward strand.
TCCCGTTCCCGAACTGTTATCGCGCGCCACCGAGCTGCTCGAGGAGCAGTTCGCGGCCTTGCCTGCCTTCGACTCCGCGGCAAACCCCGCGGCGATGGCGCGGGTTCTGGAAGGCGTCGCGCGTCGTCTGGGCGACAACTACCCCTACTTTCACCCTCTCTATGCCGGGCAGATGCTCAAGCCGCCCCATCCGCTGGCGCGGGCTGCTTACGCGCTGGCCATGACGATCAACCCCAACAACCACGCGCGCGACGGTGGCCGGGCCAGCTCGGAGATGGAGATTGAGGCTGTCCGCGAAATCGCCGCGATCTTCGGCTGGGCGGATTTTCTCGGCCATCTGAATTCGAGCGGTACGCTGGCCAACCTGGAGGCGCTGTGGGTGGCTGGGCAACTGGCTCCAGCCAGGCGCATTGTCGGCTCCGAGCAGGCGCACTACACCCACCAGCGCATCTCCGCCGTGCTGAAGCTGGAGTATGCGCCCATCGCCGCCGACCGCCGCGGACGCATGAGCATGGAGGCGCTGGAGGACGAACTGCGCAAAGGCGACGTGGGCACGGTGGTAGTGACGCTTGGCACGACCGCCATCGGTGCGGTCGATCCGCTGGACGAGATTTTGGCGTTGCGTTCGCGGTACGGCTTCCGTGTGCACGTGGACGCGGCCTATGGCGGCTACTTCCGGCTGATTTCTGAGGCTCTTGACGAGCCGGCGCGGCGGGCCTTCGCGGTTATCGGCCAAGCCGATTCGATTGTGATCGACCCGCACAAGCACGGCTTGCAGCCCTACGGCTGTGGTTGTGTGCTCTTTCGCGATCCTACGGTGGGGCGCTTCTACAAGCACGACTCACCCTACACCTACTTCACCTCCAGGCAGTTGCACCTCGGCGAGATCAGCCTGGAGTGTTCGCGGGCTGGAGCCTCGGCGGTGGCTTTGTGGGCCACGCAGAAGCTATTGCCGCCTGTGCCGGGAGGCGAGTTTGCCCTCGGCCTGGCGCGCGGCCGTGCGGCGGCCATGGAGCTGGACCGGCGGCTGAGGGAAGACAAGTCCGGGCGCTTCCAGGCGCTTGCCGGCGGCGGCCCGGAGCTGGATATTGTGGTCTGGAAGGCGAAGGCCGAGACGCCCCAGCAATCCTCCGCGCTGGCGCAAAAAATCTTTGCCGCCTGCACCCTTCGGGATTTGCATCTGGCCCTAGTAGAATTGCCGCTGAGATGGTTTCAGCCCGTAGCTGGTTTTGAATCGGCAAACGGCGCTGGCACGGTCACCTGCCTGCGCTCGGTACTGATGAAGCCCGAGCACGAGGCATGGCTGGACGCAATCTGGGAAAGACTGACCGCGGCCAGCGCGGAAGTCTTGGAAACAGGATGAATACGGGTGCCTCACCCTCGCCGCGCATTTGTTTTTGCGGCGGAGCCTGCCCGAGCTTAGTCGAAGGGGTGGGATACCACGTATCTCAACAGTAATAATTCTCGAGGAGTGTGACCTTTATGCATGATCCTAATGCCTTACGTTCAATGCACCTTGCCCGCTTCCATGCCGACCCGGCGATCTTCGTCGCTCCCGGCCGCGTCAACCTGATCGGCGAGCACACCGATTACGCCGAGGGCTTTGTCATGCCCGTGGCCATCAACTTCGCCACCCTCGCGGCCATCTCTCCGCGAACGGACGGTAAAATTGTGATCTGGGCCGAGAACTACGGCGAAGAAAAGACCTTCGACGCCGCCGCGAAGCCCGTCGCCGGCAAGCACTGGAGCGACTACCCGATGGGCGTCGTCGCCATCCTCGCCGGCGAAGGCCACAAGATTCCCGGCTTTAGCCTGAGCATCTGGGGCGATGTGCCGCTCGGCTCCGGCCTCTCCAGCTCCGCCGCGCTGGAAGTCGTCACCGCTCTGGCCGTACTGTCGCTGATCGGCGCCGACTATCCCCGCCCGGTCCTCGCCCGCCTCTGCCAGCGCGTCGAAAACGAGTTTGTCGGCGCCAACTGTGGCATCATGGACCAGTTCATCAGCGCCAACGGCAAGGCGAATCATGCTTTGTTATTGGATTGCCGCGACCTCAGCTTCCGTCTCGCGCCGCTTCCGACCGACGTGGCCCTCGTCATTGCCAATACCATGGTCAAACACTCCATCGCCGGCGGCGATTATCCCACGCGCCGCCGCGAGTCCGAGGCCGCATGCGCCATCATCAACAGCCATCGCGGCGGCGTGCCCTTCCTGCGCGACGCCACGCTGGAGGATTTGGCTAAGTGGGGCAACGATATGGAGCCCAAGTCATACCTGCGCGCCAAGCACGTCATCAGCGAAGACCTGCGCACCGTCGCCGCCAGTGAAGCTCTGCTCAAGGGCGATATGAAGGAAGTGGGCCGCCTGATGGCCGAAGCGCACATCAGCTACAGCAAGGACTTCGAGGGCAGTTGCGCCGAGGCCGACCTGATGGTCGAGTTAGCCAACGAACTCCCCGGCCTGATCGGCGCGCGCCTGACCGGCGGCGGCTTCGGCGGCTGCACGGTGAATCTCGTCGAGCAGGACAAGGCCGAGACCTTTGCCGCGGAGTTAGGCAAGCGCTATGAAGCCAAAACAGGCATCAAGCCGGAGATTCACATCTGCCACGCCTCCGATGGCGCGCACCAAATCTCTTAGTTTGTTCTGCATCACCCGCATTCCCAGGTCTCGGAAATCGAGGCCTAGGAATCATGAAGAGTGAAAGCGCCATCAGAGTGGCGTTGGGCGCAGCAATACCCGCCCAGCCACCGGGAGCGCCTGGCGGCGGCACTCGCTCATTGCAACCCTCTGATCGAAGGAATCCTACTCGTAGGCCAGTGCGTCGATAGGGTCCTTGCGGGCGGCCATCCATGCCGGGTAAAGCGCGCCGCAGACGGAGCTGACAAATGCAATGGCCGCGCCCCGGGCAACCCAGGCTGCATTCATATCCAGATAGAGGGTAGGAATCCAATGCGCCAGCGCTGATTTGACGGCAAGTGAGGCCGCAACGCCTACCACGACTCCGGCGATGGCCAGCAGCGCCGTCTCGCGCAGCACCACGCCGACGATGGTCAGATTGGAGGCACCCATCGACTTGAGGATACCGATCTCTCGCGTGCGCTCCAGCACCGACGTGTACATGGATTGGAAGATGACCATGAAGCCGATGATGACCGCAATCCCGATCACCACGCGCATCGCGGTATTCAGCGCGGGAATATGGTCCGGCGTCATCAGGGAATACCACTCCTCCATGGTCATCACCTGATAGTCTTCCAGGCCGCGGACGGCATGAATTTCCTTGGTGATCAGCGCGATATTTTCCGGATAGTCCGCCTTCAGATAAAAGGCCGAGGCCTTGTCCGGCGTACCGGTAATATCGTCCATGGCGTCAATGGAGATCAATTTGCGCCCGCCTTTGCCATGCTCGAAGATGCCCGCGATTCGGAAGGGACGCTTTTCAATGAGAATCGTATCGCCGACACGATGTCCATTGCCCGTGGTTGCGAAGACATCATCCACGATGACATCGTCCGGTTTCTGCGGCGGACCTCCCGACGCAAAAACGAATGGACTCAATTGACTGTAGGTCGGGTATTCGATCCCCCACAGTACCTCCAACCCATCGACCATGGAGAGCTTTTGATTGACCGGCGTGGCCACGGCGACATGCGGCAGCGCCCGCAAAATCCCCTCCATCTTGACGGGAATGACCGCTCCGTTGATCCCATTGAAGATCATGGCGTTGCTGGCGCGCACGATCAGATCGGCGCCGATTCCGTTGTTCATCCGCTTCTGCCCGGTCAATTGGCCCACCATAATGGCGATAATAGTCAGCATCATGATGACTTCAATAGCCACGGCGAAAACGCTGATGAGTGAGCGCAGCGGCCGGTGCAGCAGATTGGCGAAGATGAGCTTGTTCATTCCCGATCCTGGCTCTCAGAGGCATGAAGACGCTGGAAAACTGCCCTCGCTTTCAGGGTAACAGCCTTGGGCTGGCGGCACGTGGAGAGGTGGGAGCCGCCCAAATCGAACGATAGATGTCCAAAATCTGCAGCTTCCTGAAAAGAAAGGGAAAAGGGTTTCCGTCCTTTGACCGGAGCAGCATCCGGGTTTATTGTGAATGGGTATTCATGCTCGGCACTCGAACCGGTTTCTGGTAGGCGATGGGCAACTTTGGAGAAGACCTGCGCATGGAGCGGATCTCCCGCGGCATAGCGCTGGAAGACATCACGGCAGTCACCAAGATCAGCCCCCGGTACCTTGAGGCGCTGGAGCAGGAGAACTTCCGTCTGCTGCCCGGCGGGATTCTGAACAAAGGCATTGTGCGCGGCTACGCGAGCGCCGTCGGCCTTAACCAGAGCGACTGGACGGAACGGTTTCTCACGGCTTATGCCGCCAGCGGGCAGATGGTCGAAGAGGACCGCGACTGGCTGGAGTTTGCCTCGAACGTGGGCAAAGCGCGCATCCAGCGCAGCGAAGCAATGGTAAATCGCCTACGCTGGATCGGAGTGATTCTGCTGGTGCTGGTAGTGGCCTTGGGCGCTTTCCTGGCGGTGCGCTACTATGGCCTGCGCGCCGGCTGGTGGACAACGCTGCTGCCGATGCGCATGGGCTCGGCCCGCTTTGCGATGGCCTCAATCTGTATCCCGCTCACGCATCGAAACGGAAGCTGGCCCGCATGAATGCTGTTCTCCGGGCCTCCTCTAAGCGCAAAAGCATTGTGCTTAGCAGCCCTTGCTTTCCATATTTCTTCCATTGAATTGTTTGACGCAGTCTCCGCTCACCGCGCGGAAATTTCACCTCACCTGCCTTTGCCGCCCGTTCACTGCAAGCGATTGCCCCCAAACGCTCGCGGCAATTACCATAGAGCAATGCATCCCAAGGCGCAAGCCTGACGGTGCTGGCGTCTCCTGTGCGAGAGTGGGTCCGATGCGTGAGAGCAACTCTTGCTCCCCGCGCCGGTGATCCAGCATGAACCGGTCCTCGCTCCAGGCCGCCCAAATTGAATTCCCTGCAATGGGAGGAGAGTTTTTACATTGAGCGACCGTTTCCTGTTTACCTCTGAATCCGTGACCGAAGGCCATCCCGACAAGATTGCCGACCAGGTCTCCGACGCCATCCTCGACGCCTGCCTGGAGCAGGACCCCTACAGCCGCGTAGCCGCCGAGACCCTCACAGCCACCGGCCTGGTGGTCATCGCCGGCGAAATCACCACCAAAGCCTACGTCGATTTCCAAAGCCTGGTGCGCGGCGTCGTCGCCTCCATCGGCTACGACAACGCCCTCTACGGCTTTGACTCCAACACCTGCGCCGTCATCTCGACCATCAACAAGCAGTCGGGCGACATTGCCCAGGGCGTGGACACCGGCGGCGCCGGGGACCAGGGCATGATGTTCGGCTACGCCTCGAATGAAACCCCCGAGCTGATGCCGGCGCCCATCTCGCTGGCTCACAAGCTTTGCCGCCAGTTGACAGCCGTGCGAAAGTCCGGCAAGCTGCCTTACCTGCGCCCCGACGGCAAGAGCCAAGTGACGGTTGAATATGATGAGAACGGCAAGCCAGCCCGTATCGACGCCGTGGTCATCAGCAGCCAGCACTCCGAGAGCGTCACCAATGAGGAGCTGCACGCCGACATCCTCAAGTACGTCATCCAGGCCGTGCTGCCTGCCGCGTGGCTCGACGAGCACACCAAGTACCACATCAACCCCACGGGCCGCTTCGTCATCGGCGGACCGATGGGCGACACCGGCCTCACCGGCCGCAAGATCATCGTGGACACCTACGGCGGCGCGGGCCGTCACGGCGGCGGCGCTTTTTCGGGGAAAGACCCGACGAAGGTGGANNGCCGACCGCGCCGAGGTTGCGCTGGCGTACGCCATCGGCGTAGCCGATCCGGTCAGCGTGCGCGTGGATACCTTTGGAACGGGCAAGATCGGCGAGGCCAAGCTGACGGAGTTGGTCCGCAAGAACTTCTCGCTCACGCCCAAGGGCATCATCGAGAGCCTGAACCTGCGCCGCCCCATCTACCAGAAGACCGCCGCCTACGGCCACTT
>PMTP01000139.1 GCA_003167305.1 Acidobacteriaceae bacterium
CAACGACGAAGACCTGTCGTTGGGGACCCCGAAGCCGCACAAACAAGTACGAGGCGAGGGTGGGGCACCCGGCAATCAAAACAATTTATCAGCCATTTCAACTGCCGCGCACGCGGCAAAGATCAAGGGAGCTAAAAACATGGCAGCACAAAAGAAAGTGACATTTGGCGTAGTGGTAGGCAATCGCGGCTTCTTCCCGGGCCATCTGGCGAAGACCGGCCGCGAAGAGATCATCAAAGTTCTGGAGGCGGCGGGCGCGAATGTCGTGGTGCTGAGCCCCGAAGAATCCAAGCACGGCGCGGTGGAGACCTACGCCGAATCGCAAAAGTGCGCCGAGCTCTTCAAAAAGCACGCCGACGAGATCGACGGCATCATCATCACGCTGCCCAACTTCGGCGAGGAGCGCGGCATTGTGGACGCGATTCGCCTCAGCGGCCTCCGGGTTCCAGTGCTGGTGCAGGCCACGCCCGACCACTCGGAGGAGATGACCATCGCCGTCCGCCGCGACAGCTTCTGCGGCAAGATGAGCGCCTGCAACAACCTGATGCAGTACAAGATTCCCTACTCGCTGACCACGCTGCACACCGAGAGCCTCACTTCGCCGGAGTTCACCGCCGATCTGGCCTGGTTCACCTCGATCTGCCGCATCGTCAAGGGCCTCAAGAATCTGCGCATCGGCGCCATCGGCGCGCGTCCCGCGGCCTTCAACACCGTGCGCTACTCCGAGCGCCTCTACGAGTCGAGCGGCATCTCCATCGAGCCGATTGATCTTTCGGAAATCTTTGGCCGCATCGCCAAGATGAACGACAACGATGATGCCGCGCAGGCCAAGCTCGCCGCCATCAAAAGCTACGTCAGCACCGGCAAGGTTCCCGAAGCGGCGCTGCTCAAGATGGCCAAGCTGGGCGCCGTCATCGACACATGGATGAAGCAGACCAACTGCGCGGTGACCGCCGTGCAGTGCTGGACCTCGTTTGAAGAGTATTTTGGCGTGGTGCCCTGCACCATCATGAGCATGATGAGCAACGATCTGATTCCCTCGGCCTGCGAAGTGGATATTCCCGGCGTTCTAGGCATGTACATGATGACGCTGGCATCGGGCACACCTTCGGCGCTGCTGGATTGGAATAATAATTACGGCAGCGACCCCAACAAGTGCGTCTGCTTCCACTGCTCTAATCTGCCCAAGCACTTCTTCGCCGAGCCTCCGACGATGGACTATCAGGCGATCATCGCCGGCACCGTGGGCATTCAGAACACCTTCGGAACCTGCGTGGGCCGCGTCAAGGCCGGCGTAATGAGTTATGCTCGCTATTCCACCGACGACAACCACGGCCTCATCCGCGGCTATACAGGCGCGGGCAGCTTCACCGACGATCCGCTCGAGACCTTCGGCGGCGCGGGCGTTGCCCAGATTCCCAACCTGCAGAAGCTGCTGCGCTTCATCTGCCGCGAAGGCTTCGAGCATCATGTAGCCGCCAGCTTCAGCGACGTCTCCAAGGCCGTCCACGAAGCCGCCACCCGCTACATGGGCTGGGATTCATACCTCCATGGAGAAGAAGTCTAGCGCAGTGACAATTGAATTGCGAAACAATCATGACTGAATAAGTGAATAAGTGAATGAGTGAATAAGTGAATAAGTGAAAAACGCGCGCTATCCTTACTTCACTCATTCACTCATTCACTCATTCACTTCTTCACTTTTTCACGATCAACTGTCACGAAACTAGTTTAGAGGGAAAAGAAAGATGACCATCGTAGCCGGAGTTGATTTTGGAACGCTGAGCGTGCGCGTCTCGATCATGGACAGCGAGCGCGGGCGGCTGGGCACGGCGCTGGCCGAGTATCCGCTGCATCGCCGCCGCGAGGACCCCGATTACGCCACGCAGGCGCACGCCGATCAGATGAGCGCGCTGGCCGCCGCCACTCGCTCGGCGGTGAAGGAAGCGGGCATCACGGGCGATCAGGTTGCGGCCATCGCGCTGGACACTACCGGCTCCAGCGTCGTTCCCGTCGACGCGCGGATGCAGCCGCTGAATGAATATTATTTGTGGTGCGATCATCGCGCGCACGCCGAGGCGCGGGAGATCACCGAACTCGCGCACAGCGAGAAGCTGGAAGCCATCGACTGGTGCGGCGGCGTCTATTCGCACGAATGGGGCTTCGCCAAATTGCTCCACTGGCTGCGCAACAATCATGACAAGCGCGACAGATTCGCCTCCGCCTTTGAGCACTGCGACATGGTGGCGGCCACGCTCTGCGGCATCACCGATCCCAAACTCGCCAAACGCAGTGTCTGCGCGATGGGCCACAAATGGATGTGGAACCCCAAGTGGCATGGCCTGCCGCCGCAGTCCTTCCTCTCCAAACTCGACCCGCTCTTTGACGGCGTGCGCGAAAAACTTGCAGGCGACTACCTCACCTCCGATCACCTCGCCGGCCATCTTGCGCCGAAGTGGGCCGAAGAACTGGGCCTGCGCGCCGGCATCCCTATTCCCGTCGGCGCATTCGATGCGCACTGGGATGCGCTGGGCGCGGGCTGCCGCGAGGGCGATGTCGTCAACGTCGTCGGCACCTCCACCTGCATCATCGCGATGAGCCGCCAGACACAACTGATTCCCGGCGTCTGCGGCGTCGTTCCGGGCAGCGTGCATCCGCAATTCACCGGCATCGAGGCCGGCCTCTCGGCGACGGGCGACATCTTCGAGGCCATCGCGCGCCGCGCGGGAACCAAGGTCGCCGAGCTTTCCAAGGGACTCGAAGCCTACAAGCCCGGCCAGACCGGTCTGCTGCGCCTCACATGGGACAACGGCGACCGCACCGTGCTGGTGAACCCTGAACTGGGCGGCGTCACCTTTGGCTGGAATCTGGTGCAGACCGCGCAGGACGAACTCTTCGCGGCCATCGAGGGCACGGCCTTCCACACCCGCATCATCCTCGAGCGCATGGCCGAGTACGGCGTGCCGGTAGAGCGCGTGATCAACGCCGGCGGCATTCCGCAGAACAATGCGGTGCTGAATCAGGTCTACGCCGATGTGCTCGGCAAGCCGGTGCTGGTTCCGGCGGGCGTGCCCACCAGCCGCGGCTCGGCAATCATCGCGCTGCTCGCCGCCGGAGCCTTCCCAACGATTGAAGCGGCCCAGGACAAGCTCTGCCTGCCCTTCACAGTCTTCTCGCCGCGGCCCATCGCAACAGCGATCTACGAGCGGCTCTTCGCGTTGTATCGCAAGGCGTACTTCGCGCTGGGAACGCGCTCGGCGCAGGCTGTTCCGTTGGGCGAGATCCTGCCCGAGCTGCGCAAGATCGCTGCGGAGGTTGCAGAGCAGGCGTAAAGAAGGCTGGTTGAGGTTCTTCGTATCCCAGGTCCGAAAATCCGGACCTGGGGCACCCAAATCTTTCGCACGCACAGAGGAAAACAGGTCCTTCGACTCCACTGCGCTCCGCTCAGGATGACAAGTCTGACTTGAAAATGGAACTAGAGACAACGCCGCCTCATCGCCGATGCGCCAGCAGAAACATTAGTAGCAACAGGACGACCGGAATCATCGCCAGCCCGCCGTAGTAAAGAAATTTGCGCAGGTTTTGCGATTTGCGCTTTTGCCAGTCGCGCAACTCCACGCGGTCCTCGATGCCCACCTGATCCAGGTGCGCCAAGTCCCAGGCAAACTCACTGGCCTTCGCGTAGCGATTCTTTGGATCCCGCTCCAGCGCACGATAGATGACCTCCTGCAACTGCGGAGAGATCGCGGGGTTGGCCATCGTGGGCGGCAAAGGATAGTTCAGCAAGCGGTCATTCATCGCGGCCATCGGATTGGAGCCCGTGAAGGGCAGCTTGCCCGAGAGCATCTCGTAGAGAATCACACCCATCGAATAAATATCACTGCGGCCATCGCCGCGCCTGCCCTTCACCTGCTCGGGCGAGATGTAATTGGGCGTGCCGATGGCGGCGGTGAAATTGGCGTAGGTGAGGCGCTTGGCGGCCGCGTCGCCGGCGATGCCAAAGTCAATCAGCTTGATATTGTCGTCCGGATCGACCATGATATTTTCCGGCTTCAGGTCGCGATGGACGACGCCGTTGGCATGGATGTAATCCAGTCCATCCAGAACCTCGCCGGCGATGCGCAGGGCTCGTTCCTGCGAGAGCGGTCCTTCATCGAGGATCTCGCGCAGCAGGCGGCCCTCGCACCATTCCATGACCATATAGATGCGCGTGCGCTCCTCGCCGCCGAAGACGCGCATCACCTTGGGATGATCGAGCTTCTCGCCGATGCCGGCCTCGCGCTGAAAGCGGTCGAAGAGAATGGCGTCGGATTCCATATCGGGGTGAGGAATCTTCAGCGCCACCTGGCGGTTGTCGCGCGTGTCGGTGGCGCGGTAGATGGTGGCCATGCCGCTGCGGGCGACCGGCTCTTCAATGCGGTAGTAATCGATCTCGGAACCGGCCTCGAAGCCGTCGTGAAAACCCATCGTGCGGCACACTCCATCGTGCTGATTGATTCTACTGTATCGGGAAACGGCGCGAAAAGAGTAAGGGTTCCGTAAGAGTTTTTGTTGATTCTCGCCAGGAACAGCCTCAGGCGGGCATCCGGTAAGGCCGCCCGCGGTACATCCCCACCTGCTCGACCGAGCGCACGCGGATGACCTGCGCGGTGGTGTTGTCGTTGCCGTCCACCTCGACAGCGCGGGCCACCAACTCGCGGGCAATCTCGTCGATCTTTTTATCCTGTGAGACGATCCATGCCATCTCTTTCTCGTCAATCTCGTCATGCAGGCCGTCGGTGCAGAGAATCAGCACGTCGCCGGCCAGCAGCGTCAGCGCTGTGGTGTCCGGAGCGACGAACATCTCCTTCCCCAGCGAGCGAAGAATCACGTGGCGCGCATCGGAGGTAGCCATCTCGCTGGCGGAAATCAGGCCCATCTTCCGCTGCTCATTGACCCAGGTGTGGTCTTGCGTAATCTGTCTGGCTACTTTGTTGCGGACCAGGTAGCAGCGCGAGTCGCCCACATGGGAGACAACGGCCTGGTTGTAACGCAGGGCGCAGCAGACCAGCGTAGTGGCCATCTTCCGGCCCTGGTACTCAGGCTTCAGAGAGCAGTCGTGAACGGCGGAGTTGGCCGTCTCGATCAGCCGCGGCAGCAGCGTCGTTAGCATGGTGCCGGCCTGCGCTTTAGGAAATTCCTCGGTGAGAGTTTTGACGGCCGTGGCGGAGGCAACCTCGCCGAAGTCCATACCGCCCACGCCGTCGCAGACCGCGAAGAGAAAGCCGTGGCTGCGGGCCTGACGGCGCGACGTGGGAATAAACGAGCCCATCGCGTCCTCGTTGTTTTTGCGGACTTTGCCGAAATCGCTGACCTGGCCGAACTGAACGTCGAGCATGAGTGGCGCCGCCTGGAGATATCTCTTCGATGATTGCAAAAAAGAATGCGATTCAGAAGCAAGGATAACTGGGACAGGGTCAGGGCTTCGGGGGCTGCGGAAAAAGCTTCTGTCCATGACGAATCCTCTCCTTGTCTGCAAACGTACCACCGGGTGGCATCTCCGCCTTGACTTGCCTGGCGGAGATGCCACCCAGCGATTGTGGGAAGCCGCGGTTGAATGAGCCTACCTGGATGTAAGCAATATCTCCTTGCCTTTGGCCTTCGAGGAGCGCAGGAAGTAAATCGCGCCATATATGCCCCAGACACCGGAGATACCCAGTGCCAGCAGCGGTTCCTTGAAGGTGCCGAGTCCGAAGACCGGGCTGATGATGTAGAAGGCCATGCAGACCAGGTTTGCGAGCAGTCCGAAGCCGGGAATGAGCAGGTGAAGCACCACGTTATAATCGGGACGCTTATGGAAGGCCACTATGCACAGGAAGCAGCTCAGTGCATAAAGGATAAACGTCCCAAAGTTGGAGGTAAGCGTGATAGTCAGCAGCGAGTTCGGCAGGGCCGCCAGTTGGTCGTGCGAGAGGTATCCCCAACTGGAGAATAGCCCTTGCGGCAGAGCCTTGATGGCCGCATCGGTAGGAGCGCCGGCGTCGCCAAACACAAGTGACACTGCGATGACGCCGATGACCGCCGAGATGGCGACCAACGTCCAGATAGCCTTGCGGGGCGAGAGCGACCCGGCGTGCAGGATGCCGAAGTGCTCGGGAGCCTCATCGTCCTTGCCCATCGCGTAGGTGACGCGAGCGCCGGTGTTCATGCAGCTCAGCGTGGTGCCGATCAGCGCCAGGAAGACCGTGAAGGCCTCCGCCAGCATGAAGTAGTGCCCGTTGCCGTGGCCCAGCAGCGCGTCGCCGACGATGATCATCATGTCACCGATGGGCGCGGCGGAACTGGAGGCATTCGCCATGCTATACCCCGAGTTAAGGAAGTAGTTAGCCGCGAAATACTCGATCAGGTAGCAGACCAGGCCTTGAATCAACAGCGAGGCGATGACCGCAATCGGTATGTGCTTGGTGGGATTTTTAGCCTCGCCGCCCATCGAGGTCACCGATTCGAAGCCGACCAGGATCAGGATGGCGACCGTGGCCTGAATGAACAGGAAACTGAACTGATGCGGCTTTACCACCGAAGCGGCGTTGGGGTGAGAGAGAAAGGCGCCGGTCGAGTCCTTCTCAGGATAATCAATGACGAAAGGCACCGGCTTGCCGGCCGTGTCGAGCAAGGGCAGAGGCGCGCCGCTGGCATCGCGGATCGTCGAGCCGTCCTTGGCAGTGGCGAACTGGTACGTGTAGGTGGCCAGCGTCTGGTTGTCGTACTGGAAGGCAGCCGTGCCTGCCGGATGGCTGACACGATAGCCAACAGCCAGGAAGCTGAAGACGATCAGCGCGGAGATCTGAATCACGTTGATGGCCAGGTTGACGGCCGTGGAAGCGCCCGCGCCCTTGGATGCGATCCAGCCGACGAAGATCGAGAAGACAACCGCGATCAGCGCCATGAAGAGAGGCCCGGGATTCGAGCCGCTCATTGCGTTGGGATAGAGGAAGCCGACCACATAGCCAACGAAGATGCCGGTGGTGGCCACCATCACGCCGGGATAGACCCAGTAATAAAGGTGAGAACCCCAGCCAACGATGAACTTGGCGACGCGGGCGTACTTGAAGGCCTTGTCCTTGGAGAGCAGCGCCTGCTCCGCATAGTAGTAGCTCGACCCGGTGCCGGGATAAAGCTTGGAGATTTCAGCGTAGGCGACCGCTGTGGCCAGGCAGAGCAGCAGGGCGCCAAAGATGCCCAGCCACATGGCTGGCGCGGTGGTGCCCGTAGTGGCCTGAATGTAGAAGGTGAGCCATAGGAATGCGCCGGGGGCGATGAGGGCCATTGCATTGCTTGTCAGCCCTGTAAGGCCCAGGGTGGCTTGCATCTGAGGTGCTTTTTGATCGGCCATGAGCTTTCTCCTTAGGATTGAATTTCGTGAGTCTGCCCGGCGGTTGGCCCCCGGGAATTTCGTAAGCTTCACCTGAGCCAGGCTTGCTGTTGTGCTGGTGCGGGTTAACTGAATGTTAGGAGCGGCTTGATAAGGATGAAATGAGGAAATTGAAATGAGATCTGGACCTACTCTGACTCAGGAACAGAATCTTCGAAAAGGGTTTGGCGGCGCGGTTCCGGTATGGCCCATCGTGAAATAGGCCGGCCGGAACCGCAGTTTGACGTCCTCTAGCGCTTCGGCCTGAAGATAGCGACGAAGACAACGTAGATCACGATGACACTGAGGAGAACCATCATAGCCCAGCGCCTCGATTCGGTTATTTTTGGATGTTGTTGCCGAAGATGAAGCCGAATTCACCCACGACCCGGAACTGGCTGGGATCAGTTCCTGCCTTGCCGAAGACATCTCCCGTAGTGGAATCGGTGGCATGCACATACGCGAGATCTCCGCGTACAAAGAACCCGCCCTTTTGATAGGTGGGCGTGGCGGTAAAAGTAGTGCCTGCGCTGCCAGCCCCAAAGCCTAACAAATTGACCGATCCGTCGGTAGCACTCCCCGAACTCNNTTAGGTATTCCACGCGCACCGGAAGCGAGAAGCCGCTCTTGAAAGCGTAGCTGGCGTTGATCGCGCCACCGGTTGCGGAAGTACCCATGGGGACGCCTACCTTCGCGTTGGTCGGCAGCTTGCCGTACTGGAAGTACGGCGAAATGATCCATGGGCCCTTGGTGTACGTATAGATCACCGCGTGCATATAGCTGTTGTTCTGCACCGGTGTGGCCACCGTTTGATAGGCAGTCTGTCCGAGGTTCCCCATCCCGTCGTAAACCAAGCTATGAGGCCCCTTGGTAAGTGTCAGCGAGCCCGAGAGCCACGAGTAGCGGTTGGAATAGTAACCGTCGTTCCAACTGATTGCGCCGGACAGGTACTTACCCATGGTCTGGTTGATCTGGATGCCGTGATTGACGGCGTTTTCCTGATTCCAAACTATGCCGCGCTCGATGTTGAAGTTCTGGTACGTAAACGTGGACTCAGCGCCCATCAGCGTGGGAAGAGAGCCGATAAGGAACTGCGTGTTTTTACCCGCTTGCAACTTCAAATAGGCAACCGGAACAGGCCCATAGAAATTGTTCACGGTATTTTCGGCGTTCATAAACGGCACGCCGAGCGTCGGCATGGTGTAAACGCCCGCCTGGATGTAGTACTGAACCTTTCCGTCTGCCCTCTGAATGAAGATTTCCCCGTTGCTGAGAGTTGCCTGCTTCGAATCGTCTCCGGTAATGGCATTGTTTTGGCCCAGCGCATAGCCGGTCACGATGCCGTTGACGGACAGCTTGCCGAATGGACCGGCATCGAAAACAGCCGGCGGAAGCCAAGTTAGCGGACCTGTGAGAACGAATGTTGAGAGCGGAGCCGGAGCGGCGGGAGCGGCCGCAGGGGCCGCGGCTGGAGCGGGTGCGGGCGCGGGCTCGGGTGCGGGCGGTGATTGCGCTCCAGCCATCATGGCGATTGCCATGGCGGCTCCGGCCATCGTTTCCAGTATGCGATTCGTGTTCATCATCGGCGCTGTTCCTCCAAAATAGATTTGTGTTGAAAGTCGCGGTATGAATTCAGCCAAAAAGCAAATTCCCGGGAAGAGGATTCACTCGCTCCCTGAGGCGCTCGGCCGTTTCGGATTAACTACAGTAACGCATTGAAAGCATAAGAATTTCGTGAGGAACACATGATGAACGCGTAAGGAAAACGTAAATAGGATTATTGTCCCTCTTCGTCGCCGGAAGCGATAGGCAGGAACTCCCGTGAGAAATCAATCCTCTGGCTGATAAAATTCACCTTGAGAGTTTCCTTACGATTTGCGTGTAACACTTGAGTGGTGATGTTGCAAGAACTCAGGACGACACTCGAAGCCGGAGATACGCTGGACCACTACCGCCTGGATGCGACGGTGGCGCGCAGCGGCATGTCCACGCTCTATAAGGCCACCGATCTGAAGGACGGCAAGCTGGTGGCCATCAAGGTTCCTCATGCGGAGATGGAGACCGACCCGGTCCTCGTCGAGCGCTTCAATCGCGAGGCCGAGATCGGCCAGCAGCTCGACCATCCCGGCATCGTGAAGACCTATGACGGTGAGCAGCGCAGCCGCAATTACATGGTCATCGAGTGGGTCGAGGGCCGCCTGCTGCGCTCGATCCTGAACCAGGAGTGCCTGAGCCAGGCGTGCAGGCTGCCCATCGACCGCGCCGTCAACCTCACGCTGTCCATATGCGACGCCCTCGACTATATGCACAAGCACGGCGTGGTGCATCGCGACCTGAAGCCGGAAAACATCATGGTCGATGGCGAAGACCGCATCAAGCTGATCGACTTCGGCATTGCGATGAAAGAGGACGCGAGGCGTCTGACCTTTGCCGGGCCTAATCCGTTATTGGGCACGCCGGACTACATCTCTCCCGAGCAGGTGAAGGGCCAGCGCGGCGACCAGCGCAGCGACATTTATTCGCTGGGCGTGATGCTCTACGAGATGCTCACCGGCCAGCCGCCCTTCAGCGGTCCCAATCCCTTGGCGGTGATGAACGAGCGCGTGCTCAACGACCCCCAGCCGGCGCGCAAGCTGAGGCCGGAGGTTTCGCCGCAGTTGCAGGAGATCCTTTATCGCGCCCTGGAGCGCGACCCACGCCACCGCTACGCGACCGCCCAGGAGATGGCATGGGAGCTCGAGCATCCGGACCAGGTGGGCGTGGATGAGGGCGCGCGCCGCAGCTCCCTGCGCGGACGCCTCTTTCCCAATGGGCGCAAGCTACTCTTCTATGCGTGCCTCGTGCTGGTGCCGTCGGTGTTGTTTACGCTGATGCTACTGCTGGCGCGCTAGCGGTACGACTCGTCCCGGTGAATCACAAACTCCGGATAAGCGCCGCCGCCCAGCTCGTGCAGGTCCATGCCAATGCGCTCGCCGTCGGCATCCACGCGGAAGGGCACAACGCGGTTGAGCAGCCAAAACAGCAAATAGACCAGCGGCAGCACCAGGCCCAGGAGCGCGGCGATGCCCACCAATTGAGCCACCAGTTGACCGGGCTGCGTGGCAAAGATGCCCGCGGCCAGCAGACCCCACAGGCCGCCCACGGCGTGAACCGTGATCCCGCCGGAGGGATCGTCGATGGAGAGAGCTAATTCCAGCAGTTCGACCAGCAGCGGCGTGGCAATGCCGGCCACGATGCCCACAAAGAGCGACTCGCCCGGCGTGACGATGCCCGCGCAGGCGCTCGAGGCCACCAAGCCGGCCAGCCAGCCGTTGGCGCAGAGGCTGGCGTCAGGCTTGCCAAAGCGGAAGCGCGTCACCGCGAAGGTGGCCGCCAGCGCACCCGATGCGGAGAGCAGAGTGTTGACCGCCGTCACCGGCAGCGAGGAGAGCGGCGCATGGAGCCAGAGCAGCGCGCCGGCTACGTTCCACCCCAGCCAGCCCACCAGCGCCAGCAGGCAGCCGAAGAGGACATAGACAGCATTATGGCCGGGCAGCGCGGTGGAGAGGCCCTCCTTGGGAAACTTGCCCTTGCGCGGCCCGGCGATCCACACCACGGCCAGCGCGCTCACCCCGCCCAGAACCTGCACCGTAGCCGCGCCGCCGCCATCCAGAAAGCCCGCGCCCAGCGAAAAATTCACTCCCAACTGGCTCAGCCATCCGCCGCCCCAGACCCAATGCGACAGCAGCGGGAAGACTGTTGCGGCCAGCACCGCGGCCACTGCGCAACCGGCCGTAAGGCGCAGCCGGTCCGCGCCCGAGCCCCAGGGGATCAGCGCGGCCAGCGCTACGGCCAGGAATTCAAAGAGCAGCGCAAGCTGCGCGTGCGGCGGCGCAGCGCCCAGCCCGCCCAGCAAATAAGGTCCCGTGCCCAGCCAGTTCCATGGCTTGCCGGCCAACAGAATCACGTGGCCCGCGCCGCCAATCCATGTTGCGCCCACCAGCGCGAAGGCGATGGCGGTCACGGCCACAATGGCCAGGTTGCCCAGCAGCGCCTGAGCGGCCGAGCGGCAGCGGCCCAGGCCGGTGTTGATCAGCGCCACGCCGGCGATGGCCAGCGGCGCAAGCAACAGCAGCGCCATGCAAAGAGCGAAGGCGACGTCCGTGATGGGGATGGTCGGGTTCATCACTGGCCTTCTCCTCGCGCTTCCATGTGCCCGCGTACGGCCACGGCCAGTCCGAGGCATTCGACCCCCAACCCGCAGAGCACGAAGGCCGCCCGCGGCGCCGGGTCGGCAAAGAGCACCAGCGCCGCGATGGAGAGAAAGAATCCCGCTGGCATCACCAGCAATCCGGCGAACTTCATTGAGCTTCCTTTCCGAGAAACCAAGGGAGTGTCTGCGCAGCCTCACAAGATGGAAGGCGGCGGACCGGGATCTGCTGCCGGGGTCCGCTATCCATTTCTGTCGGGTCTATCGGCGGCAACGCCTTTACGAAACTATAAAGCATCCGGGTTCGGGATTCACCAGAGTGCGGCAGGCAGCCGGGCGCCCACACTCGCCGCGTTTTTGTTTTTGCGGCTAGGGTGGCAGTCCTTGAACCTTGGGTTTCCCAGGTCTCGATTTTGAGACCTGGGAAGTCATGAACCA
This sequence comes from Acidobacteriaceae bacterium, assembly GCA_003167305.1. Classification (GTDB taxonomy): domain Bacteria; phylum Acidobacteriota; class Terriglobia; order Terriglobales; family Acidobacteriaceae; genus Telmatobacter. The sequence continues at coordinate 12,018 of PMTP01000139.1, forward strand.
CAACCGCCCCCTCTTCCGCGCAATGTCCGCACAACCGGTGCCCGCCCCTTTATACTAAGGTGTTTGCAGAATACAAAAAGGCGGGCCGGCAGACGGCGCGCGTTCAGAAGGTGGGGATCCCCAGCGACTCGGGGTCCCCGGCGAGCGTTTTTGCTCGCTGGGGTGAAGCGACAGGTCTTCGTCGCTGGGGTCACAGAAGGAGTCGGCTTTGGCGCAAGCGGAGATTGGCATCATCGGCGGCAGCGGGCTCTACACGATGCCCGGATTCAATAACATCACAGAAGCGCACGTGGAAACGCCCTTTGGCGAGCCGTCTGACAGCTTCATTTTGGGCGAGCTGGAAGGCCGCGCGGTGGCCTTTCTGGCGCGGCATGGGCGTGGCCATCGCATCCTTCCCTCGGAGCTGAACTTCCGCGCCAACATCTACGCCTTCAAAAAGCTGGGCGTCGAGCGCATCGTTTCGATCTCGGCTGTCGGCTCGCTCAAAGAGGAGCACAAGCCCACCGACTTCGTGATGCCCGACCAGTTCATCGACCGCACCTGCCATCGCGTCTCCACCTTCTTTGGCGAGGGGATCGTCGGCCATGTGGCCTTTGGCGACCCGGTTTGCGCCACGGTGGCCGAGGCGGCAGCGGAGGCCTGCGCCACGGTGGGCGTGGTGGGCAAGCTGGGCGGGACGTATGTGTGCATGGAAGGCCCGCAGTTTTCAACCCGCGCGGAGTCGAATCTCTATCGCAATTGGGGCGCGGACGTGATCGGCATGACCAACCTGCAGGAGGCCAAGCTGGCCCGCGAGGCGGAGATCTGCTACGCCACCATCGCCATGGTCACCGACTACGACTGCTGGCGCGAGGGCCACGACGCGGTCACAATCGAAGAGATTGTGCGCGTGCTCCACCAGAACGCTGAGAACGCCGCGCAGGTGGTGAAGGCCGCCGTGGCGGCAATGCCCCGCGAGCGCAAATGCGCCTGCGCTTCGGCGGCAAAGTACGCCGTGCTCACCCAGCCGGATGCGATTCCCGCCGCGGCGAAGGAGAGGCTGGGTCTGCTCTTCGGCAAGTACTTTGGGTAGTAGATCAGGGCTGGTAGGTCGGAGTTTTAACTCCGACAAATAAGCCGTCAAAATCACCTGGCTATAGCCCCTGAAGTGTGCATTTCGGAAAACATACCAGACAGAAAACAATTGTTTTACAACGCAAGAGAGGAAACAAATGGCTATTACCGTAGTAGGCAGCGTTGCGTACGACACGATTGAAACCCCTGCGGGCAGGCGCGAACGCTGCCTGGGCGGCGCGGCGACGTACTTCTCGCTGGCTGCAAGTTTTTTCACCAATGTGCGCGTCATCGCTGTCGTCGGCGAGGACTTCGGCAAGCGGCAAGAGGCCGTCTTCCAGGCGCGCAACATCGACACGCGCGGCATTGAGCACACCGCGGGTAAGAGCTTTTTCTGGGAAGGCTCCTACCTCGAAAACATCAACGAAGCCAAAACGCACAATACAGAGCTGAATGTCTTCGCGGCCTTCGAGCCGAAGATTCCCGAAGCCTACGGCGACTCGGAGTTTCTCTTTCTGGCCAACATCGATCCCGTCTTGCAGCGCCGCGTGCGTGAGGCCATGCCCGATGTGAAGCTGGTGGCCGGCGACACGATGAATTACTGGATCAAGGATCATCGCGCGGCGCTGCTGGAAGTCTTGAAGGGCCTCGACATTCTGCTCATCAACGACACAGAAACCAAGATGCTGGCCGGCAACAACAACCTTGTGCAAGCCGCGCGCGCCGTGATGGCGCTGGGACCGAAGACGCTCGTGGTCAAGCACGGCGAGTACGGCGCAACGCTCTTCCACGGAGCGAAGATTTTCAGGGCTCCGGCCCTGCCTCTCGAAGAGGTCATCGACCCCACCGGCGCGGGCGACAGCTTTGCCGGCGGCTTCTTCGGCTACCTGGCCGCGCAGCGCGAGATCACCCCAGCCGCCTACCGCAGCGCCATGTTCTACGGCGGCGTGATGGGCTCCTTTGCCTGCGAGCGCTTCGGCACTGAGCGGATGCAAAAACTCACACGCCCGGAGATCGACGCTCGCTTCAACCTTTTCCGCGAGTTGACGCACCTTGACTAAGCAGCACATCTCGCGTGACGAACGGCTCCTCGCCGTGGCCTCGTGCGCGACGGTCTCGATCCTCGCGATCCTCTGGAGCTGGCGTAACGGCGCTATGCTCAACTACGGCGATGCCGTCGCTCACCTGCACATTGCGCGGCGCGTCTTCGATGCGCGCCTGCCGCGGCTCACAGAACTGGGCTCGGTGTGGCTGCCACTGCCGCACATTCTGCTGCTGCCTTTTGTACAGATTTACAGTTGGTGGGCCAACGGAATCGCCGGCGTGATTCCCTCGGCGATGGCTTATATGGCCGCCTGCGCGGGCATCTATCGCCTCGCCCGCCACTGGCTCGCGCCAACTCCCTCGACGCTGGCGCTGGCCTTCTTCGCGCTGAATCCCAATCTGCTCTATCTGCAAACCACGGCGATGACCGAACCGCTCTTTGTTTGCGAGATGGTCTGGGTTGCAGTTTGGCTGGTCGAGTGGCGCGCGAGTCTTGACGCAGACGCAAAGCAATCCCGCCGCTTGCTCTGCTTGATTGCGCTAGTACTGATTGCCGCCATCTTCACGCGCTACGACGGCTGGATCATGGCTCTCGTGGCCTGGAGCTGCATGGGCCTGGCTCTCGCTCGCCGCGGCAGATTGCGTTCGCTCACTTTCTGGATCGCCAGCGTTCTTATCGTGGCCGCACCGATTGCGTGGTTTGTATACAACGCGGTCGGCTTCAGCGATTGGCTCTACTTCGCGCGCGGCCCGTATTCGGCCAAGGCCATTGAGCTCCGCACAATGTCGCACGGAGCCGGACCACCGCATCCCGGCTGGCACAATCCCTGGGTCTCGCTGCTCTTCTTTGTGAAAGTCGCCGAGATGGACGCCGCCGCCGCCGCGTGGGGCAACGTGCTGCTGCTGGTGAGCTTGCTGGCAACGGCGTGGGCCTGGCTGACCGAGCGCAAGCACGCCTTCACCTGGGCGCTGTTGCTCTGGTTCCCGGTTCCTTTCTATGCGTATTCGGTCTCATACGGATCGGTGCCCATCTTCCTGCCGCCCTGGTGGCCGCACTCCTGGTACAACACGCGCTACGGCATGGAGCTGCTGCCCGCCTTGGCGCTGGCGCTAGGCTTTGCCGCGCACGGCGCACTCGCCGCGCTCCATCGCTTTAAGCCGCGCTGGTCGCAGATAGCAGTGGGCGCGCTCTTCGCGATCGTGGCCGTGAACGCGGCGCAGATGGTGCGCGAGCGTCCTTTGACGTACGTCGAGGGCGTCAAGAACATCGAGGCGCGCAGAGCTTATGATGAATTGATTCCACACGTGCTGCGCGCGCTGCTGGTCCAGCGTCCCGGCGGCGTCGTGCTGATGGACACATCCGTCTATCCGGAGCTTGTCGCGTTCACCGGGATTCGCTTGCGCCAGACCATCAACGAGAGCGATCTCACCATTTACAGCGACGCATTGTCCGCGCCTGCGGAACACGCCGATCTAGTGCTCGCCTTCGACGGCGACCAGATCGACCGCGCGGTGAAGGCTCATCCAGAGGGCCTGCAGGAGCTGTACCGTTTCAAGACGACAGGGCAGCCGACAGGCACGATTTATACTTCGGATATGTCAAGATAGCAAATGCACCGGACTTTAGAGCGTTTTCACCGATAGTGAAAGGTTTGGGTGCCCCACCCTCGCCGCGTAGTTGTTGTTGCGGCTAGTGTGGGATGCCAGGCTCTAGCCCTGAGAGATCTTTACCCACTACGATCCGGAGGATGATTGATTCCCTTTACCAAAGCGCACGCCTGCGGCAACGACTTCCTGATTGTGACCGAAGAGGCCGCGGCAAACCACGATCGGGTGAATCTCACCCGCCGCCTCTGCGATCGACACACCGGCATCGGCGCCGACGGCATCGAGTTCTTCGCCTGGACCGGTGAGCGAGCGGGTCGCATTCGCCTGCACAACGCCGACGGCTCCATCGCCGAGATCAGCGGCAACGGCACGCGCTGTGTCGCTGCCTGGATGGCGCGCGAGCACGGCTTCCAGCCCAGCGACGAAGTGGAGATTTCGACCGATGCGGGCGTGCGCATTTGCCGCGTGAACGCGCTGAAGATCGACGGCGAATTCACCGTCGAAGTGACCGCCGGAATGGGCGTTCCTTCGTTCGCTCCGCGCACTGTCATGTTGCAAAGTAGGCTTGCGGTAAACGGGGTCGAGGTCTCCACCGGCAATCCGCATTTTGTCATTGTTGCTGACAATGCTGACTTTTCTGTGGACGGAATCGCGTGGCAGCAGATCGGCGCGGAGATCTGCGTGCATCCTGATTTTCCTCACCAAACAAATGTAGAATTTCTCCGCAGAATCAGCGAGCGCGAGATTGAAATCCGCATCTTCGAGCGCGGCGTCGGTCCCACTACATCTTCCGGCACTGGCAGCAGCGCCACAGCCACAGCGGCCATCGCGTTGAGCGGCTGCCAGTCGCCGCTCACCGTCGTTGCACCCGGCGGCGCGCAGACCATTGCATGGAGCGGGCCTGGGACCGAACTGTACCTGACAGGCCCCGCATCCCTGATTGCCCGCGGCGAGGCTTATGTCGAGGTCAAATCCTCATGACCGCCCTGTTCAAGCCGCGCGCTGTTCCTGCCGACGCCCAGGTGACCGTCGTCTCACCGGCTTCCACGCCGCAGCCGGAGCGCGTCGAGCGCGGCTTGGCGGCCTTGCGCGCGCTCGGCTACGCGCCGCAGCCGGCCGAGCACATCCTCGCCCGCGGCCCGCTTTATTTTGCGGGCACGCCGGCCATGCGCCTCAGCGACCTGCATCATGCCTTTGCCGACGATCAATCGCGCGCCATCTTCTGCACCCGCGGCGGCTACGGATCGAACTATCTGCTCAACGATTTGGACCTCGACCTGATCGCCGAATGCGCCAAGCCGCTCATCGGTTACAGCGACCTGACCGCGATGCATCTCTGGCTGCTCGATCAGATTCAGTTGCCGGCCTTTCACGGCCCCATGCTCTCGGCGGATTTCGCGCGCGAAGACGGCGTTCATCTGCCCAGCCTGCAAGCGGCGCTCGGCGGCAAGCCCTATATCGTTGGCGCTGCCGAAGGCCTGCGCGCCTTGCACCCAGGCCGCGCGCGCGGCACACTCTATGGAGGCTGCCTGAGCATTCTTGTGGCTCTGCTGGGCACCACCTACGAGCCGCAAACCGAGGGCAAGCTGCTCTTCCTCGAAGACGTCAACGCCAAGCCCTACCAGATCGACCGCATGCTCTGGCAACTGCGCGAGGCAGGCAAGCTGGAAGGCGTGCGCGGCATCGTCTTCAGCGAAATGCTCGATTGCACCTCGCCCGGCGCGCCGCCCGAGTTGCTCGATCAGGTGATTCTGCGCGCCTTCGAAGACTTCAAAGGCCCCATCGCCATCGGCCTGCGCTCGGGCCACGTCTCGCGCTCCAATGTGACTCTGACCTTCGGAGTCGAGGCTGAGTTGCTCGTGCAGAAAGAAGCGCAACTGCATCTGATTGAACCGGCGGTAAAAGCTAGGGACTAAGGGACTAGGGACTAGATATGAAATTGATTGAATCTGTGGTAACGCAATGAAACAAGAAACGCGCCACATTCACTTGAGCGGCATCTGCGGCACGGCGATGGCCTCGCTCGCCGGCCTCTTGCAGTTGCATGGCCACCGCATCACCGGCTCCGACAAGGCCGCCTATCCGCCGATGAGCGATCTGCTCGCCTCGCTGGGCATTCCCATCCTGGAGCCGTACGCTGAAGCGAATCTCTCGCCCGCGCCCGATCTCGTCGTCATCGGCAACGCGCTCTCGCGCGGCAATCCGGAGATCGAGCGCGTGCTCGACGAGCGCATTCCCTTCACCTCGATGGCCGCGCTCCTGCGCGAGGAGTTTCTCGTGGGCCGCGAGCCGCTGGTCGTAGCCGGTACCCACGGCAAGACCACGACGACCAGCATGCTGGCCTGGATCTATCAGGTTGCCGCGCGCGAAAACCCGGCGCAGGAGCCGTCGTTTCTCATCGGCGGCGTGGCGGAGAACTTCGGCACCAGCTTCCAACTGCGCCCCACGCGCGCCTTCATCATCGAGGGCGACGAGTACGACACCGCTTTCTTCGACAAGGGCCCCAAGTTTCTCCACTACTTTCCCGACGCACTGATTCTCACCCACGTCGAGTTCGACCACGCCGACATCTACGCCGACCTCGAAGCGGTGAAGACCGCCTTCAAGCGGCTGGTGAATCTGGTTCCGCGCCGCGGACTGATCGTCGCCTACGACGGCAGTGACAATGTAAGCGAGTGCGTTGCCCGCGCCTTTTGCCGCGTCGAGCGCTACGGTTTTTCTGAAAGCTCAGACTGGTGCATTCGGAATCTGCGCCATGAAAACGGCCTCACGCGCTGGGAGCTTTGGCGCACGGGAGCGCTGTGGGCCGAACTGGCGATGCGCATGGCCGGTGAGCACAACGCGCTGAACGCCATTGCCGCGGCCGCGCTGGCGTTTGGACAAGGCGTGAGCAAAGAGGCGATCGTCGATGCGCTGGCGACGTTCAAGAGCGTGAAGCGGCGGCTCGAAGTGCGCGCCCAAATCGGCGGTGTCACCATTATCGAAGACTTCGCCCACCACCCCACGGCCATTCGCGAAACACTGCGGGCGCTTCGTGCCGTCTATCCTCAATCGCGGCTTTGGGCGATTCTGGAGCCGCGCTCGAACACGCTCCGGCGCAAGGTTCTCGAGGCCGACCTCATCGCGAGCCTGCGCCTCGCCGATCGCGTCGTGCTCGCCAGCGTGTATCAGCAGCAGCTCATTCCCGACGCCGAGCGTCTGCATCCCGAAGACGTTGTCCGCGCGCTCAACGCCGCAGGAACCCCCGCCGAACTCTGCCCCGATGTGGAAGCCATTATCAACCGCATCTCGCCGCAACTTCAATCCGGCGACGTGGTGGCGATCCTTTCCAATGGCGGATTCGATGGCATTTATGAGAAACTTCCCCTGCGGCTCAATGAACTTCAGGGCTGATTGGTCAGAAAGATTAGCATGATCCCATTTTTCATCTTCATTACCACGATGGTCGTCACCGGAATACCCACGGCAATTCTGTTTATTCCGTGGTGCGCGCTGACGGGCAACGTATTGCCGCTTTACAAGGGCACGCGCTTCATGCTCTCCAGCAGTTGCTGGATGGCAGGGGTGCGCTTCCACGTCGAAGGCCGGGAGCTCATCCCCAAGGACCGGGCGTGCATCTTCATGGCCAACCACGTCTCCAACCTCGACCCGCCGGCGCTGGTCTCGCTGATTCCGGGGCGCACCTCGGCCTTCATGAAACGCTCGCTGATGCATTTGCCCATCCTCGGAACCGGCTTTCGCCAGGGCGATTTCATCGCCGTGGACCGCTCCGGCAGCCCTGCGGACGCGGAGGCGAGCGTAGCAGCGGCCAAGCACGTTCTCGCCAAGGGCGTACACATGACCACGTTTGTCGAGGGCACGCGATCGCCGGACGGCCGTATGCTGTCCTTCAAGAAAGGCCCCTTCTATCTGGCCATGGGCTCTGGCGCGCCGTGCATTCCGGTTTCCATCCATGGCACCGAGAGCATCCAGGGCAAAGGCAGTTTGCGCATCCATCCGGGAACAGCGCACGTACTCTTTCATCCGCCCATCGACCCGGCCGGCTTCGCCACACGCGAGGATCTGATGCAGGCGGTTCGCGCGGCCATAGCCTCCGGGCTGCCGGAGTGGATGAGCACGCAGGAGCCCTCATGATTGTGTCGCTTGTTGTATTCGTCACTATTCTCGTCTTGAGTATTCCCTCGGCGGTGATCTTCATTCCGCTGGCGGTGATTACCGGCAACGTGCGGCCGCTTTATAACGTAACTTGCTTCATTGTTCGCACCGGCCTTCGCGTGGCCGGCATCCATGTGCGGCTCGAAGGGCGGGAACGGGTTCCAGCGGGCCGAGCGTGCATCTTCATGGCCAACCACGTCTCGAACCTCGATCCGCCGACCCTGATTTCGTATTTGCCGGGATACACCGCCGCCTTCTCGAAGCGCGCAATTTTCAATATTCCCATCTTCGGCTACTGCCTCAAATTGGGCGAGTTCATTCCCGTGGACCGAAGCGGCGACGCGGCCAGCGCCAAGCTAAGCGTGGCCGCGGCTCAGCGCATCCTGGACAAGGGCACCCACATCACCACGTTCGTCGAGGGCATGCGATCCAAGGACGGCCGCATGCTGCCTTTCAAGAAAGGCCCTTTCTATCTGGCGATGCAGACCGGCGCCCCGTGCATTCCGGTCTCGATTTACGGGACGGAGGCGCTGATGGCCAAGGGCAGCTTCGCCATCAAGCCGGGGACGGCGCACTTTATCTTCAACGCGCCGGTCTATCCCAAGGACTATGCCACCCGCGATGAACTCTCCGCAGCCGTGCGCGCGGCCATCGCCTCCGGCCTGCCGGAGTGGATGCGGAACTGAGTTACGGCTGCACCACAGCGTTGTAGCCGTCGTTGGTCAGCTTCTCGCGCATCGCGTTGGCCTCGCTGAGGCTGTTAAACGGGCCGATCCGCACGTGGAGCTGCCCGTCGTCGCCGGAGCTGACGGTCGGCTCGAAGCCCCGCTTGCGCAGCGCGCTGATCAGCACATCCGCGTCCTCCTGGTGCGTGACGGTGGCAATCTGGACCATCAGCGCAGGCGCGGGCTGGACGGAATTCGCGCCAGCGGCCGGAGTCGAGCCGGGAGTCTGCGCAGCGGCGGACCCGCTGTTGCTGGAAGCTCCAGCCGTGGGCAGGCTCTCCGCGGCGGCTGGCTGCTCGGCAATCGTCTGCGGCGCGGCCTTCGGCTTGGAAAGCGAACTGACCGCCGGCGAAACGGCTCCCGCGCCGGACGGCTGGACAGCTAGCGAATCGTGGCCGCCACCTCTTCCCATCGAGTAGCCCAGTCCGAAGCACAGGCCGCATAGCAGCACCAATCCAAAAAAAAGGGCCGCCACCATCATCGGACCCAATGTCACCTCTCTGTCGCGCCGCCGCTCGATCGGCGTAAGCTCTTCTTCATCAATCACTTCATCCATGGATCGCTCTCCAGCCTCCAGCGAAATTGCAGTCATGCCCAGTTCTTCGCATCAAGCCGCATCGCCTGCATCCCACGCAAGTATCTTCGCATTTTTCCGCGAAAAGCTGCGAAAAATTAGGCGTGCAGATTTCTCGCCTGAAATCACGCAACCTTTTTCACGCTCACGCATCTACACATATAACAAGCAGAGGCTTCCACGTAACACTTCCCCGCCCAAGAAAGAGTTCCACTCCTTCTTGAAGGTCTTGTACAGACCTCTTCTCAAAAACCCTCCCCCCTGCCCCCCTCCTTTTAAGCCTCTCGAGCGGGCCTGCCGGAAGGCAGGCCCATTCGCTCGTCTGCTGCCAGATAGAATTGAAGCCAGATGCGCTCCTCCTCCACTCCAAAGACTCGCCCCGCGCCTGACCTCCAGGCGCTCGACGCACGGTTTGAACAGGCGGGCCTCCAGCGCAATCTGCGCGGCAACGCCGCCGACATCACACAGCGCATGAGATTTGCCCGCGCGGCGCAGCTGGAGCTTGTCCCCGTTGCGCCGGTTCCCCGTGTCGCTGCGAATGGCGTCGAATGGCTGCCGGTTGCGGGCTGGGAGAAGCACGGCTGGCTCTGGCATGCATTCAGTACCCGCCGCGGCGGCCTCAGCCGAGCCTATTGCGCCGGCGATGCACCGGGCGAGCTGAATCTAGGCTTTACCGCCGCCGACGACCCGGAAACCGTGGCCCGCAATCGCCGCTTGCTGACCGAAGCGATCACCGGCGACTCGGCCACGCCGCTGGTCGCACTCAAGCAGATTCATTCCAACAAGATAGTTCTTGCCGACGCTGCGGATGCCAGCCGGGAACAACCGTGGAAGGCTGATGGCCAGATGACCGATGAACCCGGTCTGCTGCTCGGCATTCAGACCGCCGACTGCATCCCGGTGCTGGTGGCCGACCGCAAGCGTCGCGCGGTGGCCGCCTTCCACGCCGGCTGGCGCGGCACGGTCAAGCGCATAGTCGAGAGCGGCGTGGGCCGCATGAGGCTCCAGTTCGGCTCCCGGCCTGAGGATTTGATCGCCGCCATCGGTCCCGGCATCGGCCCCTGCTGCTACGCCGTGGGCGAAGATGCGCTCTCCGAATTCGAGTCGCAGTTTGCCTATGCCCGCGAGCTCTTCCGCGAGGTCTACGACGCCGACCCGGTGCGCACAAAGTATCCGATGCTCTTTATGACGCAGCGCGCGCCCGGCCACTCGCCCATCGGCCCGAGCCTGCATCTGAATCTAGTCGAAGCCAACCGTCGCCAGTTGCTGGCAGCGGGCCTCAAGCCCCGCGCAATTCATCTGGTAGGTGGCTGCACAAGCTGCCAGCGGGAACTCTTCTTCTCCCATCGCGCCTCCCAGGGCCATGCCGGACGCTTGATGAGCGTGATCGGCATCCGACCGGACGCTCCATAAAAACTGAGCGCCCCAGTTCGTTCGCGGGGTTCGTGGTATCCCAGGTCCCAGAATCTGGACCTGGGATACCCAGCTTTGTGGTTTGCAGAGTGCAGATCGATTACTGCTTCTTGAGGACGGCGGCGTTCTTTTCGTCGGAGAGAATGACCGACTCCAGATGGTGGAAGTCGGCGGCTCTGGCAGCGGGCAGCTCCACCTGGCGAACGACGTATTCGCGCTCGTAGTGGAGAAGATTTCCTTTGGCAGAGACCGAGGAGTGGTAGCTGGCAAAGTCAAGATCAAGGCTGACCGGGTCTGGAGTCTCATCGACAACGTAGCCGGGGGGGATGGCGATGTCGAAGCTGTCGCGCCAGCGGCCGGTGGCGTTGAGGTCGATGGGATAGATGCGCGGTTTATCGTCGAAGGGCAGGGCTAAGGAGCCGACGATGCGCGGGCGGACGAGCGCGAGCGGACCGGCCTGATGGGAGTATTGGCGCGCCGTCACCTTGTAGTGGAGTTCGATGGGCTTGTCGAGGGCGGAGGGTTCGACAAACTCAAAGGAATCAAGCGTAACGCCGGGAAGCGTCTCGGCGACAACGCGCTCCCAATATTCCCTCCGCTCCTTCTCGTCGGTGTCCTTGATTAAATAGCGAATGTTAGCGCCTGCCGACCCGGTTTGAGAGGTGTC
>PMTP01000084.1:0-6321 GCA_003167305.1 Acidobacteriaceae bacterium
GTTGTGGGCTGGTATGTCAGCAGTTTTGTCGTCAAGCCCAACGAACTGGTTCGCGAGCAGCCTTACATCGCCAATAACATCGAGATGACTCGGCAGGCTTATGGCCTGGACCGCTTCATGCAACGCGAGTTTCCCGCCGAGACGACTGTTGACGCGACCGATCCGGCCAACAATCAAGCCACACTGCAAAACATCCGCCTGTGGGACTGGCACGCGCTTCAGGATACGTTGCGCCAGATTCAGGAGATTCGCACCTACTACGACTTTCCCGACATTGACATTGATCGCTATAACATCAACGGCTCGATGCGCGAGGTGATGCTGGCCGCGCGCGAACTGAATGTGGACAAACTTCCCGAGAGCAGCCGCAACTGGATCAACGACAAATTGATTTACACCCACGGCTACGGCATTACCATGAATCCGGTGAATGGATTCACGAGCGAAGGCCTGCCCACGCTGCTGCTGAGCAATATGCCGGTGCAAAGCACGGCGCCGGGGCTGAATGTAACCCGGCCCGAGATCTACTTCGGCGAGCAGACGAACACCGATGTGTACGTGAAGACGCGGCAGCAGGAGTTCAACTATCCGCAGGGCGACACCAACAACCTTGCCTACTATCAAGGCAGCGGCGGCATCGAGTTAGGCGGCTTCCTGCGCCGCGCGCTGATTGCCTTCGACCGCGGCGACCTGGCCAAGCTGCCCTTCAGCGACGATGTAAACTCTGAGAGCCGTTTGCTGATGCGGCGCAACCTGCGCGAGCGCGTCGCGGCTCTGGCGCCGTTTCTCACCTTCGATCAGGATCCCTATATCGTGCTGGGTGACGATGGCCGGCTTTCCTGGATTCTCGATGCCTTCACGCAGTCGGACACTTATCCCTACTCGACGCATTACACGGTAGGCGACCAGGATCTTAATTACATGCGCAACAGCGTCAAGGTGGTCGTGGACGCCTATGATGGGACGACTACGTTTTATGTCTTCGATGCGCAAGACCCGATCCTGGCGGCCTATCGCGGCATCTTTCCCAGCTTGTTCAAGGATGCCTCCGCCATGCCGCCTGATCTGCGTAAGCACGTGCGCTATCCCGAGTTACTGCTCAAGCTGCAAGCCGAAGTCTACGGCCTCTATCACATGACCAATCCGGAAGTCTTCTATAACCGTGAAGACTTATGGACGGTTGCGACGGAGGTCGGCCTGGGCGAAGGCGGCGCGCAACAGACGCAGGCGATGGTGCCTAACTTCGTGCTGATGAAGCTGCCCGGCGAAAGCGGCGTCGAGTTTGTGGAGATTCTGCCCTTCACGCCGGCCAATCGCAACAATCTTATCGGCTGGATCGCGGGGCGCAGCGACGGTGAGCACTACGGGACTTCGATCGTGTATGACTTTCCCAAGACGAAGTTAGTGGATGGGCCATTGCAGATTGAGGCGCGCATCGATCAGAACGCGCAGTTATCGGGCCAGTTGACGCTGTGGAATCAGCAGGGCTCGCATGTGCGGCGGGGAACGCTGCTGGTGATTCCATCGGGGCGCGCGCTGCTTTATGCGGAGCCGATCTATCTGCAAGCCGACCGCAGCCCCATGCCGGAGTTGCGTCTGGTGGTGCTGGCGCTGCAAGACAAGCTCGCCTACGGGCCAACCTTCGAGGCGGCACTCTCGTCGCTCTTCGGCGGAAATATATCGTCGCTGAGCGCAACAGAGTCTCCGGCAGGGCCAACGGTGGCGCCGGCGGGCGCGCCCGCTCCCACGCAAGACTTGAATGCGCTGATCGCGCAGGCAAGCAAGGACTTTGACGATTATCAGCGGCTCACGGCTGCGGGGAAACTGGCCGAGGCCGGAGCGAAGCTGGAAGAGTTGAAGCAGGTGATCGGGAAGCTGGGCGCGCGGGCGAAGTAGCTTCGGGATTCATGGATTCCCAGGTCCGAAAATCCGGACCTGGGGCACACGGCTTGTATGGGCAATTGCCTGTTTTCTGCTACCTGCTATTGCTCCGATTATCCTTGCCTTCATGCCTTGTGTGGGCAACTCGGAGAGTTCTTAAACAAAAGCAGCGAGTTAGCTGCCGCTTCGCGGCTTCGCGAGTTAGCAAGTTAGCGGGTGACTTGCGGAAAACATACGGTCACGACCTGCTCGACCTGGCGCAGCCACGCGGCGCGCTGCTCAGGCGTGCTTGTGATCACGACGCTGAAGTTCTCCCGCACGACGTTCTTCACACCGCAAAAATCCAGGATGCATCTCTTCCATAGATTGTCGAGCGGGTCGCCGAAGACATCGAGCTCGCGCTCCAGCGGCGTGTTGGAGGTGTTTAAGATGACCGCCGTCCGCACGCGCAGCAGGCCCACCGGCACTCCCTCGCCGCCGTCGCCCTCCTCAAATTTGTAGGCCACGCCGGGACGGAAGGCGCGATCGATCCAGCCCTTCATCGCGGCCGGCGGCTGGCCCCACCAGTTGGGATGAACGATGACCAATCCCTCCGACCGCCGCAGCTCGTCGCAGTAGAGCGCCAGGTCCGAGGGAGGCAGAGTCTGTTCGTCCAGCTCGGCGGAGGACAGCAGGGGATCGAATCCCTCTTCATAGAGGTCATGGAAGCGGATGGTGTGCCCGCCGCGTTTGAGCGTGCGGCAGGCGGCCTGGGCGATGGCGTGGTTGAAGCTGTGCCGCTCGGGATGCGCAAGAATGACGGAGATTTCCATAGATAAACGCCAGCATAACACAGACTTTCCAGGGTTTGCGCATGGCCGGAAGCCAGACCAGGCGCGAGGCGCACACGGCTAGGCCCTACATCCCGCTGGGAGCGGTACGCGTGACGCATCTCTTGACCGCCCTGAAAGCTAATCATCGGAAATTCCGCAATTACGAGCGTGATGCAGATCACAGCCGACCATACTTTCTGCTGAGTACCGTCTCTTACATCCACGGTGAGCCACCGACGGCTTCCTCATGAGATGTTTTCGCTGCCAGCGGCTTCCCCGTTTCCTGCACGCAGAGTGAGGTAGGCATGGGTCAATCCATTTGGAATTCAATGCAGCAGAAGGGCTACAGCCGCAGAGATTTTCTGCAATTCTGCGCCGCGGCCGCAACCGTGGCCGGCTTCGGCCAAACCGGCATGGCTCAGGTCGTCTCGGCTTTTGAAAAGAAAGACAAACCGGCTGTGGTGTGGCTGCACTTCCAGGAGTGCACCTGTTGCAGCGAGTCGTTCATTCGCGCGTCGCACCCGATTGTGCTGGATGTGCTGCTGGACGTGCTGAACCTGAACTACACCGAGACGCTGATGGCGGCCTCCGGCTTCCAGGCGGAGAAGTGCCTAACCGACACCATCGCCAACAACAAGGGCAAGTACATTGTGCTGGTGGAAGGCGCGGTGCCGACGAAAGACGACGGCGTCTACTGCATGATCGGCGGCAAGACGGCCGAATCGATCTTGCAGACGGTGGCCAAGGATGCGGCCGCGATCGTGGCCTGGGGCAGTTGCGCTTCCAACGGCTGCGTGCAGGCGGCCAAGCCGAACCCGACCGGCGCCACGCCGATCTATAAACTCGTGGACAAGCCGGTGATCAACGTGCCCGGCTGCCCACCCATCGCCGACGTGATGATGGGCGTAGTGACGCACTTGCTGGTGCTGGGGCAGCTTCCGGCGCTCGACAGCCAGGGCCGGCCCAAGGAGTTTTACGGCCGCCGTGTGCACGATACCTGCTATCGCCGGCCCAACTACGACGCCGGCTTGTTCGTCGAGTCGTTTGACGACGAGAACGCGCGCAAAGGCTATTGCCTTTATAAGATGGGCTGCCGCGGTCCGGTCACTTACAACGCTTGCAGTGTAACTAAATGGAACGAAGGCACCAGCTATCCCATCCAGTCCGGCCACGGCTGCATCGGTTGCAGCGAGGAAGGCTTCTGGGACAACGGCCCGTTCTATCAGCATCTGGCAAGCTTCCCCGGCTTCGGCATCGAGAGCACGGCGGACACGATTGGCACGGTGGTGGGAGTGGCCACGCTGGCCGGAGTCGCCGCGCACGCCGTAGTCACCAATATTCGCAAGCACCAGGTCATCGAGGAAGTTCACTCCGAAGACCTCAAGGAGTCGTAAGAGCCTATGACACGCATTGTCGTCGATCCGGTTACTCGCATTGAAGGCCACCTGCGCATCGAGGCAGTGGTGGAAAATGGCGTCATCACCGACGCATTCAGCGCAGGCACGATGGTGCGCGGCCTGGAGAAGATTCTCATGGGCCGCGACCCGCGCGACGCCTGGGCCATCACCGAGCGCGTCTGCGGCGTCTGCACCACGGTTCACGCGCTCGCCAGCGTGCGCGCCGTGGAAAACGCCTTGGGCATCAACATTCCGCCGACCGCCGAGATCATCCGCAGCATCATGATGACCACGCAGTACGTGCAGGATCACGTGATCCACTTCTATCACCTGCACGCGCTGGACTGGGTGGACATCGTCAACGCGCTCAAGGCCGATCCCAAGAAGGCCGCGGAGATTGCGGCGACTTTTTCGAAGTGGGATAAGAACACGCCGACGTATTTCGCCGAAGTGCAGGACAAGATCAAGGCTTTCGCGGCCAGCGGGCTGGGGATCTTCGCCAACGGCTACTGGGGCCATCCGGCCTACAAGCTGCCGCCGGAAGTCAATCTCATCGCGGTGGCGCACTATCTGGACGCGCTCAGCTGGCAGAAGGAAATCTGCAAGATTCACACCGTCTTCGGCGGCAAGAATCCGCACCCAAATTATCTGGTCGGCGGCGTTCCCTGCTCCATCAACATGAATGAAGTGGCGGCGATCAACAGCGAGCGGCTGAACCTGGTCAAGCGGCTGATCGATCAGGCGGACGAGTTCCTCAACGAGGTCTACATTCCCGACCTGCTGGCTGTCGCCGGTTTCTACAAGGACTGGGCCGGCTATGGCGGCGGATTGAGCAACTACCTCAGCTACGGCGAGTTCCCCACCAAAGGTTACAACCAGCCGGATTCGTTCAAGTATCCGCGCGGCGTGATTCTCAATCGCGACCTCAGCCACGTCTATCCGGTCAACGCGACGGATTCGCAGGAGATCAAGGAGTACATCGCGCACTCCTGGTACACCTACGAAAAGGGAGACAATGAAGGCATTCATCCCTGGGCGGGTGAGACGCAGATCAAATACACCGGGCCTAAGCCGCCTTTTGAAACGCTGGCCGGCTTCGACAAGTATTCGTTCCTGAAGACTCCGCGCTGGAAGGAGCAGCCAATGGAGGTGGGTCCGCTGGCGCGTCTGCTGGTCGCCTTTGCCTCAGGGCGCACCGACGTGCAGGATCTGGTGAAGGACACGCTGGGCAAACTGGGCGTTGGAGTACCGGCGCTCTTCTCCACGCTGGGCCGCACCGCGGCGCGCGGCCTGGATGCTGCGCTGGCGATGAAGTGGCTCAAGGAGTATTACGGCCTGTTGATGGTGCAGGTGAAGATCAACGAAGTCTCCACCTTCAACGGCGAGTTCTGGGAGCCGAAGAGCTGGCCCAAGGATGCCGAGGGCGTTGGCCTGGTGGAGGCTCCTCGCGGCGCGCTGGCCCACTGGATCAAGATTCACGACGGCGCCATCGAGAACTATCANNGCGCTCCTCCTTCGAGCAGGCGCTGATCGGCACGCCGGTGGCCAAGATCGACGAGCCGGTCGAGATTCTGCGCACCATCCATTCCTTTGACCCGTGCCTGGCCTGCGCCGTGCATCTGTACGATCCGCAGGGGCGGCACATAGCCCAGGTTTCCTTCGAGTGATGCCCATGAGTACACCGAACATTGTCGCAGGCAGCGGGTCGCAGGCTGTGCATCCGGTCGAATACCGGCGCATCTATGTGTGGGAACTGCCGGTGCGCGCTTACCACTGGATCAACGCCATCACGCTGGTGGCGTTGTGCGTCACCGGCTACCTGATCGGCGCGCCGATTCGCGCCTTTTACGCGGCGGAGGCCTATCAGCAGTACTGGTTCGGCTGGGTGCGCTTCATACACTTCCTGGCCGCGTTTATTTACGTCTTCAATTTTCTGGCGCGCCTCTATTGGGGCTTTGTCGGCAACAAATACTCTCACTGGAATGCTTTCTTTCCGCTGAAGAAAGCGCAACGGCAGGAGATCGTGGATGTGATCAAAGCCGACGTGCTGGAAACCGAGATGCACGGGCCCATTTCTACCGGCCACAATGCGCTCGCCGGTTTTATCTACTTCGGCACCTTCCTTGCATTTGCCTTCCAGACCATTACCGGCTTCGCGCTCTACTCCAGCATGAGCAATTCGTGGCTGCCGCGCATGTTTACCTGGATTGTGCCGCTGATGGGCGGCGATT
>PMTP01000084.1:6417-7845 GCA_003167305.1 Acidobacteriaceae bacterium
GGAGTGCCTCGACGGCGGCACGGGCGGCTTCACGCTGCTCGAGCCGTTGCAAGAGGCGGGCCGCATCATTTTGATCGACGCCGCCGCTGACGGCAATCCCATCGGCACGGTCACCCGCACCACGCCGCGCTTCTCGCGCGATTACCCGCCCACGCTGACCGCGCACGACATCGGCGTGAAAGATTTATTGGATGTGTTTTACATTCAGGGCGGCTCGCCCGATGTGATTCTCTACGCCATCACCATTGATCCGCAACAGCCGATCTCAATGGAACTCTCTGAGGTGATCGCCAAGGCCGCCGAATTGGCGGTTGCCGAGATTCTGGCGGAGTTGACATAATCCCTGTATCACCGTATCCGCAGCACAATGATCGTCTCATCGTCGAAGCGCTCCTGCTCGCCCTGGAAGCGGCTGACGTCGTTCAGGATGGCGTCGGCAATCTCCTGGGCGGACTGCTCGTTGCGGCTGCACAACAGCTCGGCCAGCCTCTCCGGGCCGTACATATCGCGCTGCGCATTCTCCGCATCCAGAATTCCATCCGAGACAAAGAGGATTGCGTCCCCCGGCTCGGTAGTCACGTTGAGCTCATCATAGGTGACGTTGGGAAAGAGTCCCAGCGGAAAGCCCTCGGCGCGCACCGTGGAAGACTGTCCATGGCGGCAGAGGATGGGCTGCACGGCGCCCGAGTTGGCTACCTGCAAGGTGCGGCTGTCGTCGTTCCACAAGGCAAAGAGCATGGTCACGTACTGCGATTCCAGCTTGCGCTCCTGGATCGTGTNNGCAAAGAGCGCCGCCGGCGCCGCCTTGCCGCTTACGTCGCCCAGCACGATGGCCATGCGCCCCGGCCCGTAGTGCACAAAGTCGTACAGGTCGCCGCCGATGGTGCGCGCGGGCAGGAAACGCACCGCCATGTCAGCATTGGTCCAGGTCGGCGCCACGGACGGCAAGAGGCGCAGTTGGACTTCGCGGGCCATCGTCATGTCGCGCTCCAGTTGGGCCTCCTGCGTGCGCACCGCCTGGTAAAGCTGCGCATTCTCGATGGCGATGGCCACCTGCGCGGCCAGCGTAGTCAGCACGCGCTCATGCTCTTCATTGAAGAAGCCCGCGCGGGTGTGTTCCAGGTCGAGCACGCCGATGATGCGCCCCTTGTGGAAGAGCGGCACAACCAGCTCCGAGCGCGTCTCCGGATTCATCGCCACGTAACGAGCGTCTTTGCGCACATCGGGTACGTTCACCAGCCGCCACTCGCGCACCGCCGCGCCTACCAGCCCGCTGGTGATGGGCAGGCTGCGCAGTGGCTCTTGCGCGGAGCCGAAGCGCCAGGCGTAGCGCGCAATCAGCATCTCGCCCTTCTCGTCCAGCAGCATGATGGAGAACATCTGGTAGTCGATCAGCCGGCGCAGTAGTTGCCCCATCCGCTCCAGCAG
>PMTP01000120.1 GCA_003167305.1 Acidobacteriaceae bacterium
GGCTCCCGTCGCCGCCCACCAGGATAGTGTGAACAGGCCCTAATCGCCCTGTAACCGTGACACAGTGTAAGCTGACTAGCAGATGGCTTTCTGAGGCTCGACGCGAATGGAGATGTACAAGCAGCTACCGCCAGAAGTCGTGCAAATTGTTCTGGTCCTCTTCCTGTCGTTCCTGATAGGCCTGGAGCGGGAGGAGCGCAAGGGGTCAGGAGGCACTTACTCTTTCGGAGGAGTGCGCACCTTCCCGCTGATTGGCCTGATCGGCTATTCCGCCGCTCTGATTTCAGGCCCGCAAATGCTGCCGCTGTCCATTGGATTCCTGGTCGTCTCCGGATTTCTGCTTGTGTCCTACTGGCACAAGATTTCCACGGTCCAGGCCGCCGGAGTTACCTCCGAGATCTCCGGCCTGGCAACTTTCCTGGTGGGCGCGCTCGCCTGTTACGGGCATTTATGGATTGCTACCACGCTGGGCGTCGCCAGCTTGCTGCTGCTCGATCTGAAGGCCGCTCTTGAAAAGCTCGCCGTGCGCATCGCTCCCAACGAGATTCTCACCTTCACCAAGTTTCTCTTTTTGACCGGAGTCATTCTGCCCATCCTGCCCAATCAGGAATTCGGCCAATTTCACATCAACCCTTTCAAGACCTGGCTGGTGGTGGTGGCGATCAGCACCATCTCCTACCTGAGTTATGTCTTGCAGAAGATGACCAAGGGACAGGGCGGAATCGTGCTAGCGGCGCTGCTGGGCGGCGCTTACTCCTCCACGGTCACCACCGTCGTGCTGTCGCGCCGGGCAAAGCGCGAACTGCGTCCGCACCTCTTCGCTGGCGGCATCCTGATCGCCTGCGGAATGATGTACCTGCGGCTGGTGATTCTTCTTGCGCTCTTCAACCGGCAACTCATGCTCATGCTTTACATTCCCTTTCTTGTCCTGGCTGGCCTGGCGGTCGGCGCCGGCTGGCTTTGGTCGCTTCGGGCGGATAAGAACACGCAGGAAGTACAACGGGAGTCCGATCCAACAAATCCTCTGGAGTTACTGACAGCCTTTCTTTTTGCCGGACTTTTTCTGGCAATGCTGGTCATTACCCAGTTAGCCGTAACTTATATGGGAAGAACGGGAGTGAATACTCTGGCCGTGCTGATGGGAGTCAGCGACGTGGACCCGTTTATCATGGGCCTGACGCAGGCGGCGGGCACGCTGACGCCTCTGAAGGTCGCGGCCGCCGCGGTGGCCATCGCCGCCGCCAGCAATAACATTGCGAAAGGATGCTACGCCTTTAGCCTGGCCGACCGCAAGACCGGCATACAGGCGCTGGTGATGCTGCTGGCTCTGGCAGTGCTTGGCCTCATTCCGTTGTTTTGGCTGGGGTGAGACTTAGGGGTTGTCGGAGGCTCATCAGCTTACTTCGAAGGTGGATTCGCGGGTGCAGGTTAGCGTGAAGGGTTGGCTTCCGCTAATTCTGAGTCGATAGAGGCAGTCCGGCTCCGCAGGGGGAAGTTCTGCGCCGCTCTCGATGGCTCGGCAGACTAGATCCGGATGGCGGTCCCAGAGAATCTCGGAGGCCTCCGGGAGGCGGGCCTGGGCGTTCAGAGCCGCGTACTCCAGTTGCGAGACGGCCCGGACCACGGGATCATTGTGCTTCTCAAGCGAACGGAGAAAGCTTCGGCTGAGTTCCTCAATGAAGGGCGAGGTAGCGTTGCGGTTAAAGTAATCCGTGACCAACGCCTCGAAGGATCCCAGGCGCTTGAGCAGGCGGGAGGTTTGGCGGCATTGGGCTTCGATCTGGAAGGTACGCCACCAGATAGCAATCTTGCGCAGCATGGCCAGTTCGCGGGAGCCTTCGACGAGACGCAGCCAGGGGTCGCCGGGAGGCGTACCGCGGCATTTTAGAAGATTCAACACGCCGCGCTGCTGGAGTTCCAACTGGGTCATTGGAGCACCGCCTGACGGAGGACCGTTTGCCGCAGGCGCTGGAGCTCGCCGCAGATGGCATCATGGCCCAGCAATCCGACCGCTTCCTTCAGGTATTCGAAGGTGACGGCGCGCAGATTGGGAGCGCGCCGGACGATCTCACAGGCGAGCGTGACGGTGCTCTCGCGGGTGATGCTGGAGTGGATATCGAGCTGGAAGCCCTCGTACTGAACGCCTCCGGCAAGATGCATTTCGACCACCGCCGCGAGATTCAGCTCGTCGAGAAAGGCGGGGATATGCAGGCCCTGGTTATGCGCGTCGCATTCCAGGTTGTACACATCCAGAACCAGGCCGCATCCGGTGCGGGACGTAATGGCGTTGAGGAAGCCGGCCGGGGTGAACTCCGCGGGCGCATCGGGCAGTAACTGGATCACGTGCTCAAGCAGAAATGGGACCGGATACAGTTTCTGGAGAAGTTCGACGCGGCGGCTGACCAGATCGAGCGCCTCCTGAGTGCGGGGCATGGAAAGCATGGTGCCGAGGCTTTCTCCCGCCACGACGGTGCAGGCCAGGTGTTCGCTGTGCCACTGGAGATCGAAGCGCGCGAAGAGCTCATCCAGCAGGCGCAGGTAATCGTGATTCCATTGGTCGAATGAGCCGATGGAGAGGCCGATTCCATGCGCGATCAGCCCCACGCGTGAAGACACGCTGGCGTACTCGTCGAGCACCTCCGGGCGGAGAATGTATTGTCCCCGCTCCGAGCCGACAATGGTGTCGGGCGCAATCTCAAGGAGATCGACGAGTTGAACCAGACGCTCAAGCAGAGCGGGGTCGCCCCCCTCATAGGTGGTGGCCAGCGCAGGCACGGGCCAGCCACCGAAGGCTGCTTCGAAGCCGGGCATAGGCCCCTCCGTGCAGTTTTCAGAAGCGATGATTGATTGCAAAAGCGAATCCTTCGCAGTTCAAGCGGTTTTTACGCTTTGTCGGCGCTCAGACGGACGTCGACTCCCAGAATGCCGCAGAGGGGATGACCTGTCAGCTTCCCGACACTTCTGAAAATCTCAGTCAATGCTTCGATTTGGATGTTCTCCGTCACGTGAATGTGGAGCGTGCCTTCGATCTTGGGTTGAATCAATTGTTCTGCCATGGTCATACCTTCCTTTCCGGGGATTGAGATGCGGGCCCGTTGCGGGTCCGTGGTTTGGCGAGTATCTCTACAAAACCCCATCGATGTCAAGAGAAATTTGCATCAATATCAAAAAGACTGAGACGGCGCGGCTTAGCGCGCAAATCTTGCTGATGGGGAAGCCGGAAGATTGGCGCGTAGCCTAGAGCAGCGGTACGGTTCGCCACTCAATGTAGTAGTGCATCTCATCCTCGCGCACAATGGCGAAGCCCAGGCGCTGGTGGAAGCGCAGGGATCCCGGATTGAACTTGAAGACGCAACTACGGATGGGAAACCGCGCCTTTGCCG
Source organism: Acidobacteriaceae bacterium (assembly GCA_003167305.1). GTDB lineage: Bacteria > Acidobacteriota > Terriglobia > Terriglobales > Acidobacteriaceae > Telmatobacter. Next base: position 3,384 of record PMTP01000120.1, read on the forward strand.
CCTCCTGTTGCAACAGCTGGATCAGCACCGTTCCGATCCCCTTTCTTTGCAGCCTGGGATGGACGGCAATATCCACCAGATGAAATTCACCTTCGCCGGGCGCCAACCACAGCCGTCCCACCGGCGCACCGTCGAGCAGCACGATGTGGTAACAGGAGTTCGGGTACATCTGCGTATACGCGGACATCTGGCCACGAAACTGCATTCGGATGAGTTCCTCCTTCTGCGTGGCGGAGATCGGCGCCAGGACGAACTCCGGCGCGCTAACCGCCGCATACAGTTCGTAAAGAAAGATTTCGTCCAGGGGAAGCGCGGGTCGAACGGCGAGAGTGGACATAGATCAAAAGAGCTGGGAACCGGCCTTGCGGCCGGTTCCCGCCAGTGCAAGTGTACAACGAGCGCGCCGGAAAGACACCCTGCATCGCGATGATCCAATATATACCCAGATAGGGCATCATATTGTTGTGCGGCTGACTGCACCGGCCCATGCCTCGGAGGCTATAGGATGGAAGTACCGTGCAGACGATACGAGTAGAGACACCTTCGGCGAAGTACAACGTGATGGCGGGCAGCGGGCTGATTGAGTCGCTCGCGCCGCGCATTGAGCGGGTCGTGGGCCGGCTGCCGCGACGGGTCTTTGTGCTGACCTCCGCGCCCATCTGGGGGCTGTGGGGGCAGGCCTTCCTCGGCTCCTTTGCCGAGGCTCCGATTGTGATGTTTTTGCCGCCCGGCGAAGAACACAAGACGATCAAGAGCGTGGAAGGCCTGCTGCGGCAGATGGCGCAGGCGGGCGGAGATCGCGGCAGCCTGCTGATTGCCTTTGGCGGCGGGATTGTGGGCGACGTGGGCGGCTTTCTGGCCTCGATCTTCATGCGCGGCATCCCCTACATTCAAGTCCCGACGACATTCCTGGCGCAGGTGGACTCGTCGGTGGGCGGCAAGACGGGCGTGAACCTGCCCGAGGGCAAGAACCTGGTGGGCGCGTTTCATCATCCGCTGGCTGTCTTTGCCGACATCGGCGTGCTGGCCACGCTGCCCGACCGCGAGCTGCGCGCCGGGTTGATGGAGAGCGTGAAGGCGGGGATTATCCGCGACCGGGCACTCGTGCGGTTTATGGAAGAGCACGCGAGCGAGGTGCTGGGGCGCGATCCCAAATCTTTGGAAAAGGTGATTGCCGCGTCCGTTCGCATGAAGGCCGGGGTGGTGAATCTGGATGAGCGCGAGAGCGGGCTGCGCATGATTCTCAACTTTGGCCACACCGTCGGCCATGCGCTGGAACAGGCGACGGGCTATAAGACGCTGCTGCACGGCGAAGCGGTGGGCTGGGGGATGGTGGCCGCGCTCTACCTGGCGCGTGAGCGGGGGACGATTTCGCGGGCGCAATTCTCGCGGCTGGAGAAGTTGGTGCATTTGTATGGACCGCTGCCGGCGTTGAAGCTGCGCACGGCCAAAGTGGTGGCGGCTACGGGCGGCGACAAGAAGAACGTGGGCGGCGTGAGACGGTTTGTGCTGCCTGTGGGGATTGGGGATGCCGGGGTGGTGGAGGACGTGACGCCGGCGGAGTTGGAGGCCGCGGTGGGGTATATGCTGGCGGGGAGTTAATGCGATTAGCGGGGTTAGCGTTTTGCATGGAGGCAAAGTGAAAGGGTCGAGAATCCCGGCCGCAATGGCTTGCTGCTGGTTTGTATTCGCTGTAGCGACATATTCTGTTTGTGCGCAGACAAAAGGCGCATGGGAGACTGCCCAATCGCCGCGCGCATTCGTGGAGGGGTTCTATCGCTGGTATGTTCCGGTGGCGCAGAAAGTGGATGGAATGACTCATTCGGATTTCGCCATCCAGCACAAGGGCAGGGCTTTTAGTTCCGAGCTCCGGCAATTGTTGAAAGAGGATTCCGAAGCCCAGGCCAAGTGTAGTGACATTATCGGCATTGACATGGATCCTTTTCTGATTAGCGGGGACGAAGAGAGTTATGAAGTGGGCAAAATCGCAAAAGAAGGGGGTAACTTCAGGGCCGAGATTTACGGTGTGCGGTCGGGCAAGCGGCTTGCAACACCGGTTTTGATTGCGGAGTTTTCGGGCGCCGGGGGGCACTGGTTTTTCGTGAATTTTCATTATCCAAACGGCACGGACCTGCTGATGGCATTGAAGGAGCCGCGGCCGATGTGCTCAATGCCGGTTCACTGAAGCGAAGCGGGTGACGTGGCCTGATGCGCGTTCAACAATGTACGAACGATTGGGATTTGGGGATTCGAATGAAGACCACCGGAGCCAAACCGCCCGGATCAAGCGACGAAGCCAGCGCGGCGCAGGCTGTGCGGGAGATGTTCGATGCGATTGCGCCGCGCTACGACCTGCTGAACCATGTGCTCTCGGCCAATGTGGACCGTCTGTGGTGGTGGCGTGCGGCGCGGCGGTTTCGCGCAGTACTGGCCGATCCTGACGCGGCGGTGCTGGACATCTGTTGCGGCACGGGCGACATGACGATGGCTCTTTTGAAGCGGCGTCCGCACGGCGCGCGGCCGATTCTCGCTGCGGATTTTGCGCGGGGAATGTTGAGCCGAGGGGCGCGGAAGTTCGGCGGGCCGGGGGTGGGTGAGCGGACGGCGGGCGAGCCGTACGCCGTGCCGCTGGAGGCAGACGCGCTGCATCTTTCGCTGCACTCCGGGTCGCTCGATCTGATTGTGTCGGCGTTTGGGTTCAGGAATCTGGCCAACTACGAGGCTGGCCTGCGCGAGTTTCATCGCGTGCTGAGGCCGGGCGGGCAGTTGGGGATTCTGGAGTTCAGCGAGCCGGGAGGGCTGATCGGCAAGGCTTATGCGGTCTACTTCCGCCGCGTGCTGCCGGCGATTGGGCGGGCGATCTGCGGCCGGAATGGGGCGTACAGCTATCTGTCAACTTCGGTGGGCAACTTTCCCGCACCGCCGGAGATGCTTGCACTGATGCAAGCTACCGGCTATGAGCAGTGCGCATGGCAGCCGTATACCTTTGGGATTGCTGGGCTGTATACGGCCCGGCGCGGGGATGGATGAGGCTCATTCATCTTTCTTAAGTATTCCGATTGAGTTCATGGTTTCCCACCCATTTCGCAAAGAACGCGAAATGGATGGGGCACCCAGCTTTGTTGAACTTAAGGAGCTTTGTTGAACGCCCGGACGATTTTCCGAATATGCTATAGCCTGAGAAGACCATGAGTATTGAATCCTCCAGAGTGGCCGGGTTTTCCGCGGAGAAGCGGCGGGTGGCGCTGCACTCGATGCTGGCGGCGGCGGCGATGACGCTGCTGAAGCTGGGGGCGGGGTTGCTCTCCGGCTCTCTGGGCGTGCTGTCGGACGCGGCCCACTCCGGGCTGGACATGGTGGGATCGGCGCTCACGTTTTTCTCCGTGCAGGTGAGCGACCGGCCGGCCGACGAGGACCACACCTACGGCCACGGCAAGTTCGAGAACTTCTCCTCCTTCGGCGAGGTTCTACTGATGGCCGCCTCCAGCGCATGGATCATCTGGGAGGCGATTCAGCGGATTCTGCACCCCGGCAAGCAACTGCAAGACCTGGGCTGGCCGGCCGCGGTGGTGCTGGCCTCGATTGGCGTGGACTTCTGGCGGTCGCGGCGGCTGCGCGCGGTGGCGGAAAAGACCGGCTCGTCGGCGCTGGCCACCGACGCTTTTCACTTTGCCTCGGACATCTGGTCGTCGCTGGCGGTGCTGGGCGGGCTGGGCGCCTGCTGGGTGGGCGTGCGCTTCGGCGTGGGCTGGCTGCTCTATGCTGATCCGCTGGCGGCGGTGGTGGTTTCGCTTATGATTCTGCGGCTGACGCTGCGACTGGGCCGCGAGGCGGTCAGCGTGCTGCTGGATGAGATTCCCGTGGAGACGCGGCGGCGGCTGATCGACGACGTGGCGCAGGTGCCGGGCGTGCTCAGCGTGGAGCAGGCGCGGGTGCGGCGGTCGGGCGCCAACTACTTTGCCGACCTGACGCTGGCGCTGCCCAGCCGCTCCACCTTCGAGCACACCGGGGATCTGGTGCGCGCGGCCACCGAGGCCGTGCATCGCACGCTGCCCGAGGCCGACGTGGTGATCCATACGGAGCCGCGCAAGGCCAAGGCCGAAAGCATCTTCGACCGCGTGCGGGCGGTGGCCGCGCGCAACAATGTGAGCGTGCATGAGCTGAGCGTGCAGTCGCACCAGGGACGGCTGCGCATCGAGCAGCACCTGGAATTGGATGAGACGCTGCCTTTGCTCAAGGCGCATGATTTTGTCTGCTCGATGGAGGCAGAGATTCTGCGCGAGGTTCCGGAGATCGACGGAATCTTAACGCACATCGAGAGCGAGCCGGCGACGATTGAGCAGCCCGAGGTGAGGGTCGAGGAGAATCGCCGCATCGAAGAGGCGATGCGCTCATCGGCCGCGCAGTTGCCGGAGATTGTGGATGTGCATGAGNNCGATGCAGCGCGTGCATGAGGTGATTACCGCGCTCGAATACCGCTTCAAGCTGGTGTGCCCGGAGGTCTATCGCGTGACGATTCATCCCGAGCCGGTAACGGATAACTTGCGGTGAAGGTCGGGATGGGGTTCACGGTATGCTGACCGCTCACTCGCTAAACCTGTAACAAAAACTCCCTTTGTAGCGCAAGATCTCCTACAGATGCGCGTAGCGCACCAGGAACCCGGCGAGCGCGCCGCCCAGCAGCGGACCGGCGATGGGGATGAGCGCATAGCTCCAGTTGGAACCGCCTTTGCCGGGGATGGGCAGCAGCCAATGAACCAGCCGCGGGCCCAGGTCACGGGCGGGGTTGATGGCGTAGCCGGTGGTGCCGCCCAGCGAGAGGCCAATCCCCCAGACCAGGCACGAGACCAGCCACGGGCCCATTCCGGCGGCCGGGCCGTTTGCCGAGACTCCACGCGAGAAGATGGCCGCGGCCACCACCACCAGCACCGCCGTGCCCAAGACCTCGCTCAGCAGGTTGAAGGCTGGGCTGCGCACCGCCGCGTTGGTGCAAAAGACGCCCAGCTTGGCCGCCGGGTCGGGCGTAAGCCGCCAGTGCGGGCCATAGTGCAGCGCCATTAGCGCAGCGCCTCCCATGGCACCCAGCAACTGCGCCAGCCACAGGCTGAGTACCTGCGAATAATCTCCGCTGACGATGGCGACGGCCAGCGTGATGGCAGGATTCAGATTTGCGCCGGGGCTGCCAAAGGCCTGCGCCACCAGCACGCCGCAGAGCACGCCCAGCGCCCATCCGATGGTGATCACTAGCCAGCCGGAGTCCTCGGCATAGTTCTTGCGCAGGATCACGCCAGCGTTGACGCCAGTGCCCAGCAGCACCAGCACCAGTGTGCCCATGAATTCGCCAAACCAGAGAGAATGCATTGCGTCTTCCTCTGCATTGAAAACGGCGCGGCTGGCAGGTTCGGGAGTCGAATCCTAACCTTCCAGAGCAAAACCAGGGATACTATAGCCTGATCAGCATCGTTGAAGGTCGCCGCTCTCTCCACCCCAGCGACGAAGACCTGTCTCCGGGGACCCCGGTCTGTTGGTCGCGTCGACTTGAGTGTCATAGCTTCGGGATACATCTTCCCTGGTTTTGCTATAGCCGCGCCGATTGAAACCCGGAGCGTTACTGCTGCGGCTGCGGCGCCGGGGCAGGCGCGGGCGCCGGGGCTTGCGCGGCGGGGCCCAGCGGCACGTCGCCGGTGCTCTGCTCCGGAGTCTTGGACTTCTTCTTGCCGGCCAAGCGGGTTTTGTCGCCCGTGGTGGTGGCAGCCTTTTTCTTTTTCTTGGAGGTATCGCCAGCCAGGCCCAGCGGACCGGCCTGGGTCTGCTGGTCGGCAACCTCGGCGGCGTCCGGCGCGGCGGGAGCCAGAGCGTCCAACTTCGGTCCCTTAGCCTTGGGCTGCTTGATCTGCTTGGCGCGCGCGCTGTAGCGGTTCTTCTCCGCCGGCTTGGCCTTGGACTCCAGCGGATTCACCGGCTCCGGGCTGGCAGCAACGGTTGGCGCTATTGCGCCCGCATCCTCGGTCGCGCTCTCTGGCGCGCTGGGCAGAGTTTTGGTCGGCGCTTTGCCATAGCGGATCTTTTCCTTCTTACCGGGCTTCATCGAGGCCAGGTCGGCGCTCTTATTCTTCTTACCCTTCCCGGCTGGCGTAGCGGCGGGCGTTGCGGCAGGAGCCGCGGCTTCCGGCGCCGCGGCTGCCTGCGAAGTTTTCTGGCGGAAGGTGCGCGTGCTCTCGCGGAAGCGCGTGCGCTCCACCTTCTTCTTCTTCTTGGGCGCGGGCGGCGTGTAGGCGCTGTAGATGGGCTTGGTCTGCTTGGCGCTGGCGCCTGTATCGGTATAGCCCGGCTTGATGTCAATGAAAGCCTGCTCGCGCATGGTGGTCAGATAGCCGCGCATCGCCGGCTCCATGCGCGCCGCGAAGAAGTTCTCCTGGACCTGCGCCTCGACGTCCTTATACGTCGGAACCCCTCCGGGGATGTGCTGCACCACCTTCATGATTACGAAGCCCTGCTTGGTGCGGATAGGCTCCGTGAATTGCCCCGCCTTCAGCGCGAAGGTCTGATCTTCGAACACCTTGGCCAACTCGCCCCGCTTGTACTGCCCCAGATCGCCGCCCTCGGCCGCCGTGGATCCGTCGCTGAAGGTGCGGGCGAGTTGCCCAAAGTCGCCGCCGGCATGGAGTTTTGCTTCGATATCGTCGGCTTTTGCCTTGGTGGCCGCCAGTTTTGCGGGATCGTCGGGCTGCACGCCGCCCGTCACCGAGGGCGCGGGCGTGCCGGTGGAGACGAGAATCTCGGCCAGCGTGACGTTTTCCGGCTGCACGTACTCCTGCTTGTGCTCCTCAAAGTAGCGCTCCGCCTCGCCGGGGGTGAACTGAATCAGCTTGCCCAACTCCTCGCGCATCACCTCCTGAGTGATGACGCCATTGCGAATGTTGGCCTTGAAATCCTCAAACGAAACGCCCTGCTCCTTGGCGGCCTTCTCCAAGTCTTCGAGCGATTCCAGGTGGTACTGCTTGCGGATCTCATCCAGCCGCTTGATCAAACCGGTCTCGCCGGTGATGCCCAGCTCCTTGCCCTTGGAGAGCCACAGCTGCTGATCGATCTGGTTGCGCAGCAGATCCTTTTGGGCCTCGGAGATCTGCTGCTCCGTGGCGCCGTGCTGGCGCGCTTCTTCGTCCAGTTCCTTTGAGGCGCGGTCGTAGTCCGAGCGCGTGATGATCTGATCGTTGACCCGGGCGATGATCTCCTCGACCGTGGCGCCTCCGTATGGACTCTCAGGCGCAGCGGGATGCGTAGTTTGCGCCAAAGGGTAGCTTGCGAGCAGCACCGTCGAGAACAGGAAAGCCGCGGGAGTGCGAAAGATTCGTAGATTCATAGGGTCAGGACAAGCCAGCGCGGCGACGAATTGCCCGCTGATGCTTAGACGCCATTGTAAATGCCTGGGCAGCGGCAAGGCTATTGGCTGCGCGAATCCGGGTAAAACGGCGCTTCTTCCGCCCGCCTGGCCGGGAATCGCCAGGATCGGGGTCGAGAGGGCAGGCGGCGCTTGCCGGTCAATCCAGACAACAGGAAACTGCCGGCGATTTCCCGCAGGAGGGGGAAGCCCCGGCACTCCAATCGAGATGCCGAGGGCGGCTGCCGCACCGAATGCGGCGAGCGGATAAAATTGTCTTGAGCGGCGTCGTTTCCCGATGAAAGCGCTGTCGATTTTCCCTGGCCAAGGGCGGAGCATTCTATTGACCAATACAGAGAAACAACATTGCTCTCTCAAGGACGTTCCGCTGGCTTGCCCCCGCATCGGCGTCCTGGCCATCCAGGGCAATTACGCCAGCCATGCGCAAGCACTCACCGAGGCTGGCGCGACACCTGTCGAGGTGCGCAAACCCGCCCAGCTAAGTGGCCTGGACGGCCTGGTGCTGCCCGGCGGCGAATCCACCACCATGCTCAAGTTCCTCGAAAAACACCACTTCTTTGAGGCTTTGCAGGTTTTCTGCGGCGCCCGGCCCGTTTTCGGCACCTGCGCCGGAGCGATCCTGCTGGCGCGCGAGGTTCTCAACCCAGCGCAGCGCAGCCTTGGACTGCTCGATGCCATCGTCGAACGCAACGCTTATGGCCGCCAGATCGACTCAGCCATCGTGACCGCCGAGACTGCCCTCGCCGGAGGGCCGCTGGAGATGGTCTTCATCCGCGCCCCACGCATCGTCGCCACCGGGGCGGGCGTTGAGGTGCTCGCCCGGCGCGACGGCTTCCCCACGCTGATTCGCCAGGGCCGCATCCTGGCCGCCACCTTCCATCCCGAGCTCTCCCGCGACCGCCGCGTGCACCGGCTCTTCGTCGAGATCGTAGCTGCGGGATGGGAAGAATTGGCCAGCCAAAACCGGTACACGCCAAGCTCTCCGGCCAGAGTTGGGAATTAGGGCCTGTTCCGGATGAAAAATATCCGAAAAATTCTGCGTGCGTCTAATGCAAAGTGGGAGTAATCTCAAGCTCACAGAGGCTGCGAATGCCCGTCACCTTTACCCACAAACCGGCGAAGAAACAACGGCGAGCGCCGGGACTCGGCGGCCTGCCTCCGGTTGTGCAGCGGCCCACCGGCGGCGGCGACGGCGGAGGCGGCGGCGACGACAACTGGGACGACGGGAGCCGCGGCCCGCGCGAGCTTCTGCGGCGCGTTCGCTTCTTCCTCTTCTCCGCTCTCGCCAGCGACATGGTGATCTTTGCCGTGCTGGTCTCCATCTTCTTCGCCTTCCATGGCCACACGTACATGGACCTGCGCAGCCACGAGCAGATCGTCGACTGGCATCCGGTATCTTTGCCGCCCATCCTCTTTCTCAACACCGCGGTGCTGCTGCTCAGTTGCCTCACCATGGAGTTGGCGCGGCGGAATATCTTCCATGAGATCGACGCGCTGGAGGAGTGGCTGGGCATGGGCCGGCCGGCGCTGAATCGCGCCCTGCCCTGGCTGGGGGCAACGCTCACGCTGGGCGCGCTCTTTCTCGCCGGACAATGGATGGCCTGGAGGCAGTTTGCGGCGCGGGGCTTTGCCTTCGACCAGTTTTCCACCCCGGCCACTTCCTTCTTCTATCTCTTCACCGGCCTGCACGCCGCCCACCTGCTCGTCGGCGTCGCGGCTCTCATCCTCTGCCTGAGCGCGCTGGGCTGGATCAAGCGCGTCGACTTCCGCCAGATCGCCGTGGACGCCACCGCATGGTACTGGCAGGCCATGAGCCTTGTTTGGCTGCTGCTGCTGGGGGTATTGGCCTTCGGGCAATAGAAAGATCGTGGATTCCCAGCTTTCAGAGTTGGGCCACGCACTCATTGTGCACAAGATTGAACAGCATACAGAATCATGTAATGAAAAACTCATAGGAGACGTTCGGAGAGGTTCCTATGAAAATGATCCTTGCCGGTCTTGCGGCCCTGCTGACAGTTCCTGGCTTGCTGACAGTCAATGGCAACTCGCAGACGCCACAAAAGGCTACCACATTCACAATCGCGGGACACCGCGGCGAAGCGCCGATCCTTCAGATCAACGGAAAGTCGTATATCGACATTGAGGCGCTTGCGCGTTTAACTCAGGGAAGCCTTTCTTTCAAAGGCAATCAGACGATTCTCACGCTTCCTCCCTCGAATGCGGAGGGGCAGGCTGCTGCGCCCCATGCAAAGGCGGGATTCTCAACAGCTTTTGTCCAGGCGGGCATCGAAGAGTTGAGCATGATCCGGGAGTGGCGTATCGCCATCGTCAACGCGGTCCTGAATAATAATCCAATCTCCGTAGACTGGGTATCGGTGCACCAGAGACAGGCAGAGAAGTATCTGGCTCTCACCTCCGCCGCCGCATCCACGGACGACGACCGCAGCGCATTCCCGCTGCTCACCGCGGAATTCAACAATATGCAGAAGCTGAGTGAAGCCTACCTGGCGATGCGCAATCAGGCAGCGTTCCTCTCACCAGACACATTTGACAACGGTCCCCTTGAAGAACAGATTCTGACCTGCGCGCGAGGGTTTGTCTCCATGACGGAAACGCACGAGTTCCAGGATCAGGCTGCCTGCCACTAGGGTAGAGTCGGCGACGCGCGGCGCTTGGCTCGGACAGTCAATCTTGACGCGGTGCGGCTAGTAAACCTTCTGCACGACTACGCAGGTTACGGAAAAAGGCTGTTTTCAAGCGAATCCTACGAAAAGAAACCCGCAGGGGCTAAAGCCCAACGTTTATTTTGTTGTTTTACGGCACGACTGAAGTCATGCCCTGACACTTCTTGCAACCCTGAATGCGTTTTTCCGCAGCCTATACTGATGCGGGAAGACTACGGCTTGCAAATAATATCGGACTGTTTTAGTCTTATATAAAACTACGACCCTTTAAGTCGTATATTAACGGAGGATTCAATCTTGCTTTCAAAATCGCTCATGAAAGTTCTCAGACCCGGATGCTGGCCAGCTCTCCTGCTTCCAATTTTGATTTGCGCTCTCGCAAGGAGCCAGGAGAAGCCCTACTTTGTGACCTACACCCACGACCTAGAGGAGCCCGGCAACCTGGAGATCGAGACGAAAACTGCCCTGGCGCAGCCGTACCGCGGCAATCGCTTTGGAGCTACAGCGCTTGAGTTGGAGTACGGTCTGCGCGCCTGGTGGACCAGCGAGCTATACCTTGACGGCCAGGCCACGGGCGGCGACTCAACAGTTTTCACTGGTTTCCGGATGGAGAATCGTCTGCGCCCCTTGATGCGGGAGCACGCCATCAACCCCGTGCTCTACATCGAGTATGAAAACACCTCCAGCGCCGATAAGACGATCCTTGAAGTGGTCGGTCACGACGGCCAGACGGACCTGGCAGTATCCAATGGCGTTTTGCGCCGCGACCATCAGCACGAGGCGGAACTCAAGCTGATTCTCTCCTCCAACCTCAAAGACTGGAACATCAGCGAGAATTTCATCTCCGAGAAAGACCTCAGCCACGCTCCATGGGAGTTCGGCTACGCGGTGGGGGCTGCGCGCCCGCTGCACAGCGCGGCCAGCGGCCGGGAATGTGTCTTTTGCGCCGAGAAGTGGGTCGCCGGCGCCGAGGGTTACGGCGGCCTCGGCAACACCTTTGCCCTGACCACGCGAGACACCTCGCACTACATCGCCCCGCTCATCGGCTGGCAGTTTCCCAAAGGCGTGCGCTTCAGCTTCTCGACGGGCTTCGGGCTCACCACCCCAAGCCTTGCGCGAGTCTACCGTGTGGGCCTGGCCTATGAATTCGAGCAAGTGGGCGGCTGGTTCCACGCTTCACAAGGGGGTGGGCAATGATGCGAAACAGGATTCGAACTATGCGAGGAACTGCTGCGATACTTTTGATTGCGGTGAGCGCAGCAATGGCCGTTGCCGCAGCTTCCAGCTCCCGCTGGGAACGCGTTCCAGCCAGGGATCACGCTCGAACCAATCCTCTGGCCGGCAATGCGGAGGCACCGATGGCGGGGGCGCTGGTCTACCGCGAACATTGCCAGCAGTGCCACAAGGCCAATGCCCAGGGCGACGGGCACAGACGGCCTGCCCTGCGCAGCCAACGGATTCGATCGGCAAGCGACGGTGATATCGAGTGGTTTCTTCGCCAAGGCGATCTGGGCCGGGGTATGCCCTCCTGGTCAAGTCTGCCCGTGGCCCAACGCTGGCAGCTCATCGCTTACCTAAGGTCCATTCAGTAAGAAGTTGTCCAGAACAATTATCGGCAAATGGAGGGTTTCTTAAGCGAGCGAGTTCGTTTCACGTCACTCCATCGTGTGCGGATCAGGCGCGGTTTTGAGGCTCTTGTGGTGGCGCACGTCGGCGCCTTGCACCCAGAAGATTACGTCCTCGGCAATGTTCGTCGCGTGGTCGGCTACGCGCTCCAGAGCGCGCGAGATCATCAGCGCGTTCAAAGCCTGCGGAGCCAGGTGGCTCTGCTCTTCCATCACTTTGGTCAGCGCCTTGTAGGCGGCGCGGTTCATCGCGTCCACGGCGTCGTCCATGGTGAGGATGGAGCGCGCCAGTTCTGCGTCGCCCTCGATGAACGATTGCAGGCTCTTGCGCACCATCTCAGTGGCCAGCTCGGCCATGCGTGGAATGTCCACCGGAAGATCGGCCTGGGGCATCTGCTCCATGCTGCGCACCCGGTCGCTGATGCTCTTGGCCGCATCGCCGACACGTTCCAAATCCGCGTTGATCTTGATCACACTGAGGATGAAGCGCAGGTCGATGGCCATTGGCTGTTCCATCGCCAGCAGATCGAGCGCGGCCTGGTCGATCTCGCGCTCCAGGCGGTTGATGGCCAACTCCGAACGGTTGACCAGATCGCAAATGGAAAGGTCGCGCACACGGTAGGCCTCAATGGCTCTCTGGATAGACTGCTCGGCCAATCCGGCCATCACCAGCAGTTGTTCCTTCAGTTCCTCCAAACTCTGTTGAAAACGTATGCGCGTCATCCGAACCTGCCTGTGATGTAGTCCTCTGTGCGTTTGTCGCTGGGGTTGGTAAAGATTTTGTGGGTCGAATCGAACTCCACCATCCTACCATTCAAAAAGAAGCCCGTCTTCTCGGCGACGCGGGCGGCCTGTTGCATATTGTGAGTCACAATCACAATAGTGTACTGCGATTTCAACTGGAAGATAAGGTCTTCGATCTTGGAAGTGGAGACGGGATCGAGCGCCGAGGCCGGCTCGTCCATCAGCAGCACCTCGGGGTCCACAGCCAGCGCGCGCGCAATGCATAAGCGCTGCTGCTGGCCGCCGCTGAGGCTGGCGCCGGATTTCTTCTTGAGGTCATCCTTGACCTCTTCCCACAGCGCGGAATTTTTGAGCGACTTCTCGACAATCTCATCTAGCACATGATGGTTACTGTAGCCGTTCAGCTTGAGGCCGGCGGCTACGTTGTCATAGATGGACATGGTCGGAAAGGGGTTGGGCCGCTGGAAGACCATGCCCACGCGGCGGCGAATCTCGACCGGCTTGGCGTCGGCATAAATGTCCAGCCCGCCGATCAGCACGGTGCCGGTGACGCGGGCGATGGGGTTGGTCTCGTGCATACGATTGAGGCAGCGGACAAAGGTGCTTTTGCCGCAGCCCGAAGGGCCAATCAGCGCGGTGGCGTGGTTGGCCGGGATATTCAGATCAATGTCCTGTAGCGTGTGGTTGGTCCCGTACCACGCGTTCAGGTTAGCGACTTCAATGCTGACGCCCACTTAGCTTGCCCCTTTCAAAACGCCGCGGCTGGTCACGTAGCGNNACGTAAATCTGCAACGGCAGGGCGGCGATGGGTTCGCTGAGCTTCTCGCTCCATCCCACATTGCCGAAGGCCGTGAAGATCAACGGCGCCGTCTCGCCGGCAACGCGCGCAAAGGCCAGCATGCAGCCGGTGATGATGCCCGCCGAGGCTGTTCGCACGGTAATCGACAGCACCGACCTCCAGTTTGGCACTCCCAGGGCCAGCGCCGCCTCGCGCACTGCATGGGGCACCATTAAAAGCATCTCTTCGGTGGTGCGGCAGACCGTGGGAATCATCATGATACCCAGCGCCACCCCGCCGGAGAATGCCGAAAAGTGACCCTGCGGAACCACCACCAGCGAATAGACGGCGATGCCCATCACGATGGAGGGAACACCGTTGAGCACATCCGCGGTGAAACGAATCGCGTTGGCCAGCTTGGTGCCACGCCCGAACTCGGCCAGAAAGATGCCGCCGGCGATGCCGATGGGGATGCCGATTAGGCTGCCGACTCCGAGCAGAATCGCCGAGCCGACGATGGCGTTGGCCATGCCGCCGCCTGTTTCTCCCACCGGAACAGGATTGTGCGTAAAGAAGGCCCAATTCAACGATACTGCGCCTTTATAGACGAGATAGACAAAGATCGCCACCAGCGGCGCAACGACCAGGACAGTCGCGAGCACCGCGAGGCCGGTGGCCGCGCCATCCGCCAGCGTCCGTAACTTTGCCCGCAACTGGTGTTCGTCTCTCAGATTCCCATCTCCCCGGCTATTCCCTATTCCCTACTTTTAATGCACCGACGACGGCGTGCCGCGCGTGACCATCCAGACCAGCATTCTGGCAAAGGCGTTCACGATAATGGTGACAATAAACAGCGCCAGCCCCAGTTCCATCAGCGCGCTCAGATGCAGATCGCTGGAGGCCTCGGCAAACTCGTTGGCGATCACCGCAGACATGGTGCTGCCGTTGGCCAGCAGCGAACGCTGAATCTCCGGGCTGTTGCCGATCACCATGGCCACGGCCATGGTCTCGCCCAGCGCGCGCCCCAGACCCAGAATCACCGCGCCGACGATGCCGATGCGCGCATTCCTCAGCACGCCCATGCGGATCATCTCCCAGCGCGTAGCACCCAAAGCCAGCACCGCCTCGCGCTGCGAGTGTGGCACCGCAGTCATCACCTCGCGGGTCAGCGAGGAGATGATGGGCAGAATCATGATGGCCAGAATCACGCCCGCCGTGAGAAAGCCCAGGCCGGTGGGATTGTCGTCGGCAAAGAAGCCCGTCCAGGCCAGTCCCTTGATGAGCACGGGATTCACGTATTCCCTTAGTAGCGGCACCAGCACGAAGACCGCCCAGAGGCCGTAAATCACGCTGGGGATGGCCGCCAGCAACTCGGTGAGGAAGGCCAGCGGCGCGCGCAGGAAGCCGGGACACATCTCGGTAAGGAAGACGGCTACGCCGATGGCCAGTGGAACCGCCAGCAGCAGCGCGAGAAACGACGAGACCAGCGTGCCGTAAAGGAACGGCAGGGCGCTGAAATGGCCGTTGACCGGATCCCAGTAGATAGGCTTGCCGGTGTAAGTGTCGATGAAGGCCTTGTAAAAAAAGTCCAAGCCGAAGGCGCCCCAGGCGATGCGCGAGCGGACCACCAGCTCGGTGGCGATCAGCACCACGATGCCGAAGATGCTCAACGCGCACAGCACCATGAGCCAGTGGAAGCCGCGGTCGGCCAACGCCGAGTTGCCGCGCGCCAGCAGGAAGGAACGAATCGCCGAAGCCTCCTGCTGAGCAGGCTGCTCCGAGGGCTGGTCGCCGGGGAGACCGGGCTCGGTCAGAAGCTGAGATTGATTGAAGCGAATCTCGGGCACTTGGGCTATCACCATCCTCAGCCTACCGGGCCAAGATGAATAGAAGGTTACAACACTGCAAAATGAAGCGCATAGCGCAGGAAAAATAACAACCCCAAAGGGGGAAAATGCCGGTTTCGCCGGTCCAATGGAAAACAGATGCGCATGGGATTCCAAATTTCGTTAACATAGAAAGCTGAAATCCGAAGGCCTCAGCTCATGCGATCCATTCTGACTTTCTTCGCCCTCGCACTCGTCTCCCTTGCCCTTCCCGCGCAAAACAACGCCCAGACTCAAGCGCAGCCCGACCCGCCCCATCGCGAGTGGCAGGCCTCGTGGATCACACATCCCACAGCCCCGCTGCGGGAGCCGCTGGTGCTCCACTTCCGCCGCTCGCTTGACCTGGTTGCCGTGCTCGCCAGCTATCCGGTGCGTGTCAGCGCCGACAACCGCTTCATTCTCTACGTCAACGGTCATCGGGTGGGCGACGGCCCGGCCCGCGGCGACCTGGCCCATTGGCGCTATCAGCGCTTCGATCTGGCTCCGTTGCTCCAACCCGGCCAGAACCTCATCACGGCAACGGTGTGGAACTTCGGCGTCTATGCGCCGCTGGCACAGATCAGCGACCGCACGGCTTTTCTGCTGGAGAGCGAGGCTTGCGGAGCAAACTCGATCAGCACGCCCGAGGGCTGGCTGGTCGAGGTCGAGCAAGGCCATCGTCCACTGCCGCGCGTCGCCAACGGCTTCTGGGAGTACATGGCCGCCGGTTGGGGCGAAGAGATCGACGGCGCGCGCTACGACTGGGAGTGGAATTCGCCTTCGGCTGCTGGTTCTTCCTGGATGGCTGCCGCTTCGCCGATCCGCGAGAGCATCTATCCAACATCCAACAAGGCTCACTCCGCCGATGATACCGGCGACAATGCATGGAACCTGGTTCCTGATGCGCTGCCGGCGATGGAGTTTGCGCAAACTAATCCGGGCGATATTGTCGGGCTCGATTCGATTGCCACGGAACAGCCGAGTTTAGCCCATTTTCCCGGCGAGTCGGCGGGATTGCCTCCGGGAGTCCACGTCCACATTCTTCTTGATCGCAAAACCCTGACCACGGCCTTTCCCCGATTGACCGTCTCCGGCGGTAAGGGTGCAAAGATTCGGCTCACCTACGCCGAAGCCCTCTACGACAAGGATCAGCACAAGGGTGACCGTGATTCGCTCGACTATAACAGCGAAAATGGCATTCCGCATCCCCGTAGCGCCCTCGGCATTTCGGATATGTTCCTACCCGATGGCGGCGCGCATCGCAGCTTTGAGCCGCTCTGGTGGCGCACCTGGCGCTATCTCGACATCGACGTCGAGACCGCCGGCGAGCCGCTCACACTCGAATCGCTCACAGCCTCCTTCACCGCATACCCTTTTCAGGAGCGCGCGACGTTCCACTCCAACGACGCGGACCTCGAAAAAATCTGGGAGATCAGTTGGCGCACCGCGCGGCTCGACGCCCATGAAACTTACATGGATACGCCCTACTACGAGCAGTTCCAGTACGTGGGCGACACCCGCATCCAGGCGCTCATCTCATATGCGGTAGCCGGAGACGACCGCTTGGCGCGGCAGGCGATTGCCGCCTTCGACCAGTCGCGCACCTCGGACGGCATCACGATGAGCCGCTATCCCAGCTCCCTGCCCCAGATCATCCCCACCTTCTCTCTGCTCTGGATCGGCATGGTCCACGACTATTGGGTGTACCGGCCCGACCCGGAGCCTGTCCGCGCCTCGCTTCCAGGCACGCGCGCAGTCCTCGCCTGGTTTGCCATGCACGAACAGCCGGACGGCCTGCTCCAGAAATTGCCCTGGTGGAGCTTCATCGACTGGGTCTCAGAACACCAAGAGATTCCCACCTACGACGCCCAAGGCGAGTCCTGCGTGACCACGCTCGAATACCTGGGCGCACTCAATGAGGCCGCTGACCTGGAAAAGAGCCTCGGCGACCCGCTGTTGGCCGCACACTACCAGGCCCGCGCCGCGCACGTCCGCTCCGGCCTCTTTGACAAGTGCTGGTCGCCCAGCCGCGGCCTTCTCGCCGACAATCCCTCCCAGAAGAACTTCAGTCAGCAGGCCAACATTCTCGCCGTCCTTTACGATGTGGTCCCCAAGGAGCGCCAGCAGGAGGTTCTGCATCGGCTTCTGACGATCGACCCCGGAACCACCCCCGACGGAACCTTGAGCGCCTCTTACTACTTCCGCTTTTATCTCTCGCGCGCGCTGGATCATGCCGGTCTGGCCGACGAGTTCCTGCGCTCCATCGACCCTTGGCGCAAGTTGCTCCCGCTCCACTTCAGCACCTGGCCCGAGGTTCCCGGCAACACCCGCTCCGACTCCCATGCATGGAGCGCTCATCCCATCTACGACCTGCTCACGCTGGTCGCCGGCATTGAGCCGGCCACTCCCGGCTTTGCCACCGTCCGCATTGCGCCCCATATGGGCTCGCTGCCCGCGCTCAAAACCGCCTTCCCGCATCCCGAGGGGTTGATCGAGGTCGCGTACCAACGCCAGGGCGCGGGAGTGAACGCGACCATCACGCTGCCCGGCAAGCTCACCGGTGTCTTCATCTTCAATGGCCAGAG
>PMTP01000036.1 GCA_003167305.1 Acidobacteriaceae bacterium
GCGGACACTGAAGTCCGCGGGCCGGTCCATGCTGAGCCGGTAACTGATCGCGCCCTTCTTATCGGCGCTGAGGCGCACGACAATCACTTCGTCGGGCACGGATGCAAAGACCTCGCGCGTATAGCGCACGCCATTCACCGAGTAGGTGATTCGCGCGACGCCGGAATCAAGGTCAAGCTGGCGGCGGTACTCGCTGATGATTCCATTGTTCGCGCCGCGCAGATAGAGGTCGCCCAATGTGCTGTAGCTGGGCATTCCCGGAGGGATGCCGATCATGTCGTCCTGAACGAGCTTTTCAGCGGCAGAGATCTTGACGCCGTCGAGTCCTTGCGACTCGAGCAGCAGCTTGCGAATCTCCGGAACAGCTTCGTGAGCCCGCGGATTCAGGCGGTTCGCACGGCTGCCCTGCCACAAAGAGGTTTCGTTCAGTTGCAGGTGTTCATCCGCGCCCGAGGTCCGCGATCCATCCAGCAGCGGAGCGTTCTGACGGGAAAACTGCTCGTCTCCATTATTCTTGCCGGAGTTTGCTCCGCCAAAGACCATCGCGCCCAGGCGGCCGTTTCCTACAGGAAGAGCATGATCCCAGATGGGAGCGGGAGTCCGGTACCAGAGCACATCGCGTGAGCTTTGAACAGCCGCCTGCCCCAGCAGATCGGAGTGCGCGAACAGGATGGTGATGCCCGCAAGCGCGCCCAGTATTACGAATCGGTTCTCTCTCATCTTAGCCACGCATTCAGTAAGGTCTCTGGCTGTCGGTCATTCCGGGCCATGTATCGGTCCGGAAGGGACCGGCCGGCAGCCCGGCTCCGTTGAACAGTGTCGCCGCCGGATTTGATTGCCATGCATAGCGAACCTCTTTGGGGTTGGGCACCGAGGGAGAGGAGACAATAATTGTTTTGCCCTTGATTTGTGCATCGGCCCAAACCCACTTCCGGTCCTCTCCGGCGATGGCGAACTCTTCCAGCTTCGTTCCCTTCACCACCAGGCCGCCGTCCGTGTGCGCGAAGTGCAGTCGGATTGAGCCGGAATGCCGGTCGACCGATTTCAGAGTCGGACCCGAAGCAACGACCTTCTTGCGATATTGGTTTGCCAGCGCGCACAGGGCCAAGCGCTCACCCACGGGCTGCTTGTCCTTCGCGTGAATGTTGTCCGCGTCGCCCGTGTCGATGGTGACGGCCAGGCAGGAGTTGGGCACGCTGGCCGCCGTGAGCGCCTGCGACTCGCGCGTCTCGGTCCACTCATCTCCGTCAACTGGCGTCGCGCTGCGCGGCTTGAAGGCAGGAAGGCTGACGATGTAGAAGGGAAAATCTCCCTGTGCAAAGAGCTTTCGCCAGTCGGCGATCATCGCCGGAAGAATTCTCCGGTACTGAAAGCCGCGTGGCGAGTTCTGCTCGCCCTGGTACCAGAGCGCGCCGGTGATCGCAAGCGGCGCGATGGGCTTCAGCATCCCCTCATAAAGAACGGCGGGCATGACCGGCCAGTTCTCGTAGGCGATGGGCAAGGGCTGCGGCGGGCGTGCATCCAGGCTGAGCTTGCCCTTCCACTTGCCGGCCAGTGGAATACTTGTCTTGTCTCCCAGCGTCAGGTGCAACTCCTCCGGCTTGCCAAGGAATCCGCCGTCCGGCTTGGTCTTCAGCACGCGAATCACGATGACGTTCTTTCCGGGCTTGAGCACCGCGCCAAAGAGGGGATAGACGCGCGGGTTCTCCACCCATGCGCTGGCGCCGACGGACCTGCCGTTGATGTACACCGTATCCATCCGCTCGATGGAGCCGAGGAAGAGCAGGGGCATCCCCGCGGGCAGCTTGTCCGGCAGGACAATTTCCCTGCGGAACCAGGCCAATGCCGGCGTCTCGGGCACGCCAAGTTCTTTGAAGCCGCCGGGAATGTCAACGGGCGTCCAGCTTGAGTCGTCCAGATCGGGAGCGGCCCAGTTACCCTTGAGTCCGATGTCGTACCGGTCATACCAATGCATCACGTAGTTGCCGTATTCGGGCGCGCCCTCGGAAGCCAGCCTCTGCAGCTCCGCCAACGGAATATCGAAATCATGAAGGGGGCGAAGAGCCTCGGCGCTCGTCCACGACTCGGCGGGCGTTCCGCCCAGCGCATCCACGACCATGCCGATGGGAACATGAATCTCGTTCTGGACTTTGCGAGCGAAGTAAAACCCGACCGCCGAGAGCCTGCCCGCGGTCTCCGGAGAGACAGCCTTCCAGCTTCCTGCGATCACGTCGCTATGCAGGTAGGCAGGATGTCCCTCCACGGAGAAAAACCGAATCTCCGGGTAGTTGGCCGTCTTCACATCTTCCGCCCCGTTGCGCGCAAACTGGAGCGGCAGGCCCATATTCGACTGGCCGCCGCACAGCCACACATCGCCGACCAGGACGTTGTGCAGTTCCACGGTCTCATGGCCGGTGATCTTGATGGTGAAGGGGCCGCCAGCGGGAGGAGGCTGAATCGTAACCTGCCAGCGGCGGTCGGCGCCCGCGATGGCAGATGCGGCTTGCTCGCCAATCTGTACTTGAATGTGGTCGCCCGGTTCTGACCATCCCCAGATGGTATTGGCTTTGCCGCGCTGCAAGACCATGTTGTCGCCGAAGATGGGGCTGACGAAGGGCTGCGTCTTGAGCACCTGCGGTGGTATCGGCGACATGCCCGGCGTGTTCTGGGCCAAAGCGCTGCAACTCAGCGCAAGCAGGATACTGGCTGCAGCAACAAGAGGACGAATCAACTTGAAAATCATGACGATGAATCCCTTCTACTCAACAACCGCTCTTTGTGATGCATCGGAAACATGTGACAATCGTCCCCGCGACACGGACATCTTACCCTCAACGCCGCAGGGACTGACATGTACGATCAAGGTCAATCGATCCTTAACCAATCTACTCAGGCAGCGTCTTCGTCCCCATTACCTGGAAGGTTCCCGTCACCGCCGGCGCTCCTGTATCCGGCTGGCCTCCGCCAATCGACACCGAGTAAGCGCCTTCCGCAATGATCGGCTCGCCCGCTTCGCTTACCATGCTCAGATCGCGATCCTTCAGCTCGAAGCGCACCTTCCGCGATTCACCTTGGTTCAGGTGCACGCGCTTGAAGCCGCGCAGGGCGCGCAGCGCAGCTCCAGGCACACTCGGGAAGCTGAGGTAAAGTTGTGCAACCTCATCGCCTGCTTGCTTTCCGGTATTCGTAATTGTCACTTCTGCCGTAAGCGGCGCCCCTGCGCTGATCGCAGCCTTCGGAAGCGTCAAATCGGTGTACGAGAAAGTTGTGTAGCTCAAGCCATAGCCAAACGGATACAGAGGCTTGCCCTTGAAGTAGCGATAGGTGCGGTTCTGCATCGAATAATCTTCGAACTGCGGCAACTGATCGATCCCGGTGTAGAACGTCACCGGCAACCGGCCCGCGGGATTATTCTTCCCCGATAGCGTCTCCGCAATGGCCGCGCCGCCCTCTTCGCCCGCGTACCACGAATCAAGAATTGCGTTCACATGCGCATTGGCCCAGTTCACGGCGAGCGCGCTTCCGTTCGCCAGCACCAGGACCACGGGCTTTCCCGCCGCCGTCACAGCTTCGAGCAATTCCTCTTCGGGTTTCGGAAGATCAATGCTGGTGCGGTCGCCGCCCTTGAATCCCTCCTCGCTGACCGGCATCTGCTCCCCTTCGAGATCGCTGGTAATGCCGAGGACCGCAAGGACAACATCCGCGTTCTTCGCCGCGGAAATCGCTTCCGGACTCGGCTTGGGATCGTACTTTGCCCAGAACATCTGCGCCTCGACAGGCGCCTTCTCGTTCAGCTCATACCGGACTCTTACGGCCGCTTTTTTGCCTTGCTCCAGGTGAGTGTGGCCGGCTTTTGCCTGCGCGTGTTCGCTGTCGAGGTACTCCATTGCAAGTGGTTTGCCATCGGCCATGACCATCACGGAATTCCCCTTCGCACGCACACCGATACTGTACTCGCCGGTTTCGGGAGCGGTAACAAAGCCCTCCCATGTGACGGTAAGCGGAAACTTGCCCGCGGCCTCCTGAGGAACGCCCTCCGTCTTTAAATCGACGGTGCTCACCTGTTTCGTCGCCAGCACGGTGCCCTTGTCCCGGAAACTGCCTCCAGTGGAGAACGTGACTGTCAGTCCCGGTTTTCCCTCAGGCGTGGTTAGTACAGACTCCGGAACGATATCTCCATCGGTGCGTAGAAACTGCGATCCAGGCACAAAGGTGATCTGCGCTTGAGGGAACTCCGTCTTGAGCCCTTCCAGCACCGATACCGTGTGCGACGGAGAGCCGTTGTAGTTGCCGAGCAGATACTTCGTCTGGTCCGCCAGTGGCCCCACGACCGCGATCTTGATTGCGCCCTGCTTCAGCGGAAGAGTGCCGTCATTCTTGAGCAGCACCATGGACTCGTTGGCTAGAGCGCGCGCCAGCGAGCGATGCTCGGCGCTGTCAAGTTTCTTCTCATCGATCCTCGAATAGGGAACCATCTCCGGCGGATCGAACATGCCCAGCTTCATCCGCGCGGTGAAGAGCCGGACCAGCGCCGTATCTATTTCGCTCTCCTTCAAAAGGCCTTGCTTGTAGGCATCGTAGTACGCTTTGTAATCGTGGTCGTCATTGACCTTTGCGAAATCGATGCACTCGTTGTCCAGGCCGCGCTGAATAGCCAATGCGGAAGCCTCGGGCTGCGTCTTCGTATAGTGATGATCGCGGAAGATGTTGACGACGGCATCGCAATCGGAGACCACGTATCCCTGGAAGTTCCACTTGCCGCGCAACTGGTCCTGTAGCAGAAACTCGTTTGCGCAGGCGGGCTGCCCGTTGATGCTGTTGTAGGCGCACATCACAGAGCCGGCTTTGCCTTCGGTTACAGCCGCGCGGAATGCCGGCAGGTAGGTGTCCAATTCGTCATGCTTGCTCACCTTCACGTCCGCCGTATGGCGCGTCGGCTCGGGTCCGCTGTGCACAGCGTAGTGTTTCGGCGTTGAAATCACGCGATAGTACTTCGGATCATCTCCCTGCATTCCGGTAACGAAGGCGACGCCCATGCGCGCCAACAGGAAGGGGTCTTCGCCGTAAGACTCCTGACCGCGTCCCCAGCGAGGATCGCGAACGAGGTTGAGGTTCGGCGCCCAAAAATCAAGTCCTTCGAAAACATTGCTATGCCCGTCGTGCATGGCCTGGGCATGCTTGATTCTTCCTTCGATCCCGATCGCCGTGCCCATGCGGTGAACTGAATCCGGATCGAAGGTGGCGGCCAGGCCGATCGGCTCGGGAAACTCGGTGACTCCGGGCCTTTGCACGCCATGCAGGGCCTCGCTCCACCAGTCGTAATCAGGCACTTTCAAGCGCGGCACCGCACGCGACTGATTCACCAGTTGTGAGACCTTCTCTTCCACAGTCATGCGGTGAACAAGATCAGCAGCGCGTTGTTCCGTGGAGAGCGCGGGGTTCATATATGCTGGATTGTCAATGCTTTGGGAGTACAAACTGCCCGCGCACAAGAGGACAATCATCGCAACTGGAATTCGCAAGTCAGTATTTCGCACGTCTCTCCTATAAGACCAAATTGGCCTGTTTCAGTCCCCCACCGGCGTTACAGACCCGCGGGAGATGAAACTGTAGCGCCGGCCTCCCGGCCGGCTGTAGCGTGGACCTCCCGGTCCACGCTTGTTTCTTCCTGGATTCAGATAAAAGGTCACGCTTCATGGAAAATCGGCCTTGGATTTTCCACAAATCATCATAGTCCTTGGCGCTCAGAGGAGCTTTACTGGAAGAGCATGGGCGCGAAGTCCTTCAGATCGCGACGCCAGGTCTGCCACTCATGCGCGGTGCCCGGCGATTCATAGAAGATGTGCGTGACCTTCGCCTCATCCAGCGCATTATGCAGCTTGACGATGCCGGCATGCATCATCGCCGGCTCCTCGGTGCCCACGCCAATCCATAGCAGATGCACACGCTTGGCGAAGGCCGCTGGATCGGCGAGCGCCCCGTTAAAGGCCGTCTTCGTGTCGAACTTCTGATCGCCGCGCATCATCGACATCCCGCCCGCCCCACTGAATCCTCCGATGTAGGAGAACAGCTCCAGATGGTCGAAGGTGACCTGGAAGGTCTGCATGCCGCCCATCGAAAGGCCGGCCATGGCGCGATGATCGCGATCCGCGACGGTCCTGAAGGTCGAATCGATGAAGGGAATCAGCGCCTGCGTCAGATCGTCTTCAAATGTCTGCGACATCTCCTGCATCGCCTTCATCATCTCGGGTGAGCCGAAGGGCTTCCCAGTCAGATCGGGTTCGACGTAGCCGGCGCGCCTCGCATAGCCATAGGCCATCACGATGATTATCGGCTTCGAGCTTTTGCTCGCGATCAGATTGTCGAGGATGAAGTTCGCATGGCCCTGCTTGATCCAGCCTGTTTCGTCCTCGCCGCCGCCATGCTGCAAATAGAGAACTGGATAACGCTCCTTGGTCTGCGCATCGTAATTCGGCGGCAGATAGACAAGTGCATGCCGCCAACTGCCGGTGACCTTCGAGAAATACCAGATCTCGCGGACCGCGCCATGGGGAACATCCTGCGGCAGATAGTAGGTTGATCCCGGCTCAGGGATCTCGATTCCGCTCGCGTCCTTGCCGCCGCCAAAGAAGCTATGGCTGCCGGGGTCGCTCACTTCCACGCCGTCGATGATGAGCGTGTAGTAGTGGAATCCGGGGACCAGGGCTGGAGTGGTGGCCGTCCAGAATCCATCCGGCTGCTTCACCATGTCCATCTTGGGGTTGCTCCAAAAGTTGAGCTTCACCGTTGTTGCGTCCGGCGCCTTCAGCCGGAATTCCGCCCGGCCGCTCGCGTCGACGCGGGGATACTCCGCGCCCCACACATTGGTGGATGCGGGCACGAAGCTCTCCGTGTTCTGCGCCCAGCAGCAGCTCGACAGCAAAAGTACTGCGATTCCAATTTTCTTCATCGAATTCCTCTCCATCTTGAATTTCCAGCCTTGAAAGCTCGCAGCCAGGGAGCTGGCCAGCGGAGCAACAATCGAAAGCGCTTGCCGGGAATCGTTTACCGATCCGCTTCCAACAATCTCTACAGCCAGCCTCATGTTAAGGGACGGAGGCTCTCCTTGAATAGCCGCATTTTTTCCACCGGGTATTCGGCGCCTCGATTGCGATTACGGAGTAGGCGAAGATATATCGACAAATCCCATCCGAATTGAGCATGGATTTTGACTTGCTCACCGCCGGATCGGTTCTGTATAGTCTTGATCTCAGAGAACGTTTTCGCGGATTGATCATCGGGCCGGGAGGCGGTTGGCCATCCGGAACACCGAGAATCCTTCTTCGCCGATCCGCGGAATTCTCCCTGGGAGCCGTCATGAACTTCGCCGGTATTCGCTCCATCCACCGCATCTTCCTTCCTCTTCTGCTGATTTCCACCGTGCCCATGATGGCCCAGCAGACAGCTCACTTGTCCATCGACGCATCCAAGACCGGAGCGAAGATCGACCGCAACCTCTTCGGCCAGTTCGCGGAGAATCTGGGACATGGTCTTTACGAGGGCATCTGGGTTGGCCCGGAGTCCCCGATTCCGAACACGCGCGGCATCCGCAAGGACGTTGTGACCGCCCTTCAAGCGTTGAAGGTGCCCGACGTCCGCTGGCCGGGCGGCTGCTTTGCCGACGAGTACCACTGGCGCAAAGGAGTCGGCCCAGCCGGGCAGCGGCCGGCCACGCTCAACTCCACATGGGGAGGCGTGGTCGACACCAATGCCTTCGGCACCAATGAATTCATGGATTTCATCCAGCAGATCGGCAGCCAGGCCTACGTCTCGGTCAACGTCGGAAGCGGGACTCCGCAGGAAGCGGCCGAGTGGCTGGAGTACATGACCGCTGCCGCTCCCACGGAGCTTGAGAAAGAGCGCGCCGCCAACGGTCATCCCGACCCGTACAAGGTCGGCATGATGGGGATCGGCAACGAGAGCTGGAGTTGCGGCGGCGACATGACGGCGGACTACTATCTGAGCCAGCTCAAAATCTACAGCCACTTCGTCAGGAACATGAATCCGGCCCAGCAGGACAAGCAGCAGATGCTCAAGATCGCCGTCGGCCCCGGCTTCCCCGAGACTGATTGGACCGAGGCCGTGATGAAGGCCTGGCAGCATCACGACTGGGCCTGGGACTTCGACGGTCTCTCGGTGCACTGGTATACAACGCCCGGCGGCTGGCCGCTCTCCATGCCTTCAACCGGCTTCAGCGTTGAGGATTACGCCAAGACCCTCAAGTCCACGCTCTTCATGGATGACTTCCTGCGCAAACAGGAAGAGGTCATGGACAGGTACGACCCGCAGAAGAAAGTTGCCCTTGTCGTCGATGAGTGGGGCGGGTGGTATAAAGCGCTGCCCGGCACGAACGAGCACTTTCTTGTCCAGCAGAACAGCCTGAGAGACGCGGTTCTGGCGTCGCTGAACCTGAACATCTTTGCGCGCCATGCCGACCGCGTGCGCATGGCCAACATCGCCCAGATGATCAACGTAATACAAGCGATGATCCTGACCGACAAAGAAAAAATGATCCTGACGCCGACCTATTACACCTTCAAGATGTATGTGCCTTTCCAGGATTCGACGTTTGTTCCGGTCGATTTCGATCCCGGCGCGTTCCATCGTGACGGCATCACCCTGCCGCGCGTCGATGCTCTCGCCGCCAAGGACGCGTCGGGCAAGCTCTGGCTTGAGATCACGAACCTCGATCCGGAAAAGCCGGTTGAAATCGATGCGGAGATCACCGGCATGACAGTCAAGACGGCGAAGGGAGAGACGCTGACGGCGCCTGCCGTTGACAGCGTGAACACATTTACCGCGCCCAGAACTGTTGTGCCAAAGCCCATTTCCGCAACCGTGAAAGGCGGCAGACTGGCGCTGACGGTTGAGCCAAAGTCGGTGACAGTCCTCTCGCTGGAGCCATAACAGAAAACCACCGGGTTCTTCCAAGGAGCTATTCATCATGCAATCGGCAATCAGAATTTCCGCGTTGAAGGCGTCGGCAGTGTTGCTGGCAGCGCTTTTTCTCTCCATGGTGTGTGCCGCTCAGACATCACCAGTGAATGTCGCCATCGACGCCTCAAAGACCGGCGCGCCCATCTCCAAGTACATCTACGGGCAGTTTCTGGAGCATGGCGGCGACATTGTCAACACCGGCGTCTGGGCCGAGTTGCTGGCCGACCGCAAGTTCTTCTATCCGGTCTCGGCAACCGCTCCTCAGCCGCAGCAGCCGATGGGCAATGCGGCGGGCAATCCCCGCTTTCGCCGTCCCATTACGCGCTGGTGGGCGCCGATTGGCGGCGACGATGCGGTCACGATGGACACCAAGGCTCCTTACACCGGCGACCAGACGCCGCTAGTGAAGCTCGATGTGAAGACGCCGCGCGGCATTGCTGAGTCGGGCATTGTTGTGCGCAAGGGTAAGGCGTACACCGGCCGCATCGTGCTGGCGGGCAGCCCCGGCGCGGTGGTGAAGATCACGCTGATCTGGGGCAAGGAGGCCGCTGACCGCCAGACGGTCACGCTGGCCGCGCTCACCTCCGCCTACCGCAAGTTTCCACTCAGCTTTCAAGCCAAAGCCGACAGCGACGACGCGCGCATCGAGATCACCGCAACCGGCACGGGTTCCTTCCGCATCGGCGCGGTCTCGCTGATGCCCGCCGACAACATCGAGGGCTTCCGCGCCGAGATCATTGCCGCGCTCAAGCAACTGCGCTTCGGCGTCCTTCGCTTCCCCGGCGGCAACTTCGTCTCCGCCTACGAGTGGCGCAATGGCGTCGGCGAGATGGACAAGCGCCCGCCCATCTTCGATCCGGTATGGCATGCCGTGCAGCCGAATGATGTGGGCACCGACGAGTTCCTCACGCTCTGCCGCCTGCTCGGCGTCGATCCTTACATCACCGTCAATGCCGGCTTCGGCGACGCCTGGTCGGCGCGCGAGCTGGTCGAATATACCAACGGCGCCGTCACCACGCCGATGGGGAAGTGGCGCGCCGCCAACGGCCACCCGCAGCCCTACAACGTCAAGCTGTGGGGAGTCGGCAACGAGCCCTGGGGTGATTACCAGATGGGCGCGATATCGCCGGAGCAATTCGCTCTCAAACACAATCTCTTCGCCAAGGCGATGAAGCAGGTTGACCCCACGATCAAGCTGATTGCGGGCGGCGCCATGCCCGACGTGATGGAGGGCGCCGACCAGTCCAAGCGCATCGGCGGCAAGTACGTTCCCGACTATCTGACGCCGGCCGACTGGAGCGGCTATTTGCTGGCGCACGACCTGGACAACATCGACATGCTCAGCGAGCACTACTATGCATCCGGTACGGAGCACACGGACATGAAGCTCGGCAAAAAGGTGCCGATCAACCCGCCGCTGTCGCAGATCGAGTGGATGCGCGCCCCGGCCGTTCAGGTCCGCGCCAAATACGAGCACTACCAGGAGTACCTGAAGCGCATTCCCGGCCTGAAAGACAAGCCGGTTCCGATTGCCATCGACGAATGGGCGTATTTTGGCGGCGGACCCGGCTCCTACAAGACGGCCCCTGCTTACGCGTGGGCCTTCCACGAGATGTTCCGCCACTCGGATATCTTCCAAATGGGCTGCTTCACCTTTGCGACGGCGATGATGAGCTCGAACCGCACCGAAGCAATTCTCAATCCCACCGGGATGCTCTTCAAGATGTACCGCGATCACTTCGGCGTCATCCCGGTCGAGGTCTCCGGCGACTCGCCGCAGCCCAAGCCCATCTTTCCGGCCGGCGGCGACCAGCCCGCGGTGAATCCGGGCAGCGACACCTATCCGCTCGATGTGGTGGCCGCCTTCAGCGAAGACAAAAAGACCTTCACCATCGCCGTGCTGAACCCATCGGACNNNGGAAAGACGCCGGAGGTTGCGGTCGAGGAGCATGCGCTCGGCGCGGTTCCGGAGACGATTGATGCGCCTCCCTTCAGCGTCAGCATCTATTCGTATCCGGTCCAGTAGCTTGCTTTGCCTTGGCATGAATGCAATAGAAACCAGTTTCAGAATGAGGACAACGATGAAAACTACAAAGTTGTGTTGTGCAGTGTTGCTGGGGATGGCCGCTTCATTGGGGACCATGCTCTTTGCCCAGGTTCAAACGATCGTGCCGCCGGTGATTCCGGGCGCTAAGCCGGTTGCGGTCGAGCACATCAAGATTCACGGCGCGGCGCTGGAAGGCAACCTGGAGGGCGACGCCGTCGATCGGGACGTGATCGTCTTCCTGCCGCCCAGCTACGAGAAGGAGAAGCATCGCCGCTATCCCGTCGTGTATGCGCTGCACGGCTATTCGATCGGGGCAGAACAGTGGACGCATGAGATCCATGTGCCGCAGACGATTGAGGGAGCCATTGCCCAGGGCGCGCAGGAGATGATTGTTGTTCTGCCCGACTCGAAGACCATCTACAACGGTTCGATGTATTCGAGCTCGGTGACGACGGGCGACTTTGAGAAGTTTATCGCGCACGACGTGGTTGCGTATATCGACGCGCACTACCGGACAATTCCCGAACGCACCAGTCGCGGACTGGTCGGTCACTCAATGGGCGGGTACGGCGCCTCGCGCATCGGCATGAAGCATTCCGATGTCTTCGGCGCGCTCTACAT
>PMTP01000143.1:0-21495 GCA_003167305.1 Acidobacteriaceae bacterium
AAGCGGATTCTGGAGACCAGGGACATCCGGGCTATAATTAGTGCCTGATCCTGGTCCCACACCCTTTCCGCTATGAGAGTGCGGAAAGGGTGGAGCACACGGAACCCTGCATCATCTGTGGCTGTTGAGCAGATCGGGGTTGACTGTCATGACATAGTAGATTCCGTTCAGATCCGCGATCATGTCCCGGAAGAACTCGCGCATCTCATCTGGCGAGTAGTTTCCATCGCGGAGATCCTGCATCTCGCGCTTGAGAGCAAGATCGAGCGATTCCTGGGGCGATTTATAGAGACAAATGCCACCGAATACATTCCAATGACGGCTCTTGTCAAAGCCATCCTCCTTGTTGCCGGGAAGAAGGAAGTTGTCCAGGGCCAGAGAATTTGGCAACTGATCGCGCGGTATCGATTTCACCCACATAAATGGAATGCGAATAGCCTCGTCGAGCAATCCTACCGCCTTCTTCTTGTCGCCACCCTTGATGCGGAGCGCCTCGCGAAACAATAGCTCCATTGGCAGGTTGTGATTCACTTCATCCATATCCGTGAGCTTGCGGCTGGTTCGCGAGACGGCGCGCAGATAGCGTGGATCATGCTGCGCGAAGGCGATAAGCGCGCGAAAATCTTCATCCTTCGCGGAACTTTTGTAGTATTGCCATTCGGAACGCTGGAGATAATTTTCCAGGTGAGTGAGATTTCTGGGAGGCGGGAGCGTTTCAAAGTCATAAGCAAGTCCGAGGTCTGTCTGAAGATGGCCGGCGACGACTTTCATTACCGCTTGCCAGGGCTGTTTGCCTTGCTTGAAGTCAGCATAAACAGGTGATTTGAGCGTATCGCGGAGGTGATCGCGGAATACGAGAATCTTCAGCGGAAACGCCTGCTGATTTCGCTCGGTGAGTGTTTCGGCATCCTCGACGCCATCGATGAGAGCAAGTAGCAACTCGTAACGCTCGCCGTGCTGTTGAAGTGTATCCAGACGCGCCAGTTTCAGGGATGCGTATTCGCGCTCCATCGGCAGAAGTTGCGGCTCTCTCTTGCGCCAATCCTGATCAAAGCGGATTGCCTCCGCGTAGATGTCGGCGTCGAGCGCTTCGGAGTATGTGCTTGTACTGACGGGACTATGTAGACGGGGGAGCCATTTCAGCACCGAATCGTCCGCCTGCGGGTAGGGCAGAGCCCAGAGCGGACGGGGATGATATTCGGCGAGCGTGACATATCGATAGAACTCCCGCGGGCGGGGAAACGGCTCGCCTTTGGCCCGGGCGCTTTCTTCTGTCGCATACGGATCGCTGCCTGACGCGACAAGCGCGCGAAGAAGCCGGATGTCTTCATCGTCAATCATTCCGTTTTGATTCATGTCGATCTGACGGGCAACTGCATCGGAAAATGCAAAAGGATCCTTGAGAAAGGCATCCAGTATCTTCATGTCGTTGGCTGTCCAACGGTGATCCCCGTCCAGATCGCCGAGCATGATCAACTCGGAGTGAGTCTCCACCCGGTGGGTAGGTATCGCGAACTTCCAGTAAGCCAATCCCAGAATCCCGAGAAGACATACCGCCGCCAACCACTGTTTCCATCTCTTCATATGCAAGCTCCTAAAGTTCCTTGATGAGTTTTTTCCTGTAGGCGGAACGCGATTTCCCCGATTTCAAAATCCGCTTAGTCCCTGATTCTGATTTGCGTAACAGAATATCTCATGCAAGCCAGGTTTGGCTCCCGGAGAACTGATTTGACATGAGAGTTTGCGATTCGCAGGCAAAATAGAAGTAGATCCTTGGAATCTGTCCAACAACCGAGTTTCGTGGGCAGTGGCCTTTGCCGCTTTGCATGAATATCGAGGAAAAACAATTGTAGTGCCAGGCTCCCATTTATCTTTCCCATGCAGACTCACGTTCGTGTTAGAGTGAAATTTCACGGGGGATAGGCACGATGGCGGCTGGAATTCAGCTTCCCGGTCATGGCGAGTCGGGCAATGCCGATACGATTGGGTTGCAGCAGCAGGTGGCGCGGTTGCAGGCGCTGCTGGAGGCTTCGCGGCAGGTGCATTCGACCATTCGAGAGGAAGAGGTGCTGGAGCAGGTGCTGCGCATTGTAGTGCGCGAGCTGGAGATGGCCGGCGCGGCCTTTCCTGCGTCTGGGCTGGCTTACGGCGACGCGCCGAGCACGGACGACCCCAGCACGGCGGGCGTGCTGGCTTATCCGCTGGAAGACCGCGCCGGCCGACTCATGGCGGAGCTGGTGGTGGCGTCTCCGGGCGGCCGCGCGCTGACGATCTACGAGACCGACTTCCTTGAGGGGCTGGCGTTGCAGGCCGCCGTGGCGCTGGAAAACGCCCGCAACCACAAGCGCAACGTCGAGTTTGCCCGCGTGCAGCAGGATATGGACGCTGCGCGGGCCATTCAGCGCTCGCTGCTGCCGCAGCGGCTGCCCGCGATTCCGGGCTACTCGCTGGGCTTCCGTTCCGATACCTGCTACGAGGTGGGCGGCGACTACCTGGACATTGTTGCCCAGCCAGACGGCAGCCTGCTGATGGCGGTGGCCGATGTGGCCGGCAAGGGAATGGCTTCGGCGATCATGTCCACCAGCTTCCGCTCCGCCTTCCGCGCGATGGCGGCAGATGGACCGCCCCTGGACGAGCTGGCCGCGCGCATGAATCAGCACCACTGGGCGGAGGGCGAAGAGGCGCGCCGCCGCTATGTCACGGCCATTTTCCTGCGGCTGCATGCACAGGCGGGCGAGATCGAGGTGGTGAACGCGGGCCACAATCCGGGCTTTCTGGCGCAGCCCGACGCGCCGGCGCGCCTCTTTGAAGCCGCGGGCACGCCGCTGGGACTGCTGCCGGGGATGCGCTACGCGAGCGAGCGCTGCGATTTTTTGCCGGGAACACGGCTGCTGTTTTATACCGACGGGCTGACGGAAGTCTTCAAGGGAGATGAGGAGTTTGGTCCCGAACGGCTTCTAGATGAATTTTTAAGGTGCCAGGCGGCGAAGGCTGATGGTATTCTCGATGCATTATGGGCGGCCATCGAGGAGTTCTCTGAAGGCGGGCCGCAGGGAGACGACATGACCGCACTGGCGCTGTGCCGCGAAGCGGGCCTGATGGAGATGCCGGCATGAGCGAAGTCAATTCCATCATCGTAACCAAGCCCACTATGGTCGAGGTTCGGCTGCCCTCGCGCATGGGCTTCGAGAAGGTGGCCATGAGCACCGCGGCCTCGGTGGCCAAGCTGATGTGTTTCCGCGAGGACCGCATCGAAGATCTGAAGACGGCCGTCGCGGAAGCCTGCATCAACGCCATTGAGCATGGCAACCGGCTGAACGAAAAGCTGAGCGTGGGCGTAGTGCTATCGGTCAGCGCCGACTCACTGGAGGTCAAGGTCATCGACGACGGCAAGGGCATGAACCGGAAGCCAGGCCTTGTCAGCAAGCCCGACATCGACCGCAAGATGCACGGCGACGAAGGCCCGCGCGGTATGGGAATGTTTCTCATCCAGGCGCTGGTGGACGAAGCCGAATGGGTGGTCGGCGCCGACGGCAACAGCAGTTATGTCCGGCTGGTCATCCGGCTGGATAAGGACGCGGAATAACCCAAGAGAATACGGAGACGATGGATCGTGCAAAGCGAAACCAAGGCGCGCGTTGAACAGCTTACTTCCCCGGCCGGGCATCCGGTCGCCGTCCTGCGCTTCGAGGGCGACATCGCCAGCACCTCGAAGGATGCGGTCCTGGGCACCTACCAGGCGCTGCCCAAGGAGACCTCCAAGCTGGTTCTGCTGGACTTCACGAAGGTGGATTACATCAATTCCAGCGGCATCGCGCTGGTGATCCAGATGATGATCGAGGCCGCGAACTCCGGCCAGAAGGTCTACGCCTTCGGCCTCTCGGCGCACTTCACCAAGGTCTTTACCATGGTGGGCATCACCAAGTACGCCGGCCTCTTCCCCACGCAGGCCGAGGCGCTGGCGGCGCTGTAATCGGGCGGAATTGTGCACACATCCGCGCCCAAAAGCCTATGCATAGAAGCAGAGGCTTTTGGGCAAAAAACTGGCCAGCCGGCGGGGTGAAATTCATGGTTTTCCACCCTCGTTCACCCCAACGACGAAGACCTGTCGTTGGGGACCCCGAAGCCGCAAAAACAAAAACGCGGCAAGGGTGGGGTACCCAGTACCCGGCACATTGGGGTTCGTGGTTTCCCAGGTCCGAAAATCCGGACCTGGGCCACCCGCCTGTTTGACCGAGTTTAACTTGCTTGCCTGTGGTGACTGAAGATGAATAGCACCCGCGTATCTGGCGCTCTCTCCGCCGATGCCCTCCCCGCCGACGATCGCACCAGCCTCTGGATCGCCGTCTCGCTAGGACTCGTCTGCGTCGCCGTTCACATGGCCACTAACGGCGGCTATGGCTATTTCCGCGACGAGATGTACTACCTGGCCTGCGGCGATCACCTCGACTGGGGGTACGTCGATCACGCCCCGCTGATCGCTCTGACTGCGCGCCTGATTCGCCTCACACTCGGCGACTCGCTCCCGGCTCTGCGTTTTCTGCCCGCTCTCGCCGGCGGCCTCAGCGTCTTTTTCACCGGTCTGATCGCCCGCGAACTCGGCGGCGGCCGCTTTGCTGTCCTACTCGCCTCGCTGGGTGTGTTGGTCACACCGCTTTACCTCGCCATCGACACAATCTTCACCATGAACGCCTTCGAGCCGCTTTTTTGGATGGCCTCGGTTCTGATTCTTCTCCGCGCGATCCATCGCAATCGCCCCAGGCTTCTCCTCTGGCTTGGCGTCACTGCCGGCATCGGTCTTGAAAACAAACACTCGATGGCTTTCTTCATTGTGGCGCTTCTGGGCGGTCTTGCACTTAGCCCCGAGCGCCGTCTGCTGCTCACGCGCCAGATGGCCCTGGCCGCCGCAATTGCACTCCTGCTCTTCCTACCCAATCTACTCTGGCAGGCCGCGCACGGCTGGCCCACACTCGTCGATCTCGCAATCAGCCGCAATAAGAATCTCAGCATTCCCCTGCTCGTTTTTCTCAGCCGCCAAATTCTGATGCTCTCGCCGGCGAACATGCTAATCTGGCTACCCGGCCTCTGGTTTCTGCTGCGCGGCTCCGAGGCCCATCGCGCCCGAGCTCTCGGCTGGGCCTTTTTGCTCTTCCTCGGCCTGATGCTGGCGCTGCGCGGCAAGGGGTATTACCTGGCCCCGGCTTACCCCATGCTCTTTGCGGCCGGCGGCGTGTTCTGGCAGAGCCGCATCCGCCGCCGCTGGCTGCGCATCGCTCTTCCCTCCACAGTTTTCTGGGCCGCGCTTCCCGCCGCGCCCCTGGCCCTGCCCATCCTGCCGCCGCAGTCGCTTATCCGCTATCAGAAAGCGATCCATATAGCCCCGATGCGCGACTACGTCACCGAATCCGGTCCTTTGCAAGAAGAATTCGGCGATATGTTCGGCTGGGAGGAGATGGTCGGCCAAGTCGCCCAAATCTACCGCTCTCTGCCTCCCGCCGAGCGCTCGCGCGCCGCCATCTTCGCGCTCAACTACGGCGAAGCTGCCGCCATAGACCTCTTCGGTCCCCGCTACGGCTTGCCCAAAGCCATCTCCACCAACCAGACCTACTTTCTATGGGGCCCCCACCAATACGATGGCCAGGTGGTCATCCTCGTCGGCTTCAACGATGACCTCATGGCTCACCCCCAGGTCCGGCGCGGCCTCGAATCCGTTTTTACGAGCATCGAAACCGGGCCGCGCGTCGAGCAGCCCTACTCGATGAACTGGGAGCACTACTCCATCCTCATCGGCCGCGGCCTCCATCCGCCGCTCCCCGAACTCTGGCCCCACCTACGTCTCTGGAACTGATTCCGCGGCCTCGCGTACTGCCCAGTTCCGGCGCGTAAAATGGCCGGTATGGACCTTCAAGCGATTCAAGCCGCCATCCGCGAAGCCGACTTTGACGGCTGGCTCTTTTACGACCATCATCACCGCGACCCCATCGCCACGCACATTCTGGGCCTGGACGAGAAGGCGCACATCACGCGCCGCTGGTACTACTTTGTGCCCGCCACGGGCGAGCCGCGCAAGCTGGTGCATCGAATAGAACAGGGCCGGCTGGACGCGCTGCCTGGCGCCAAGGGACTCTACTCCAGTTGGCAGGAACTGGGCGCCGGCCTGGAGGCGATGCTGGCGGGAGCGCGCACGCTGGCCATGCAATACTCGCCCAACAATGACATCATGTACGTCTCGATGGTGGACGCCGGCACGGTCGAGTTTCTGCGCGGGCTGGGCAAGCGGATTGTAAGTTCTGCTGACCTTATCAGCGTTTTTGAGGCGGTCTTGAGTGAAGAACAGATCGCCAGCCACGGGGTCGCGCAGCGGGCCATCGACGCGATTCTGGCCGAGGGCTGGCGAGTGATTGGCCGCAGAGTGCGCTCGGGCGCTGGCCCATACACCGAGTTCGACCACATGCAATGGTTGAGTTCGGCCATGCGCAACGAAGGCCTGGTTTGGGACGACGGCCCCAACGTCAGCGTCAACGCCAACAGCTCCGACTCGCACTATGAGCCGACCGCCGAACATTCCTCACCCATCGCCGCGGGCGATTTTCTTCTCATTGACATTTGGGCCAAAGCAGATAAACCCGGCAGCATTTACTACGACATTACCTGGACCGGCGTGGTGGGACGCGAACCAACGGCCACGGAGTTGCACGTCTTCGAGACGGTGGTGAAGGCGCGCGACGCGGCCATCCACGCCGTCGAGCAGGCCTTCGCCGAGAATCGCGCGATCCGCGGCTTCGAGGCCGACGACGCGGCCCGCGAGGTCATCCGCGCGGCTGGCTTCGGCGAATTCTTCACCCATCGCACCGGCCACAACATCGGCCCCGAGATCCACGGCTCCGGCGCGCATCTGGACAATCTGGAGACCCACGACGAGCGGCGTTTGCTGCCCAACACCTGCTTCTCCGTCGAGCCGGGGATTTACCTGCCGGAGTTCGGCGTGCGCAGCGAGATCGATATGCTCACCGCGCCGGGCAAAGCCTGGGTGACGGGGCGGGTGCAGCGCGAGCTTGTGAGGATCTAGGGACTAGGGAATAGGGAATAGGGACTAACCCCTAGCCCGGTGCGGTATAGTCAAAAAAGAATGGCTACTGAAGAGAACAAGAACGGCGCGCCAGGGTCCGGGCCGCAATCCGGCGCGAAAGCCGCTTCGCAACCGGCAGCGCAACAGGGCTTTGTCTACCTTCCTCTGATCGCCGGCTGGCTGGTGCCGGGAGCGGGGCATTTTCTGCTGGGCAAGTGGGTTCGCGGGTCGCTGCTGGCGGCGTCGGTGCTGGGAATGTTCGTGACCGGGCTGGCGATGCACGGCCAGCTGTACACCAGCGTGCATAACATTCTGGACATCCTTTGCCTGGCCGGCGACCTGGGCAACGGACTGCTGTACATGGCCGGCCGGGTTGCGGGCTGGGGCGCGGAGCAGGCGCAGACGACGGTCGCCGACTGGGGCGCGCGCTTCATCGTAGTGGCCGGGCTGCTCAACGTGATTGCCGCCGTGGACGCGCACAATCTGCGCACCGGGAGGAAGTCATGACCTACTTTCCGGCGGTGCTGCTCTTCGCTCTCTTCGCCTCGACGGTCTTCGGCATCACCCAGCGCGAGACACCACGCGGCATGATCCGCTATGGAATTTATTGCTTTGTGCTCTTTGTCGGCTCGGCGATTGTGCTCAGCTGGGTGATGTTTTTCATCGCGCGATAACTGGAGCAACATGTCCCGCGGAACCCTCTTTCGCATCCTCGCGGTTTTGTTTGTGGGCGCGGCAATCTACCATGCTGTCGCGTTCCTGGACCCTGCGTTCATTGCTGGAAGTTCGCACTGGCGCCACGCTGTCTTCTGTGCAATCGATCTCCTCTGCGCCTGGTATCTTCTCCGGCGACCGCGCTGGTTTGTGGCGGCATTCGCCGCGCTAACTCTCCAAGTTCTATACAGTCATGGCCATCATGCGTGGATGATGTGGCACCTGCAACGGCGGCTGGATTGGCTTTCCTTCGCGGTCCTGGCCGTTGTGCCCTGGACTCTCGCTTTGCTGATTGCGGACGGCATCGAGAGGCGATGCGTTGACCCTGCGGCCGCCAAAGGAGTATCAAGATAGAGAAGTAGTCCGCACGGAGGAGCACCATGAACAAGCCATGGCACGCGGAGAACAAGATGCCGTCCAAGGCGACGCTGGAACAGCGCATCCAGTGGCACCGGGAGCATCAGTTGCATTGCGCCTGCCGGGAAGCGCCCAAGAGCCTTGCCGCTGCCCGGCCCGATTTGTTTGCGCCGGCGAAATACCGCCGCACTTCCCCCTCAGCTTAGCTCTCGGCATTCTGTGAAGGAGTTTGTATGAACTCACCGGATTCAGAAGATAATTTCGCGCGGTTCTATGGGAATGTTGTGTCTCCGAAAGCCTCCGCGCTGGCAGATTTCCGCCGCCGCTTTCCGGAAAAGGTTGTCACGGACGGTGCGCATGAGTGGCGCTATCGAGTGATCGGCACCGCCTCCCCTGTGCTGTTGGCGCTTCCCGGCGGCGAGCTGGTCAACGATCTGGGCTTCGAGTTCGCACTGGCGATGCGCGGCCGTTGCCGCATCGTTTATCCGGCCTACCCGCGCGTCGATTCGATGGAAGAGCTGGCCAGCGGCATGGCCGCGATTCTCGATGCGGAAGAGATCGGGCAGGCCGCGATCCTCGGCGCGTCCTTCGGAGGAGCGCTTGCCCAGGTCTTCGTGCGCAAGTACCCGCAGCGCATCAGCCATCTGCTGCTCTCGAATTGCGGCGTTCCTTTGCGCTATCTTGCGCCGTCCGTGCGCCTCTTCAATTGGATCGCACGGGCGCTGCCGTGGTCTGCCACAGCCGGGCTCTTGCGCGGTCCCTTGCTTAAGGCCATCGACCCGGCCGGCAAGGACCGCGACTTCTGGAAAGCCTATCTCGACGAGATGCTTTCCACCCGGATCGCCAAAGCGGATATGCTGGCCAACTTCCGCATCCAGCTTGAATACCATCGGCACTATCACTTCACGCCCAGCGATCTGGCGGATTGGCAGGGCAAGGTTCTCATCGCGGAGTCCGATACGGACGTGATCGGCCCGCGCCGCCGCCAGGCTTTGCGCGAAACCTACCCCTGCGCCGAGGTGCACACCTTTCACAACGGCGGCCATGCGACGATGTTCCTGCGCTTTGACGAGTACCTGGCGATGGTGAAGCGGTTTCTCGATGGTGGAAGCGCGGCAGAGGCTTCCTGATTGCGCGCAAAGCGAGGCGTGGAACTACCTTTTTTCCATTCACCTCAAGCCGTACGATTCCGCAGCCAGACGGTGGCGTCGAAGCTGTGCGCGCAGCCGTAGCCTTCGGCGCGATAGAGGTCGATGGCATCGGTGTTGGCTTCCGTGACGGTGAGCGAGATTTCGCTCACACCCTGTCGCAGGAAGCAGGAGGCGGCCAGGTTGATCAGGTTGCGGGCCAAGCCGCGGCGGCGGTACTCGGGATGGACGCAGAGCTGGGTGATGTGGCCGCTCTCGGGGCTGACGCGGGAGCCCAGCACCAGCGCCACCATCTCCCGGCTGATGCGATCGATCACCACATGCGAGACNNGAAGACGCCGCAGCCGGAGAAGCGGACGATGTTGTTGAGAAAGCGCAGCGAGCCATGCACCGTGCGGTACTGGTCGTTGACCAAGCTGTCGGGATGCTCGCGGTACGCCGTGGAGATCAACTGCGCGGCGGCGGACAGATCCTCGTCGCGCCAGGGGCGCAGCTCCAGCCGGACAGGCAGATGCACGCGGGGCGCGGCGAAGTAGCCATCGAGAGAGCGCCTCATCAACAGCCGCCGGTAGCTCTGGAAGCCCGCATCGAGGAAGACGCCGGCGTGGGAGCCGGAGGCGTGTAGTAGCAGTTGCGATTCGATGCGATCCACCTGCGGAGAGTTCATTAGCAACTCAAGAAGGTGGCGCAGCAGCGTCTCCTCGACTTCATGCGCTGACCCGCCATCGGCGCGCAGGGCGGGCAGCGCGAAGACGTCGCCGATGACCGCCTTGGTCTCGTCGTAGATACAGAAGACAAAGCCGGTGACCTGACCTGCCTCCAGAGCCGCGTAGCCGGGCAGCGTGTGGCTGTCGAGGTACTGCATCAGCAGCCGGGCGGAGACGTTGTAATCCCAGTGCAGGCGCTGCTTCCACAGCTCGCTCTCCGCCTCCAGCACGGGGCGCAATACCGGCGCCGCAAAGTGCCGCAGGTCGAGGATCTCAAGGTGAGCGCCCGATGCCATGATTCTCCTGTCAGTTTCCCGAGGGGTGTGTCCTAAGGGTTTGTTTGCGTCCTGGTGATGGACGGCAACTGGTTCAGACTATAGCAAAACCGGGACGGACGTATCTTGCTGGTCATTGATATGCGTCGAACCAGGGCAAATCCTGCGCTTCATTTGTGCCTGCTTCCTGTTTGGTGGTATTGTGGCGACAGATTGAGTGGCTTTGCGCAACGCCGCTCCAGGTCCATGTTTGCGGCGTGGCGCAAGTTGTTTCATCATCCTGGCAGATTGTTGATTCTAAATATTTTGCTTCCTGCTTCGTACTCAGTCTGAAGCTCGAATCTTCGCGGCGCGTCCGCTTTTTTATCGATACTGCCGTCATTCCGCTTTTATACTCATGATCTTCGGCGAAATGAGGAACTATGGCTAACTGGAATATCGCCTACAACTGGATGATGGACAACGAGGATACCGCGCGCGCCTGCGCACAGGTTTCCGACGCGCCCCCCGGAGCCTTTGCCATCAGCGGCATCAACAGCGCGGCGTGGCCGGAGGAGTTCGCGGCCATCGCGGCGCTTCCCCAGGTCCAGCGCGTGCCGCTCGTCCAGCAGTTTTACGAGAACCACTTCTGGAATATGTGGTACGCGCAACTGCTCCCCGACGACCTGTGCAAGCGGATCTTCGACTTTGCCGTCAATGCCGGCAGCGCGGCGTCGGTGCGCTGCCTACAGCAGGCCCTGAATACATTGGCCGGTTCGGGCGCGGCGCAACTCGTGGATGATAGCGACTGGGGCCCGATGACGCTGGATGCAGCCAATTCGGCCGATCCGGTGGCGCTGGTGGCGGCCTTCCAGGATGCGCGGGTCGCGTATTACCAAGCCATCGTGGCTGCCAAACCCAGTTTGTCGATCTACCTGGCCACCTGGACAGCCCGCGCCCAGAAGTAGACGTGGACGGTTAAACTGGAATGGGGCCGCATAGCTCTTCACGCGCGGCCCGGACTAGGTGCAAATGCTTCTCAGCTTTTTTGTTATTCCCCTCCATTTGGCGCCCACGGCGCAAATCGTCGAACGGGTTCTTTGGACGCTGACCTTTGCCGCACAACTGGTCTTGCTGGTGGTATTGATGGGGCGCGACCGCGCGCGGCGCTATCCCTGGTTCACCGCCGGCATCGCGCTCACTGCCTTGCGGCTGATGGCCGAGATTCTGCTGGCGGGCCGCATGGCGACAGTTCCTCTGCAAGAGACGCTCCTCTCGCTGGCCGACCTGGCGGCGATCGTGGGCCTGCTGGTCTTGGTGGAGCTGGCGCGGCGGGCCTTTGCCGGGCTTCAGCGCTCCTTGTGGATCGTGAATGCCGTGGGGATGCTGGTGGTGGCCGGTGGCGTGCTGGCGGTGTGGGGGCCTTGGCCGGCGCGCAAGGATCTTGTTCTGGACTCGCTGCTCGGCAAGCTGCGGCTGATGCAACTGCTGGCGCAGAAGGGCGATCTGCTGGTGGCTCTGCTGACGGTGGGGCTGGGGCTGCTGGTGTTGCTCTTTGGCCGCCGCTTCAAGGCCGCATGGCGCAGCCACACGCAGATGATTGCCATCGGACTCTCGACCGTGGCCATCGCCTTGCTGGCGTTGCAGGCAACGGTGCAGTCCATCGTCCAGATGGCGCATCCCCACTCCCAGCAGGAGTATGAACGCGTCGTCGGTCTGGTGACCAATCTGGTGAATGCCAACAAGCTGGTCTACCTGTGCGCGCTGCTGTGGTGGATCGTCTGGCTGTGGCGCGACGAGCCGGGAGCGGCCACGGCGGCGCCGGTGCTGGCTGCCTCCGCGCAGGAGGAAGAGCCGCCGCCGGCTTGCGAATAAACGCAGGGGGATTCGTGATATAAGGTGTTTGTCCGCTCTTTCTCCAGGATTGAACGGGAGCGCGGATGATTTCACTTGAGGTGTGCCCGCCCATGCTCGACATTCATCTGCCGCATAAGTCAATTCGTGGATTCTCCGAGTTCCTGATTCATCTCTTTACGATTACCGTGGGTCTGTTGATCGCGGTGCAGATCGAAAGCTTTGTCGAATGGCGCCACCACCTGCATTTGGCCGAGCAGGCGCGGGTGGCGCTGCGCGCGGAGATCGAAAGCAATCTGAAAGATCTGCGGGGGATTCAGCCGGGGCTGAAGAAGTGGCAGGATCAGATTGACGCCGATCTCGCGGCGATGCAGCGCATTCAGGACCATCCGGACGATCTCAAAGCCCAGCACACCAGTCTGGCGGTTAACGCCAGCGGCGTCACCCTGGACGATACGGCCTGGAGAACGGCGCAATCGACCGGCGCGCTGGCGTATATGCCTTACGAGGAAGCCGAGCGTTACACCAATATCTATCAGGCTCAGTCCAACCTGCAGGCGATGGAAGATAAGCCCATGGAAGATGTTGCCGCCATCCTTGGCCTGATTAAAAAATTCAATTTTTACAAAGCATCGGGCAAAATCACCGCGGAGCAGGCCGGCGCGGTGGCGGAAAAATTAGGACAGATGAGGGTGCATCTGGCGACCGGGGATGCCCTTTTGCGCGTCGACATTGAGCATAGCGCCGCATTCCTGGAGAACCGCCATCCCAACGGAGATTTCAATTCCGATCTGAAATGAGCCGAGGAACCCCGCAAGCCTCATCATGGTTGGATGAGGCGGTTTGTAGACAAAATCAGCAAGTTAGCCACCGCTTCGCGGTGATAGCAAGATCGCAAGTTAGCGGGTTCATTGCTGGCGTAATTGCAGCAGCGAATCAGGCTGCTCCCAATGAATCTGATCCCTGATTAAATGTGGCAGCTTGCCTGGCCGCGTTTGGCGAGGTACTTCTGGTGGTACTCCTCGGCGCGCCAGAAGCTCTGCGCCGGCTCGACCTTGGTCACAATGCGCTTCGGCTGGAAGCGGCCTTCGGCCGTGAGCTGCTCGATTTTGGCGTGGGCTTGCGCCTCCTGCTCGGGCGAGTGGAAGAAGATGGCAGATCGATATTGTGTGCCCCAGTCCGGCCCCTGGCGGTTGAGAGTGGTGGGGTCGTGGAGGGCGAAGAAGGCGTCCAGAAGCTGCTCGAAGCTGACCCGCTCCGGGTCAAACTCCACCTCGACCACCTCGGCG
The DNA here is from genome assembly GCA_003167305.1 of Acidobacteriaceae bacterium. Classification (GTDB taxonomy): domain Bacteria; phylum Acidobacteriota; class Terriglobia; order Terriglobales; family Acidobacteriaceae; genus Telmatobacter. The sequence continues at coordinate 13,393 of PMTP01000143.1, forward strand.
TGGCCGGTCTGATCGGTGCAGACGTCCTGGTAGCTGGGCCGCTCCAGTGATCCGCCTTCATAGCCCACAGCCGACGCCGTCACGCCGGGGATGGCCGCGAAGGCCGCCTCGACGCCCCAAAAACACCCCGCTCCAAAGGTTGCCTTTTCTATGCTCATGGTAGTAGAGATGCGCCTCAGGTCGATTTGGTAACAAATTCAGGTGNNGCAGCCGTTTTCCACCAGCCGCCGCACGGCTTCCCGCACGTTCTCGACGGTGACTTCCAGCACCGGCCCCAGCGCCGGACCCCGCTCGATGAAGAGGTTAATGTGCGCGCCATGCAGGCTGATCATCCCGGGATCTTCGCCGGTGATTTTGAACCCGAGATGCTCGACGTAGAATGCCGCCGCTGTCTTGGGCTCTGGTGCTTGCAAGAGAATGTCCGTGCCAAAGGAATTTGCCATCCGCCCTCCTGGTGCGGACAGTTTATCATGAACATTTTTGGGGCAGCATGCAATTGGCGAGACATTCTTCCCGCCGGTCGTTAGACTAGAGTACAAATTCATCCGGTGGTGAGGACGATGGCCTGGCGCTATTTTCATGCACATGAGACGGCTCGTGAGGAAGAACTGGAGGGCTTGCCGCTGGCGGCCTTCGGACGGCGGGTGCTCGGTTATTGGATCGACATGGTGATAATGCTTCCACTCACGTTGTTGATTACAGTGCTATGGACTCGCTATGGCGTTGTGAATCACGAATGGAAATGGCACAGCAGCACCGTCCGGGTTGCCGGCCCTGAATCGAGCGAATGGGTGTTCATCGTGGCCGGACTGTTTTGCATCGCTCTGGTCAACTACTTGAGCAACGGGAAGTCGGTGGGCAAGTGGATCACGCGCACGCGGATTGTCTCGCTGACGCATGAGCGGCTGGGGTTGTGGCAGTGCGCCGAGCGCATCCTGGGTTATGGCGCTTCATTGGCAGAGGGAGGCCTGGGCTTTGTTCAGTACTATTGGAGCCCAAACCGGATGTGCGCGCACGACCGGCTGGCGGANNCTGATCCTGGTGAAGGGAAAGAACTGCCATCCCAATCTGGTTCTGCGCTACAGGACGCTTCGCATCCAACGAGTGATCGATTGCCGTAAACTTATCAAAAAACAGCAAATGCCCGAATGCGGAAGTAACTGCATAAGCCACGGGCAGCCCGCCTCCCGCCCCGTGCGGAAGCGCCCTTATAACTATTACAATCCTTTCTGTTTCGGCCCATGACTTAGAGAGTTCCCTGCTCCGCCACCGCCGCTAACTCTCCCATCCGCATAGCCTGCTACTCTCCACTTAGTACGCGAAATACTCCCTCGGCCAGGGCTTGTAACTCATCATCGCCGGGATAAACCTGGATTGGCGCAATCCATTCCATGTAACTGCGCAACTGCCTTACCAATTTCTCCGAGTGCGCCATTCCGCCGGTCAGCAGCACGGCGTCCACCTTGCCTTTGAGTACCGCAGCCATCGCTCCGGCCTCCTTGCTGACCTGATAGACCATCGCATCGAAGACCAGAGCGGCCACACTGTCCCCCTCATCGATCCGCCGTTCCACCTCGATCAGGTCGCGCGTGCCCAGATAGGCGAAGAGTCCGCCGTCTCCGAAAAGCTGGCGGTCGAGCTGAGACTCGGTGTATTGGCCGCTGAAGCAGAGCCTGGCCAGCGCCCGCACCGGCAGCCCGCCCGTGCGGTCCACGCCTAATGGGCCTTCCTCTATGGAATTGCTGTCGATCATGCGGCCGTCCTGATGGGCCGAGACGGTGATTCCGCTGCCCAGGTGCGCCACAATCAGCCGTAGCGCCGGGTAGGTGCTCCCTTGTTCGCGCGCAAAACGCCGGGCAACGGCTTTGGTGTTCAGCGCATGGCCGATGGAGGTGCGCTCGATCAGCGGCGAGCCGGTCAGGCGCGCGCACTCCTGCCATTCGTCCACCGTCACCGGGTCCACAATATAGGCGTTCACGCCGGCGGCCTGGGCGAAGCGGAGGGCCAGCAGCGCGCCCAGGTTCGAGGCGTGCTGACCGCGGCGCGCCAGCCGCAACTCCTCCACCATCGCCTCATCGACCAGATAGGTTCCGCAGGGCAGCGGCGGCAATATCCCGCCCCGGCCAACCGCAGCGGCAAACGCCTCTGCCGCGTACCCGGCATCAGCCAGCGTCTGCTCGATCAGCCCGGCGCGATAGTCCAGCCGCGCCAGCATAGGCTTGCCGCGAAAGCGCTCGATCTCATCATCCCCGTGCCGGATCGTGTGCTCCCATTCGGCGCCGTCCTGCGTATAAACCCCAAACTTCGTGGACGTCGCTCCGGGGTTGAGAACTAGCACCCGGCTCTTCTCGTTGGTCAAAAGTCGTTCCTCCAGGGCCAGAATGAGTTTACCCTGTACCCCACACCTCTCACACTCTTCCTGAAGAGCGTCCGGCAGCTTCCTGGGGAATAACGTACCCTCTCCGCCACTCCTTCGCGGATCCTGACCGAAATATCATGGCTCAGGGTCAAATCCGTGCTATACTCTATGTAATCGTAGAATTCGATCTGAAGTTCTTGCCTGTTCCGGTTACCGCCTACTCGCAAACTTCCACATTGCGTTCGCGGTAAATCAGTACAGAGGAGCAACACAGAAATGGAAACAGGCACAGTCAAGTGGTTTAACGACGCCAAGGGTTTTGGATTTTTGAGCCGCGAAAACGGCGAGGATGTCTTCGTCCATCACACCGCCATCCAGTCGAACGGCTTCCGTTCGCTGCAAGAGGGCCAGCGCGTCCAGTTCAACGTAACCAAGGGCCCCAAGGGCTGGCAGGCTGAGAACGTCCAGGTCGTCTAAGGGTTACCCCCTTCGAACGGTTCGGATTCAAACAGAGAGGGACGGCTCAATGTCGTCCCTCTCTTGCGTTGAGTGTTATTCCTCCGTACGCCGTGCCTTTTCAAAACACTGGTAAGCAGCCCCCGGCTGCGCGGATAATACAATTATGGATTTTCAGCGTTCCTCCGGAGTTCTGCTGCACGTCACTTCCCTGCCCTCCTTGGGCGGCATCGGCGACCTGGGGCCAGCCGCGCATGAGTTTGTGGCCTTTCTCGCCGCGGCCAAGCAGCACGTCTGGCAGGTGTTGCCACTCTGCCCCACCGGCTACGGTAACTCGCCCTATGCGGGCACCTCGGCCTTTGCCGGCAATCCCTTCCTCATCAGCCTTGAATTTCTCTCCGACTGGGGCTGGATCGCCCCGGAGCGCATCGCCAGCCAGGGCGAGCGCAGCGGAGCTGTGAATTTTGAAGAGATCGAGTGGCGGAAGGTGAAGCTGCTCTACGAAGCCGCGGGCAACTTTCTCGATCACGGGCCGCACGATCCAAAGCTGGCTTGGCAGTGGGTGCACTATGAGAAATTCTGCCGGGCTGAGGCAGCCTGGCTTCCCGATTACGCGCTCTTCGCCGAGCTGCGCCGCCAGTTCTCGACTGGCGCGTGGACGGTCTGGCCTGAGCCGCTGCGCCACCGTGAGCCGCAGGCGCTGGCCGATGCCGCCGCTACCCATGCGCGGCTGGTGGCCGAGGAGCAGGTCCTGCAGTTTGCCTTTGCCACGCAGTGGAACGATCTCCACGATGCCGCGGCGGAAAAGGGAATTCGCATTCTGGGCGACGTGGCCATCTTCGTCAACATGGATTCGGCTGACGTCTGGGTCCAGCCCGAGCTTTTCGAGCTGGATGAGCGGCTCCAGCCGATTCGCATTGCAGGCGTGCCGCCCGACTACTTTTCCTCGACCGGCCAGCGCTGGGGCAATCCGCTTTATCGCTGGGATGTCCTGGCCGAGCAGGGCTTCGACTGGTGGATTGAGCGCATCCGCCGCACCTGCGAGCTGTATGACATCGTGCGCCTGGACCACTTCCGCGGCTTCGAGTCCTACTGGGCGATTCCCGCCGCCGAGCAAACGGCGGTCAAGGGCGAGTGGGTGAAGGCGCCGGGCCTGGAGCTCTTCCGCGCGCTGGAGGCGGCGCTGGGGCCGCTGCCGTTGGTGGCCGAGGACCTGGGCATGATTACCCCCGAAGTGGACGCGCTCAGAATGGAGCTTGACCTGCCTGATATGAAGGTGCTGCAATTCGGCTTCAGCAACAAGGGCGCGCACATCCACCTGCCCCACCGCTATACCCCCGCCACCGTCGCCTATACCGGCACGCACGACAACAACACCACGCTGGGCTGGTGGAAGACACTCCCAAAAACCGAGCGCGCCGCCGTCGAGGATTACGTGGGGCCGGTGGGCAAGCAGCCGGTCTGGCCGCTGATTCGCGCCGTTGAGGCCAGCGTGGCGCAGATGGCGGTGATTCCGGCGCAGGACCTGCTGGAGCTGGGTTCCGAAGCCCGCATGAATACACCCGCCGTCGCCGACGGCAACTGGAATTGGCGCGCCCCGGAGGCCTGCTGGACCCCAGAGCTGGCGGCAAAGCTGGCCGCGCTGGTCGAGGTGACCGACCGGGAAAATGATCCGCTGGGTGGGGCGGAGGGCGAAGTAAGTTAATTAGCTTGCATGGGTGCAGCGGTGTTGATCTCAGGAGATTTCGGAAACTTATAAACTTCCATCATCTTTCCGATCAGGATGGTTGCCTCTTCTTCGGTTATCCCACTCATAATGGAGATCGTTCGATACTCTACATCCAAAAGAAGGCAATTCTTGACCTCTTCCCGCTCAGCGGTCGGCGCGTTCCGGGACGCGCAATAGCACAGGTTGTGGAGACGTCCGTTGGCAAATACCCGCGTGTTCCGGCTGGTCTCCCGAATACCTCTGTTCAGTGTCATCTCGCCAGGAGTCAGGGTCAGAATGGTCCTACGCTCCAGAAGCTTCCAAATCCAGAGCGCCACATAAAGCGGTGCAAAAGTTGGAAAGAACCACCAATATATCAGATTTTTATGGAAACCGTCACTAATCAAATTTTCGAAACTTACAATCAGGTACACGAAAAACAGCCATGAAAGGCTTTGAACAATGGCCCAAAGGACATGGGGGCGGTCGAGCGGGGCCGGTAGTTCCACGCGAATACCATCGCCATTCCGTTCCCACTTCAATCTCCCCGCCAGCGTTTCGAGCATCGTACCTTCCTCTTGCTCCCGATCTTACCGCGTTTCGCTCGCATCGTGCTATCGGTGTCGCTTTTGAATGAAGTCTGGGGAAAAGATGGCTTTGAAAGGGCATGGCTTCAGCCGTGCCGTATGGTGCTCCATATGGATGCGGCTTTAGCCGCCGAGGGAATGCAAGTCACTCAAAATACATTCCCTCAGGGGCTAAAGCCCGCGTTGCTATTGTTGTACTGATGTCAGGGCTGAAGCCCTGACCTACCAGTCGTGCCCTAAAAAGAAACTACTTTCTTGGAATGACGCATATTTTTGATTCCAAAAGAAGAAGATTTTGAGGAGAAATTCACTCCGTTCCTACGGGACGGATGGACTCTTGTTAAACGCTGACCCAGGATTGCGCTACGCTTGTCCTGGGCTATTCTCGCTTTCTCCCTCCGGGAGAAATGTCGCAGAGTGTTTCATCCCATCGCGGGTCGGCGAAGCCGGTGGACGACTGACACGAAACCGGTGCTTGACCGCAGCCGGCTTACTCCTCTTCCTTCGCCGGCTCAGAGGATTCCTTCACCGCCGCAACGGCTTCCTTGGCCGGATCGAGCGTATGGAATCCTTCGCTTTTGGCGGCTTCCAGCAGCAGCGCCGAGGCGGAGACGAAGATGATCTCGGTGCCCTGGAACATATCGCGAGCGACGATGGCGGCGGCTAGTTGCAGGCTGTCGGGCCAGCGCAGCGTGGTGCGGTCGAGGAGCTGGCGGGCGGCTTCCAGAACCGCCGGGTTCAGCGGCTCCTGGACCATGCGCGCGGCCTCCATGCGCAGAATCTCCAGCGCCGCGGTGGCGTCTTCGGCGCTGATGCCGCCGGCCCGCTCGCGGCGGCGGATCGCCCCGTAGACCTCCAGCGGCGTGGAGGCGGAGATCAGCTTGCGATTGTCCTCCACGGCCTCCATCAGGCGGATCAGCTCGTCGGTGCCCTGCTCCTGGACAAAGAGCTTGGCGAAGGCAGTGGCCTCAAGAAAGTAGCAGCTCACAGGTTCCCCCGTTCCTCTTCAATCGCTTCGGCGATGGATTCGCCATGCGCCGCGACCGGATGGAAGCGCTGCGCCTCGTCGGGCATTCCGGCTTCGGCGCGGTTGAGGCGGATGGTGGTGGTGGGATAGGCCGGGGTCTTGGGATTGGCGATCTTGCTGGTCACCACGACGCCGCGCTGGATGGCCTCGGCCAGCACCGCCTGGCGCGACTCCGGATGCTGATTCCAGCGGAAGGCCTTGCGCGGCAGGAAGGAGTCGCGGAACCACTTCAAGGCGATGAAGGCGTGACCGCCCCGCTCGGCCTCGGCCAGCGAGGAGCACAGCTCCTTCACGCGCGCATCCATGTCAGCGGGGATCAGCGCCTCCTGGCCGTCATCGTCTTCGGCGTCGAAGGCGTGCTGCTCGGCGACCGCGCGCGGCGCGCGAATGGGACGCGGGGCGGCCACGGCGCCGTCGATGCGCTCGAAGTAGATGCGCACCTCGTCCTCCTCAGGCGACCACGAATCCGCCATCGAGTTGCGCCGCTTGCTGCGCCCGTTTTCGCCGCACAGCTCGACGATCGCCTGATAGCCCGGCGGCGCCAGGAAAGGCAGGGCTTGCGCCAGATTGAGGTCGGTTGAGGCGGCTAATTCATTCAGAGCTTCTTCGATGATCTCTTCCGCATCGGGTATGCTCAGATTGGCTATTTCTACGCTACTTTGAACTGCTCTTGTCGATTTCATTTTTCCTTCTCCGTAATGCTGCCGCTGATGTCCGTCTACGCTGTAATGTTTCCGGCTGGCTTCATGGCCTGCTTCCGGAATTTGAGCCGCGGAGAAGAGTGAGCAGCCTTAGTTTAAAAATTCACTCATCGCGGCAGAGGATTGACTTGCAATTCATCCTGAGTTCCGGGCGGCCCTGGGCGCGTCCCGGCGATGCTACGAGCTTGGTTTCCATCCATTTGAAGGGCGCCTGCCATTCTCCGGCAAGCTTATGAATTACCCGATGAAGTTAATGCGGCGCATGGCGCTTTCAGGACTTTTGCCCGAATCATGGCCATCTTACGCTGGTTGCTTCCACGCAGATGAATTGGAGAAAAACTCTAGCTAATCGCTCAGCTTGAAGCTATTCATCCATCAGTGTAACCGATAATGCGGTTTTATGTGCAGTGTTGCAAAAAATAGTTATATTGACCGCGGCCGCTCCGCTCACCTCGAACGCTTGGGAAAGTTGCGCTTCCGCCGCCGTTCTATCCGGTGGGCTTGCTCCGTACAATAGAAGATATGCGCCGCTGTTTGCAATTGCTGCTGTTTTGGTTCCTGGTTTCGGCCGGAGTACACGCCGTAGAGCCGGCTTTTGATCTTTCCGGGCCGAAGGTGGACATCCGCGTCAAGCGGGGAGTGGTCACGCTGCCGATCGGCGAGACTCCCAACTTGCTGCCCGGAGACCGGCTGTGGATTCACCCCGACTTTCCCGAGAGCCAGTCGGCCCATTATGTGCTGATTGTCGCTTTTCTGCGCGGGGCGATGAACCCGCCGCCGCCGGAGTGGTTTACCCGCGTGGAGACATGGAGCCGCCAGGCGCGCGAAGAAGGCGTCTTCGTCACCGTGCCCGAAGAAGCCCAGCAGGCGCTGATCTTTCTGGCGCCGGAGACGGGCGGTGACTTCAGCACTCTGCGCGCCGCGGTGCGCGGCCGCCCCGGCGCCTTTGTTCGCGCCGTGCAGGACTTGCAAGCGGCCAGTGGGGACCGGATGCGCCTGGACGCCTACCTGGCCGAGGTCAAGGAGACCTCCCAGACCGATCCCGGCTTGCTGAAGGAACGCGCCGAGCAAGCGTCGCGCAGCCTGGGCATCCGGCTAGACCAGCAATGCTTTGACAAGCCCAGCGAGCAGCAGGCTCCCTGCCTGTTGCAACACACGGAAGGGCTGGTGCTGGACGACGCCAATGCGCAATCGCGGATGGCGCAACTGACCAGCGGTTCGAACGCGGACCTGATGAACCAGATCAGCTACTCGAACCTGGCCGG
>PMTP01000143.1:21501-22938 GCA_003167305.1 Acidobacteriaceae bacterium
CGGCTGAATGTGCCGCCCTCGTTCCGCGATCCCAAGTCGGTGGTGGTGGCGGCGCTTCCACCGGTGGGCGCGGTCAAGCCGCCGCCGCTGCATCCGGTGAACCCGGCTGATAGATTTTGCGCAGAGAAGCCTGAGCTGGTGCTGCCGGTTGAGGGGGCGCCTATGGTCTTTGCCACGGAACTGGCCCACGATCTCAGGCTGCACATTGAGGACAAAAGCAGCAAGAAGATCAAAGGCAGCCCGGTGGATCTGCCGATGAAGACCGATCCATCGCAGGGCGGACTGGTGCTGGCGCTGGCGCAACCCGCACCGCCCTTGCCGGCGGGCGAGCTGACCGGCGTCTTGCGCGGCAAGTGGGGCTTTGACGACTGGGAGGGGCCGCGCTTCCATCTGCGCGCCGCGCAGGCCGACAAGTGGAGCTTGACGGCAGCCGACCAGTCGGCGCTGGTGGTGGGCCGCGAGGACACGTTGCACATCGAAGGGGAAAACGCGTTGTGCGTTGACCGAATCGAGGAGCAAGCGGCTTCGGGCGCTCCGCTCAAGCTGGCCTGGAAGTCTCCCAGGCCGGATCAGTTGGAGGTGGTCGTCCCCATGAAGGACGCGGCTCCGGGACCGGTCAGCCTGGAAATCTATCAGTTCGGACTGGAAAAGCCAGACCCGTTGCCGATGGTGGCCTACGCCGAGGCGGCGGCGCTCGACCGCCTGACGCTGAGCGCGGGCGACGCGGTGGCGCTGTTGAAAGGCAACCGGCTGGATGAGGTGGCCAAGGTCAGCCTGGGCGGCATCACCTGGACCCCATCCGCACTCAGCCGCGTGCAGGACTATGACCAGTTGGCGATGAACGCCGACAGCTCAACGGCCGCCCTGGAGCCGGGAAAACCTGCGAATGCCGGCGTGCTGTTGCAGGACGGCCGTCTGCTGCGCGTGCCGGTCAGCGTGGAACCGCGCCGCCCGCAGGTGACGCTGCTCAGCAAGGGCACGCAGGACGAAGCCTCCGCCCCGCCCTCGCTGGTGCAACTGGGCAGCCCCGACGACTTGCCCGTCGAACGGCGGCTGGTCTTCTTTCTACGCACCAGCGTGCCGCCGCGCTTTCCCCGCGGTGAAAAGGTCGAGGTAGCCGCGGCCGACGGCAGTTTCAGCACCATGCTGACGCTGGCCGACGGCAGCCTGATGCTCGAGGATGCAAAGACCGCACTGGGCGTTGTGGAACCGCTGACCCGCTTCGGCTCCTCGGCCTTTGGGCCGCTGCGGGCCCGCGCGCTCTCGGAGGACGGGGTCACCGGCGATTGGCTGACCTTGGGAACGCTGGTGCGGCTGCCCGGCTTCAAGGAGTTGCGCTGCCCGCACGCTCTCGCCAAGCCCTGCACGCTGACCGGGAGCAACCTCTTCCTGGCCGCGTCAATCGCCGCCACGCCGGATTTTGACAACGCCGCCGAT
>PMTP01000093.1 GCA_003167305.1 Acidobacteriaceae bacterium
TCCTGGGGCAGGTCGCGCTCGGCGATGTCGATACCGTAAGTGGGAATCCCCTCGGTGATGCGAAAGGCCTCCAGCGAGGCCGCTCCCACCGGGTGAGCGCCCGCCTTAACCAGCGCCTGCCAAAGCGCGGGAATCAAGGCCGCGCGCACCCACAGCTCGTAGTGCGGCGCGAGCACGCTGTAGGCCCGCACCACGCGCATGTCAAACCCGTTCCAGGCAGCGCGGGCGCTGGTCAGTGGCTCCTGCGGCACGGGCAGGCCCAGCCGCGCCAGCATATCGGCGGCCAACGGACCGGCAAGCCCCAGCGCCGTCTCGCCGGTCAGCCCGCCAACCGCGTCCACACTCAGCGGCGCAAGTTCCACATCGTCCATAATGATGAAGCGGTCCAGGTGAGCCAGCAGCCGGTCGTACTGGTCAGCGGCAATCGTCAGGTAGAGAGTATCGCCCTCGCGAGCCACGTGCAGGTCGCCCTGGATGCGCCCCTGAGCGTTGAGCACCAGGTTCCATGCGCCGGCGTTCGCTGCCAGATCGTAGACCGTGTTCGTGACCATGCCGCTCAACCAGCGGAAGCGATCTTCGCCGCGCACGGCCATGCGCCGCAACCAGCCCAGGTCGTGAACCGCCGCACCGAATGCCAGAGCCGCTGTTTCCTTCTCTGCCGCGTCCAACCTGAGAGGGGTCAGCGCACCGCGATAGGCTTGAAGCTGCGGCGGCGCGGCAGTTTGTGCCAGCAGCATGGCGAGCGGGGTCGCTATGGGTTCAGTGGTCTTGAGGGCTGGGGGGATGGCCGTTTCAGTCATAGGGGATCGTTGTTGCCGGTTCGGGCGCGAAGTTTCAGCGAAATTTTCGCGCCAGGCCGCATCCTGATTATAGCCTTGGAAGAAGATAGGGAGAATCGATGAGCAAGCAGCACGGAAGGTTTCACGGATGGGCTTTGGTAGTGGCGTTGAGTTTTGCGGCATCCATTGCGCCAAGTCAGCAGCCGCCCGCCGCAACCGCCCCTCCAGTCACCGCCCCGCCGCAGATGGCCGGCAAGATCACTCCCGAGCAGGCGAGCCAGCTCTTCTCGCTCGTTGATGAGCTGATCAAATTCTCCTCCGACGAGACCGGCCTGCCCATCAAGAGCCAGGTCAAGCGCCAGATCACCTCCCGCGCCACGGTCGAAAGCTATCTGAAAGAGAAGTTTGACGAAGACGAGAGCACCCGGCGCATGCAGCAAAGCGAAATCGTGCTCAAGAAATTCGGCCTGCTGGACCGCGATTTCGCCCTCAAGCCTTTTCTGCTGGCGCTTCTCAAAGAACAGATCGAAGCCTACTACGACTTCAAGACCAAGACCGTCTACATGCTCGACTGGGTGGACATTGATAAGCAGAAGCCGGTGCTGGCCCACGAGCTGACGCACGCGCTGCAGGACCAGCACACCGACCTGGAAAAGTGGAGCGACCAGACCCCCGATGACGTCTCGCTCAACCTAGCCGGCGACACCGACCACCTGGCCAAAGATGAGATGGACCCGGCCCGCCAGGCCGTCCTCGAGGGCCAGGCCACCGCCGTGATGATGGACTACATCCTCAAGCCGATGGGTAAGAGCCTGGTGAAAGACCCAGAGGTGATGGACTCCGTTAATCAGCAGATGTCGGCCTCGCAGGACTCGCCCATCCTGGCGCGCGCGCCGCTGCTGCTCTCCGAGTCGCTGCTCTTCCCTTATCGCGAGGGCCTCAGCTTCGAGCAGGATGTGTGGATGGACCAGGGTCAGACGGCGGCCTTTACCGGAACCCTGGATCACCCGCCCGCATCGAGCTGGGAGATCCTCAACCCGCGAGAGTACGAGGCGCGGCACACGCCCGCCGTGCCCCTGCTTCCCAACATTCATCCGCTGGTGGATTCGCTTTACAAGCCTTACGACATCGGCCAGATGGGCCAGCTAGACCTGCGCATTCTCACCGAGATCTTCGGCGGCGAGCAGGCCTCCCGCGATCTGACCCCGGCCTGGGACGGCGGCCTCTACTGGGCCGGCCAGCGCCTCAGCGCCAAGACTCCCGCCGACAAAGCCAAGACAGATTCCATCGCCATCCTTTATCTTTCGGCGTGGAAGAACGCCGCCTCCGCGCGGGCCTTCGCCGAGCTCTACGCGGATGAGCTGGAGCGCAAATACTCCAGCGTCCAGCTCGAATCGGGCTCCCAGAGCGCAGCCCAAGCCAGCCACTCTTCCGGATTCAAAGTCTTCCCGCCTCCAGCATCGCCGCCGGATGCATCTTCTGACGCGAATCACTCCGCTCCAGCGACATTACCCGGAGAGCAGGTCTACTCCACCAGCGAAGGCCCGGTGGTGATCACCACGCGCGGCAAGCTGGTCTTCGTCGCCGAGAGCTTCCCGCTCGACTTGGCCCGCAAACTCACCGCCCTCGTCCTCGACGCACAAGGCACCGGCGATATGAAGTTGGCAGGCACACCGGAGCCGGGCGCGGAGATCGGCGAGCCGCTCACCGCCAGCCTCATCCGCTTCTTCTCCAACTGCGGCGTGATGAAAGCGGCTGTGGACGCAGAGATGATGGCGGGAAGGTAGAGCGGGATTCATTTACAGACCAGTAAGGATTGTCCTTGCGGCTTGTTAATGCCACAGGAAAGGGAATTGTCCGCCTTCATCGGCCTGGGAGTCAGGCAAGATCAGGCCGCATCCTTGCGAACGAGATACTCATCGAGGAGCACGGCCACCAGCACAGCCGTGGGGACCGAGACCATGGCCCCGAGAATGCCTTCAAGAGCGGAGCCGACGATCAGGGCCACTAGGATGGCCAGGCTCGGAAGGCCTACGCTGCTCTTCATGATGCGGGGAGTGAGGTAGGAGTTTTCAACCTGTAGATAGATCACGTAGAAGATAGCGATTCCCAGTACGCGGCCCCAGGAGTCAATGGCCGCCACTAGCAGCGCCAGCGCGATGCAGATGGCAGCGCCCAGCACGGGGATGACGTTGAGCAGCCCGGTCAGCACGCCGAGCGCATAGGCGTAGCGAACGTGAAGAGAGAGATAGACGATGGTGCTGGCGACTCCCAGGATGAGCATCAGGCTGCCCTGGCCAAGCAGCCATTTGCCCATGCGGATCTTTGCCCGCTGAAAGGTCGCGTCGAGGCGTTCGCGGTTATCGCGCGGTAAGAAGGAAAGAAACCAGCGATAGGCTTGGTCACCTTCCAGAATGAAATAAATGGTCAGAATAAAACCCATGAAGAGATCGAAGAGCTTGCCCGCCCAGTCGCTGATCGAGAACAGGAGATAAGTAGCTGCCTGACTCGCGAATCCCTGAAGCCGGGAACTGATATCCGCGGTGTCCAGGTGTTCAGCCAGAGGAACGTTTTTGAGCTTCTCCAAAAGTGCGGGCAAGCGCGATGGCATCTCCTGCGCAAAGCCATGCAGGTCGCTGATGACCGGCGGCAGCGCGAGGAATCCAAAGGCGGTAATGGCTCCGGCCAGAACGAGCAAGAGGAAAAAAATGGCTGATCCCTTAAATGGTTGCCAACGGCGAATGCGGAGCTGAGAAGTAAATCGCACCATCGGGGTGAGCACGACGGCAAAGAGCGCGCTGACATAGAGCATCACAAGCACATCGCGGATCAGCCAGGCTATGTAACAGGCCAGCCCAAGGGCAAAGGCGAAGATGATGTCGCGACGAAGATTGCGGGGGCTGCCCGACGGCTCTATCATGCGTGAGACTCCAGCAAGCCGGAGAGTGAATTGTCCGGCAAGGCCTATTCGTTACCACTAAGGATAGACCCCACGATCCCGCCCAGCAGGCCGCCGCCCACAGCCGGTCCCACCTGGCGGTTCTCGGTGTGCGGCAGGTACTCGGCGATCTGGTGCGCCAGCCGCGAGATGGGCAGCGTTTGCAGCCACACCGCGCCGGGGCCCATCATCTCGGCCAGGAAAATTCCATCGCCGCCGAAGATCATGTTCTTGATGCCCGGCACGGTGGTGATTTGAAAGGCCACCGAGGACTGAAACGCGCCCACGTGGCCCGGATGCACGCGCAGCAGCTCGCCCGGCGCCAGGTTCTTCACAACCAGTTCGCCGCTCAGCTCCAGCCACGCCGTGCCCTGGCCGGCGACCCGTTGCAGCAGGAATCCGTTGCCGCCAAAGACGCCCGCTCCCAGCGACTGCTGGAAGCCCACGCCGATGGTCACCTGCGGGGTAGCGCAGAGAAACCCATGCCGGTGGACCATATACTCCGCGCCTGGCCCAACCTCGACCGGCACGATGTGCCCCGGCACCTTGGTGGCAAAGGAGACCACGCCGGGAGCGCCGTAGGCGCGGTATTCGGTCATGAACAAGCTGCCGCCGCCGGCCACGCGCTTGAGCACGCCGAAGAGGCCGCCACCTCCGCCCATCTGCGTGTGGGTGGTCATCTGGATCGAAGCGGTCATCCAGGAGAGCTCGCCGCTCTCGCTGAAAACGCTTTCGTTGGGTTCAAGCTGCACATCGAGCACGGGCATGGTCGTGCCCTGAATTTTGGTCTGCATGGTGAGGCCTCCTAATAATGGAAAGTGTACCTGCCGAGACCGGCGGAATGTCGAGTTAAAATCTTATCTCTATGAAGAAGATGCAAGCCGTGCGTTCTCCCAAGTCTGAAAGTCCAGACATGGGGCACCCGACCGGTCTGCGTATTGATGTGAACATCGGCAAAGCAGCGTAGGTGGCATTCCACCCTAGATCACCCAACCGACGAAGACCTGTCGTTGGGGACCCCGAAGCCGCAAAAACAAAAACGCGGCGAGGGTGGGGCACCCATTTCCTTACGCTATCCGTGAAAATACTCCGCGCCTACTCGACCACCGTCAAGCTGGTCTCCGCCGTGGCCAGCGAGCTGCCGCCGACCCAGATTTTGTAGGTGGTTGGCTCGACAGTGCGCTTGACGTCAGCGTTGTAAAAGTTCAACTCGTCGAAGCCCAGCGAAAACTCCACGTGCTTCGTCTCGCCGGGATTGAGCGCAACGCGAGCAAAGCCCTTGAGCTCGCGCACCGGCTGGGAGACGCTGGCGGCGGTGTTGCGGATATAGAGCTGGACGACTTCGGTTCCGGCCACACTGCCCGCGTTCTTCACATCCACGCCAACGGTGACGACCGGCTTGTGCCCGCTGGCCAGCACTTCGCTCAACGAAAGCTGGGCGCAGCTGACGGTGGGCTGGGAGTAAGAGAAGCTGGTGTAGTTCAGACCCCAGCCGAAGGGATAGAGCGCGGAGTTTTCCTCGTCCATGTAGCGGGAGACGAACTTCTCGCCTGCTTCCCGGGGAAAGTGGCTCAGGTCACCCTGCGCCGGCCGGCCGGTGGGCAGTTGGGCATAATAGAGCGGCTCCTGACCCACGGCGCGGGGCAGGCTCACCGGCAGCTTGCCGGAGGGGTTTACATCGCCGAAGAGCACATCGGCGACGGCAGGTCCGGCCTCTATGCCGGGACTCCAGGCTTCCAGAATCGCCGGCACGTGCGTGGCGGCCCACTTCAACTCCAGTGGACGCCCTGCCAGAATCACCAGAACGACCGGCTTGCCAGTGGCGACGACAGCCTCAAGGAGCTGCTGCTGCGCGCCGGTAAAGCCCAGTGTGGTGCGGCTGGAGGCTTCGCCCTCCATCCAGTCAGCCGGCTCTCCGAGAGCCAGGATGGCGATGTCGGCCTGCCTGGCGGTCTCGACGGCTTCGGCAATGGTTTTGGCATCGTCGGGGATAGAGAGAGGAGCATCCGGCGTGTCTCCGCCGCCGCCAAAGTGCACCCGCTTGAGCACGTTGGCGTCCTCGCCGGAGAGCAGATCGCAACCCTGCGCATAGAGCAGGCGGTCGCCCAGGCGCTCCCGAAGCGCGGTTCTCAGCGTGACCACAAACTTGGGATCGCCGCTGACGGCCCATGCGCCCAGCATTTCGCGCTGGTTGTCGGCAAGCGGGCCGATCAGCGCAACCTTCTTCGCCTTCGCGGTGAGCGGCAAGAGAGCGCCAACGCCCGCGACGGGGTCGTTCTTGAGCAGGACAAAGGTCTCGGCGGCCACTTTCCGGGCAGCCGCGCGGCGCTCCGGCGTGACCTCGTAGGCCGGCCCCTCTACGGTGTAGGGGTGGTCGAAGAGCCCCAGCGCAAACTTGACGCGTAGAATGCGGCGCACCGCCTCGTCCACCACGCTCATGGGGATCTTGCCCGCGCGCACCGGGGGAGCGATGACGGTTCCGAAGAGCTCGCCTACCATGTCCATGTCCACGCCCGCCTCCAGCGCCTTGCGGGCCACGGTGGGGCCGTCCGCCCCGATCGCGTGGTCGAGCAGCTCGGACACCGCGCCCCAGTCGGAGACCACGAAGCCGTCGAATCCCCACTCGTTGCGCAGAACCTGAGTCAGCGTAAAGGGATTGGCCGAGCCGGGAACGCCGTTGATGGTGTTGAAGGAGCTCATGATTGTGGCCGCGCCGGCCTCGACCGCGGCGCGATACGGCTCCAGGTAGACCTGGCGCAGAGTGATCTCGCTCATGTCCACGGCGTTGTAGTCGCGGCCGGCGATGGGCGCGCCGTAGGCCGCATAGTGCTTCACGCTGACGGCGACCGAGTCAGGCTTGGATAGATCGCCCTGCTGGTAGCCCTTCACCCAGGCGCGGGCCATCGCCGATCCAAGGTAGGGATCTTCGCCCGCTGATTCGACGATGCGACCCCAGCGCGCGTCGCGGCTGATGTCCACCATGGGCGAGAAGACCCATGGGATGCCGTCGGCGCGGGCTTCCGTTGCGCCGGTACGCGCCACCAATTCAACCGCCGCCGGGTCGAAGCTGGCCGCCAGCGCCAATGGCACCGGGAAGGTGGTGCGGTGGCCGTGAATCACGTCTAACCCAAAGAGAATGGGAATATGGAGACGCGTCTTCTCCACGGCCAGGTGCTGGTAGTGATTGGTGGCTTCCGTGCTCGCCAGGTTCAGAAACGATCCGGCGTGGCCTTTGGCCGCCAGTTCATCATTGTGGAGATTGCTCGCGCCCGGTCCAGTGGCGAAGCCGGCGTTGAACTGCGCCAACTGCCCGACCTTCTCGTCGAGGGTCATCTGCCGCAGGAGCGCTTCGACGCGCGCGTTGACTTCCTTTGAAGCCAACTGGGGGTTGGGAACGGGCCTGGACTGAGCTGGGGCTGAAAGCCAGCCTGGACCGGCAATCGACAGAAGAGAAATCAGAATCAGCAGAGGGCGATACGAAGGAGTTTTCATGGCGAAGCCAGAATACACCGTTGCGGCAGGAAAGGTCAGCGCATCCCGTGCCGCAACTCCCCCTGGGAACAGAGGCACTCGCACAACACCGTGGTAATCGACTACTCTTGCCAGAGAGGCGTATGGCCCGGTTGATACGACATTTCCGCGAAGCCCTCTGNNAGCACGACGTACTCAACACGGCCAAGGCCGGGGCTTATGGCGCGGAAAAATAATTCAGGAACTTCGCAGTGATTCCCAACGTAGTTGGTTGAAACTAAGCGAAGGGGGAACTTTATGCTTGCCGTCTGGCAACGTCTTCCAGTCGTCGTTCGCGCTATCGTCCTTGGAATGTTGGTGATGCTCCTCGCAATTCCCTGGTCGATTCTCGCCGCAGTCAATTTCAGCCTCTACCCCGCCATTCCCTGGTCGGTCGCGGTAATGGCCCTTTACATGTGGCTATGCTGGCGGTATCTGGGAGGAAGGGGCTGGCCCAGCTCGACGGCCGATTCCCGTCACAGAAGCCTCCGCGCCCGCCGCCTCTCCGGTCGAACGTGGCTATGGTGCATCCTGGCTTTTGGCCTTGGTACGGTCGGTCTGAATGCGTTTCAATTCATCTTCAACAGTATCTTCAAAGTTCCAAAGGAACCCTTCCCCAATGTGGCGGCGTTGCCCTTGGTCACTGTCCTGGCTTACATTCTCATGGTCGCCATCGTTGCGGGAGTGTATGAGGAAGCCGCCTTTCGAGGCTACATGCAGGGACCGATCGAGCGCCGTCACGGTCCATGGGTGGCCTATCTTGTGGTCGGAATCTTCTTCTGGCTGGGCCATAGTACGCACTTCGTTGGCCACTGGGGATTCTACTTCGCCTACGTTTGGTACTTCCTGGCCGTCTCGATCCTTTTTGGGGCGCTCGCTTACCTGACGGATTCGATTCTGCCGGGGATCGTCCTTCATGCGCTCGGCGATGCGATCCAGGGTCTCGTGCAGTGGTGGCAATCGACCCATGCCTCGCGCGCGGGCGGCCAGCCGGAATGGCTGCTCCCGCTGGCGGTCGCTGGTGTTGTCGTATGCGCTCCTGCCGCTCTCTGGGCTTACGGGAGGCTTGGCGTTGTCGCCCGGCGCGAGAAGCCACAAAGCGACTCGGACGCGACTGCTTAAGGCGAGAGAGCCTCTTGCGCCGCTATGGGAACTAAATCTTTTGAGGAGAGGCAGAGGCTCGCCTCTTCGCAGTAGGTCCCCCCATGCTCTACTCTTGCCAAAGATGCGTATGGCCCGGTTGATTCGACATTTCCGCGAAGCCCTCTGGCTGGCCCTTGAGCACGATATGCT
>PMTP01000034.1 GCA_003167305.1 Acidobacteriaceae bacterium
CACTCCATATCAGCCCAATGCACAAATAGAGAAAAGGATGTGGGCGATACGCCATTGTACCCCTGGAATTGCTGCGTCCTCCTCCTTCTCTGGCCCGCGCCCGCTCTCCGCAGGAGAGTGCCGGGGCTGAGGCGCTAAAAGACTCCGGCCAGAAAGACCTCTGGTTGATGAGCGCTTTTGGCCCTGGCGTCACTGTCCGGCGGGGGCCGCAACTTCGCGGGTATGTAAATCGGGGTGCCTCAAGTCCGTGGGTTGAGCTTCGGATTTTCGGACTTGGGAATCGACTACCTCAACCGCCTCGTCAGCGCCGCCCGCGCCCCAGCCAACCCCTGTACCTTTTCACCGTTTTTACGGCAGGATCGAAGCCTCCCGGCTCCTTTGTTGGCCAAAAAAACGCAAGATATTCTCTATCTATACGCAGAGCGTTTCTTGCGCGTTTGTCCCGCGCATCTTTCCCTGATCCCTGCGAAAACGTATAGAAGAAAGAAAGGCTGCTGATTTAACCTGATAATGTGATCTAAATCACTGCCCGCGAAGCGCTAATACTGCTCTTCTGGAACAGAATCGTGGCGCTCCATCCCCGGCCGTGCCCCATCTTTTCGCTCCTGAGCGCAGTCGAAGGATCTGCTTTTTTCAATCGCGAAAGGGGGTGAAACCCGCCCCGCCCCGGTTCTGTTGGAGGTCTCATGCAACCGATGCACACCATTCCCGCTCGTGGCGCGTTGAACTTTGACGAAACCCCCTTTCTCGCCATCTGGGAGGTCACGCAATCCTGCGATTTGGCCTGCAAGCACTGCCGCGCCGCCGCCCAGCCCATCGCTCATCCCGACGAGCTGACTAACGCTGAGGGGAAGGCCCTGATCGACCAGATCGCCGCCATGGGCGTTCCCATCTTCGTCTTCACGGGCGGCGATCCGCTCAAGCGCGCCGACGTCTTCGAGTTGATCCGCTACGCCGCCGACAAAGGCGTGCAGGTTGCGCTCACTCCCTCTGCCACGCCGCTGCTGACCCGCGAGGCGATTTTCAAACTCAAGGAGGCTGGCCTGGTGCGGCTCGGCATCTCGCTGGACGGCTCGACGCCGGAGATTCACGACACTTTTCGCGGCCTTCCCGGCGCTTATGCGCGCACCATCCAGGCCATCGAGTGGGCCAACGAGGCGGGCATTCCCATCCAGGTCCACACCACCATCAGTCGCCACAACGCCCATGACCTGGACAGCCTCTGCGCTCTCTTCGAGCGGCTGGCCATCGTGATGTGGAATGTCTTCTTCCTGGTTCCCGTGGGCCGCGGCCAGCTCGACGACCTGCTGAGCGGCGAAGATTTCGAGCGGGTCTTCGGCAAGATTTACGAGCTTTCGCACCGCGTCAACTTCCAGATCAAGACCACCGAGGCGATGCACTACCGCCGCTACCTCTTGCAGCACAACCTGGAGGAGCGCAAAATCGGCCACGGCCATCCGCACTCTTCCCCGCAGGCCTATGAACCCGGCGCCCCCACCGCCGACGCGCACACCCGCACCGCCAGTTGGGCCACCCGCCGCGTCAACGACGGCAAGGGCTTCCTCTTTGTCTCCCATGTGGGCAACGTCTACCCCAGCGGCTTTCTGCCCATTCACGCCGGCAACATCCGCGAGACCCCGCTCAGCGAGATCTACCGCAACGCGCCTATTTTCAAATCTTTGCGCGACACCAGCAAGCTGGAAGGCAAGTGCGGCGCCTGCGAGTACAAGGAGATCTGCGGCGGCTCCCGCGCCCGCGCCTACGCCGTCACCGGCGACCCGCTCGCCGAGGAACCCTGCTGCATCTACCAGCCCAAGCACTGGGACCCGGAACTGGAGAACGAGGCCGCGGCCTTCGCGAAGAGCTAGCTGCCAAGGCGCAATTTAAGTACCAAACGCGCAAATATACCTCTGCGTCGAAACAGAGCTAGTTTTGCATATTTTTGGCCAGACATTTAGAGAATCCAGTCATTTTTTGAGTGAATTGAGAGCGGGCGGGAGAAGATGATCGTTCCCAGGTCCCAAAGGCGGGACCTGGAGCACCCAATTTCCTTACCCCCGGACCCGCGCCACCCGCCAACTTTATTGCAGCGACGGCGTTGCCGCTTGCCGCGCGAGCTCCTGCTCGATCACCCTGGACAGGCTCTCTTGCGGCTCAGCGCCAACGATTGCGATTCCATTGATGAAGAAGGTAGGGGTGGCAGTGATGCCCAGGCGTTCCGCATCCTGCCGGTCGCGTTCGATCGAGGCCTTGTATTTGCCGCCGGCCAGGCAGCTATCGAACTGTTTCTCGTCCAGTTTCAACTCGTGCGCGTATTGCTTCAGGCTTGGAGTGTCGAGTTGGCCTGCCATCAGCAATTCATACATTTGCCAGTAATTTCCCTGCTCGGCGGCGCAACGCGAAGCCTCCGCGGCTTGCTCGGCAAGCGGATGCAACTGGGAGACCGGGAAATCACGGTAGGCCAAGGCAACCTGAGTCCCGTATTCTGCCAACACGTTTTTCAGGACGCCTTCCTCCCGGCGGCAAAAGGGACACTGAAAATCCGCAAATTCGACGATCACGACGGACGCGTTGGGATTGCCTTTCAATCGCGCCGCATCGTAGGTCACCTTCTCGCGGTGAGGATCGAGCAGGATAACGACCTCCGCCTGCGAACGCAGACGATCCAGGTATGCATCGTGCGCGTACTGGATTTGCGCCTTGTGCAGCGTCTCGCGGAGTTGATCCTTCATCTGCGGAAATGGCTGACGATTGCGTTCCGGCTGGGCCAAATAATAGGCGAGCACTTCGGCGTCTGTGGGCTGGGCAAGGGTGCGGTCCACTTCCTCGGCAAGAAACGCATCGGTAGACTCGCCCTTCTTTTTCGCCGCCGACTCCAGCAGCTTCTGCCGGATAAGCTTCTCCAGCGCTCTGGTTTGGACTTGGTACTCCTGGCTGCGCAGCGGCAGCATCTGCGCCGTGTCGGAGTTGGAAAGCTCTTGCGCTGAGATCGCCTGTCCATCGACCGTGGCCACGGTCTGCGCTTCCTGGCTTGCGGCGGGAGCAGCCACTGTCACCACACCGATGATCGGGAAGAGAGCAGCGACGGCGAACATCTGCCATCGCGGCCCAGTCTTCCGCCTGCCCATGGTCGCCAGATTCGACACCTTTGCGGCCAAAATACAGTCCATTCTTCACAACCCCAAGAAAGATGTCGGCCCGCATGGTTTTGTCTTCATGTGGACTGACGCCTTCTTTAATTGCTCGCTGTGCAGGTCTCGGTCACGGTTGCGGTGGTGCAGCCCGGCACGGTTGGAAGGCTGCAGGAGAGGTCAAAAGTGAACGAGGTGCTTGTCGCCGCAGAGTAGCCGCACGACTCAGATGCGCAGCCGGCACTGGCCATTGCGGAATCCACTTCGGCACACACCGCCGAATCGAATCCCGAGAGCGTGGTTCCCGACGCCACGGTATAGTCGAATGGCGACGAGGCAGAAGTACCGGGGACAGTATCGCACACGCCGTCCGCGCAGCAAGTGATCGCGCCGACCGACACATTGCAACTTCCCGCATATGAACCGGCAACAGGCGGAGCCGTAGGAGTCGTCGAAGTTGTGAGCGTTGGCGCTGTCACGCTTGCAGTTGAGCTAAGACCGCTGAGATCGACCGTTTCTGTCGCCAAGATCGCGGAGGTGGCCGGGTTTTCCTCTGTCAGCGAAAGATCCACGTAGCCGGTATCAGGAACATTGAGAGGCACAAGCAAATCATAATAACCATCCGGGTCAGCCAGTGCGGTTATTCCCAACGCAGATGCTCCAATGCAGCAAAGACCGATGCTGCTTTGCGGTGCAGAAGTGTTTTGGGTACTGCCATTCACTGCCGTTCCAGTCATGTAACCCAGGTTTCCGCTCAGCAGCGGCAAAATGGTGGGGGACACGAGCGTTACATCGGTCGTATCGGCTGCCACCATCCCAGGGGCATCTCCCACAATCTTTGTCGATGACTCAAACGCCTTATCGATGATTCCGGCCGTCCCCGCCTCCGCCTCCAGCCCAAGCCAGGCGGGAATGCCGGCCATGATCTTTGCGACAGAACTGGCAATGCCCGCTCCAGAGCTGTTCAATGCGCTTAAAATGCCTTGCTGTTGTTCTGCATCGCATCCACCCGGATTTCCATTCGCATTGCAGACCGCGGAATCGCTAATGGCATGGAAAGCCGAGTCAAGAGTGGAGGAAAGATGCGAGAACCCCAGCGTCATCCCTGGGAGTGCGGCCGCTTGCTCGGCCCCCCCCACCTTGAGGGTCGCCTCCAACGCCCCCAGCGCCGTATTGCCGGTGTCGGTTGGGTTCGGTGAGCTCTGTACGGCCTCTTGCGCCTCCATGAAGCAGGCGCTTTCATTGCTCGCTAGGCAGCCGATCGCCCCAACCATGGAAGCAAGACTGAACTCCGGATGGACGGACGAATCGTGTGCCGTGAGCGAGCCGATGCGCCGGCGAGGAGAAACAGCGGAACCGCTGCTGGAGGAAAGAAACTGTTGGGTCATATAGACGCCGATGATGCGATCCATGACATCCAGTTGCGTTGAATCGAACTGAATCGCTTTTCCGTTCAGAGTGCCCCAACTGTATGCCGTTGAATTGCTCGCCATGATGTTATCGACATCGGAGCGGGCCATGGCCGCCCCGGTCATCAGATCCTGCATGACCGTTTGGGCGCTCGTTGTGCTCAATTTGGTCCCAACCAGTTGCTGCGCGGCCTGAAATTCATTCAGTCTTCTGGCATGAAGCAGCGATTCAAAGATCAGGAAGCTGTGGCTGATTTGTCCCAGCGAGGTTCCATACGTGCTGAGAGCCGGCAGATCCTGAATGGTAATGGAGGCTGGGACGGAAGAATGGGAGCCTTGTGACACCACTAGTGAAACGGTTCCTTCGCCAATCGCATTTGTGCTCGGGTCGATATATAGCGGAACGCCTGCTATGACCGTCCCGTCGGAAGCTACCCGCACCGCCTGCTCCGTTGCGGAATACCCGGCGCTATTGGAAAAAGTAAGCGTGACAGTGCCGCTTGCACTGACGCCGGTCGTGCTAATTTGAATAGCGGTTAATGGCGTTGGGGTCGTGCTGGAAACATTCGTGATTGCGAGCGTCGCCACCGTAACACTCGCGGTAGCCGATCCCGACTTGGTTGTGTCCTCGGTGCTGGTGGCCGTCACGGTTACGGGGTTGGGGCTAGGGACAGCGCTGGGCGCGGTATAGAGGCCGGAGGTCGAAACAGTACCAACGGTGGAGTTGCCGCTTTGAACGCCGCTCACGCTCCAGGTAACAGCCGAGCTGTAACTTCCCGTTCCTTTAACTGTCGCCGTGCACTGCGAAGTCTGTCCGGTCGGCACCGAGGTTGGAGTGCAGGAGACAGCAACCGAAGTGATGGTCGGCGGCGGGGTCAGCGTGATGGTGGCCGAAGCGGACTTCGTTGTGTCGGTCTTGCTGGTGGCCGTTAGCGTCACGGTGGTGGTCGCGCTGACCGTAGCCAGCGCCGTATAGGTGACGCCGGTTGTGGTGACGGCGCTGAGCGTTCCCACGCCGGAGCCGATGCTCCAGGTCACGCCGGCATTGGCCGAGTCGTTCGCAACTGTCGCCGTGAAAGCCTGTATGCCGCCGCCATTGAGCGATACGCTTGCCGGATTGACGCTCACACTAATGGGAGGCGTTGTGGTCTTTGTCGTCGAGCCGCCGCCTCCTCCGCCGCAGCCTGCCAAAAAGGCCAAAGTTGACAATCCACTGAAAACGGCAGCAAGACCAAAGCGAACGGACATGATTCCTTTTCCTGACATTGGACTCTCCAAAACCTCTTGTATGATTTCGATAAGAATATTATTTGATCAGAGATTACTTGTCAATTATGTAATTGCTGTGTTTCGTAGGAAAATACATAGATAAATCGTTTTACTCATAGAATTGCGTGGTTCATATCACATGCAACGCACAATCGTGGCGTCGATTCACTAATTGCCCAGGAATCTCAGTCTGTGCAGCCAGGAGTTCTCGCCATTCCTGTAGGCCCACGGGGAACTGCTTTAATACTGAGATGGGCTCTGTGATGCGGACGGCGATCATTGGGGGCGGGATAGCGGGGCTGGCGGCGGCTTATGAGCTGGAGCAGGCGCGGCAGAAGGGCGCACAGGTTGAGTACACGCTCTTTGAGGCGCGGGCGCGGCTGGGCATTAGGGCTGTTGCCCGAATCCCAGGTTCCTAAAACAGGACCTAGGGCACCCAATTTTGGGTCATGGGACCCTATGGGACATGCACCACCCGCCCGGCGGTGATGGGTGATTCGGGCAGTTCGACCGGCAGAATCGACCCAAGGAATTACCAACTGTATGTGCAAAAGAATGCATATTTCATCAAGGACTCTCAGGGCTGAGATGTAAAAGGCTGTATTTAGGCGCATTTCGCAGCGCCGGAGTGGCCCTGAAAATGCATGTAGATGCTCGGATACTTCTCTATTCCCCGTTTCCCTGGGGAGCGTTCCCTACTGTCACCGCTCGACTGAAATGCGTTCCCCGCTCCGTTCTCGCTGACAGGAGGGCACTTTTGCCCACTGCCGCGGAGCGAAGACTTCAGGAGGTTCATTGAAAATCAATTTGAAGCATCTGGCAGTTCTGGTCCTGACAGTGGTTTCCAGCGCGACGCTGGCCGGCGCCACGGGCATCTCCTACACCTGCGACGCGTCGATCGCCACCTCGGTCTGCACCACGCTCAATACCACCATTGCCGGGCAGTATTCGAGCCTCTTCAGCGATGCCAACGCCTCAATCTATATCACCTTCGGCGACACCGTACTGGGCTCAAGCGCCCAGTACACGAATTATATGTCGTATAACACTTACCTCTCGGTGCTGACCGCGAATTCATCGGGAGATGCGGTCGATCTGGCCGCGCTGGCCAGCCTGCCGGCAACGGAGCCGGGCATTTACGACGGCGGACTGGTCGAAGTGAGCAGCGCGCTGGAGAATGCTCTTGGCTTGGGCGCCGGCGCGGGCACCACCCCCAGCATCGGCTTTTGCAGCAGCCCCGGCAGCAGCGGCTGCTACGACGGCGTCATCACTCTGGCTACCCCTACCATCGTGGCCGGGTATGGCCGAGGGTACTACTATGGATCCGGATTACAACCCGCAAACGACTTCAACCTCTATTCCATCGTCGAGCATGAAACGGACGAGATACTCGGCACCTCCTCGTGCATTGGTACAACTACAGGAAGCCTGGTGGACAACTGTGGAGGTTCGGACCCATCGGCGGTTGACCTCTTCCGCTATCAAGCGCCCGGCACGCACGTGCTTGAAAGCACGACTCCCGGCGCATACTTCTCCTATAACAGCGGTGTGACCAATGGCGCGAACAGCGCAACCTATAACACGCTTGCGAATGGCAACGACTACGCGGACTTCACCCAGAACTGCCAGCAGGTTCAGGATGCCGATGGATGCCTCGGCTCAACGCAGTACATCACCACCGACGGCGGCGCGGAGGTGAACATTCTGGATGCCGTTGGGTACAACCAGAACGAGCAAGGCCCTTCGCCCACCCCCGAACCCTCGACTCTGAGTTTGTTCGCCACGGGCCTTGGCGGTATTGCCGTGCTGCTCCGCCGCAGGCAGCGCGAGTTCACAGCCTGACCGGGTTGAGGCTTGGAGCATGGCTGCTTACGCCGCGGGCTGCCAGGAACTGCTCTAATGGTAGGTGAGGAAAGCGATGCGGACGGCGATCATTGGGGGCGGGATAGCGGGGCTGGCGGCGGCTTATGAGCTGGAGCAGGCGCGGCAGAAGGGCGCACAGGTTGAGTACACGCTCTTTGAGGCGCGGGAGCGGCTGGGCGGCTGTCTGGCTTCAGAGATTGTGAATGGCGCGGTGTTGGAGCGCGGGCCGGATTCCTTTTTGAGCGAGAAGCCGGCGGCGGCCGAGCTCTGCCGCGAGCTGGGCCTGGGCGGCGAGCTGACGCCCTCGAACGACGCCGAGCGCAAGACGTACATTGTGGTGCGCAACCGGCTGGTGGCGCTGCCCGACGGGCTGATGTTCCTGGTGCCGACCAAACTGATTCCCACCGCGCTGACTCGGCTATTCAGTTGGAAGACGAAGGTGCGGATGGGATTGGAACTGCTGCATCCGCCGCGGCCATCGGATCACGATGAGTCGGTGGCCGCGCTGGTGGAGCGCCACTTTGGCCGCGAGACCGTGGACCGGCTGGCCGATCCGCTGCTGTCGGGGATCTTCGGCGGCGACTCCGCGCAACTGAGCGCACGCACTGTGCTGCCGCGGCTGGTGGAGATGGAGAGCGAATACGGCTCGCTGACACGCGGAATGCTGGCCGCGCACCGCAAAATGCGCTTGAGAGCCAAGGCTGCCGCTGCCGGGAATGGGAAAAAGCCGGGAAGCGCGCCCGCGCCGCGATCGATCTTCACCGCGCTGCGCGGCGGAATGCAGCAGTTGGTGGACGCAGTGAGTGCGCGGATCGACCCTGCCTCGGTGCGCTTGTCCACGCCGGTCACTTCTCTGCTTAAGACTGCGGGCGGGTGGAGGATTGAAGCCGGTGGCGCGACGGAGTTGTACGATGCGGTCATTGTGGCCTCGCCCGCCTGGGCCGCCGGCGCGCTGCTGGGACGGGTGGACGCGGCGCTGGGCGAGGAGCTGAGTGGGATTCCCTACTCCTCGTCGATCACCGTCAATCTGATCTACGACGAGGCGCGGCTGGGCCGGCTGCCGGACGGATTCGGCTTTCTGGTTCCGGCCGTGGAGGGACGAGCGATGCTGGCCTGCACCTTTGTGCATAGGAAGTTTCTGGGCCGCACGCCGCCGGGGAAGGCAGTATTGCGCGCATTCTTGGGCGGGATGAAGAACGAGGCTCTGGTCGCTGTCTCTGATGCTGAATTAGTGGCAATCGTGCGCCGTGAACTCAGCGAGATTCTTGGCGAGGGCGTGGTTAGGCTGGGGATTGAGCCGGAGTTTGCGCAGGTCTCGCGCTGGAGCCGCGCGATGGCGCAGTACGCCGTCGGCCACCAGGAGCGCAAGCAGCGCATCGCTGAGCGCGTGGCCGTGCTGCCGGGCCTGCGGCTGGCCGGCAACGCCTATGATGGCATCGGCATCCCCGACTGCATTCGGCTGGGACGGCAGGCGGCGCGAGAACTTGTTAGCGAGTCAGCGAGTTAGCAGCTTTTGCGTTTCCCAGGCTTTCTGCGGGAGATCGATTGCCTACATCCCTCCCTTGCCGAGGAGGATGCCAATGCCGTAGGTGACTGCGCCTTCCAGAGCGCCGACGAGGGTCATCTCGAAACCGGAGGACCACCAACTGCGGACGGTGATGAGCGACTTGGCCGCGCCAACGGCGAAGTGGGCGGCGAGCGAGATAACAGCAGCGGCGATGACCGCATCGATTCCAGTCAGGAAGAAAAAGGGAATGATGGGGATGGCCGCACCGACGGCCGTGGAGAGCGCGCCCGAGCCGGCGGAGACCAGGGGGTTGGCGAGCGCCTCTTCGCTGGTGCCGAGGCGCTCCGAGGCCAGCGCGCGGAGCAACTGCTCGGGGTCGTTGGCGATGTGGTTGACCATGTTTTGGGCGTCCTCTTCGGGCAGGCCCTTGACCTGGTAGTAGAGCGAGAGCAGTTCGCGGGCTTCGGGGCCGTTCATCTGGATGGCTTCGCGCTCGCGGGCAACTTCGGCCAGGTAGATTTCGCGCTCGCTCTTGGCGGCAAGATAAGCGCCGGAACCCATCGAGAGGGCTGAGGCGATGAGGCCGGAGATACCGGCCAGCAGCACCCAGTGGCTGGTCTCGGCCGGGTTACCCATGGTGGCGCCGCTGACGCCGCTGACGATGCCGAAGATGGCTCCCAGACCGTCGTTGACGCCGTAGATGGCGTCGCCGATCCAACTGCCCGGCTGCTTGCGGCCCTGGGCGCGCTTGGCCAGCATCTCATCGAGAACCGCTTGGGCGCTGATCTTGTGCGACCCGGAGGGTGCGGGGTAGTGGCCGCGCAACAGCGAGCCCAACTCCTTGTAGTGGTCCTTCTCGTCCTCGATGACGTGTTCGAGGATGGCGATGGATTCCGGGTCGCCCAGGCCTTTGAGTTGCTCGCCATAACTAGCTATTGCCCGGCTTTCCTCGATCTCCAGGCGCCTGAGGGCCATGCGGATGCCGCCGGCGCGGCTGGCCAGCGAATCGGCCTCGCCGCCGGGCTTGCCGTGGTAGACCGGCGCAGCTCCGCCCAGCTCCACGATGCGTCCGTGCCACAATTCTGCGTGCTCCCACTCTGCGCTGGCCAAGTGGCGCAGCACCTGGGAGCGCACCGGGTCGGTGTCCCGCTCGGCCATGGCCAGATAGGTGTGGTAGCCCTCCATCTCGGCCTTCCAATTGCCTTCCAGCGCTGTCAGAACCTTCTTCAGTTTAGCGCTGCTCAATGTTTCCCTGGCCATCCGTTTCTCCTCGCTTTGCATTGAGGATACGGCATTTGAGGAAGATTTGGCAGCGTCGATTCCCACCCTAGCCGCAAAAACAAAAACGCGGCGAGGGTGGGGCACCCAGAGCTGTCTGCCGATTTCGGCGCTGTTTTCCAGATTTCCAAAATCGGCCCCCTTTTGCACAACTCTACTCATGCCCTGCTCATGCCTACAATATGGATGTGTTCAAAGAATGCCCTGAATATTGGGCGATTTGCGGACAAAACAAAAGGTGCCAAGGATCTGCAATCCCTGGCACCCCAATGGTGACCCCGTAGCTCAATTGGAAAGAGCACCCGCCTGCTAAGCCCGAGATGAAGGTCCGAACCCTTCCGGGGCCACCAACTGAAGAGATCGTAAAGAAAATCGCCCTGTGAAGCAAGTGCAAAAAAGAGCAGATGTGTGAGCATTACGGCAATATCTTATGTCCGGCAATGCTGAAGCTGGACAGAAATCTTATTCGCAAATAGTTACTGCCATTTTTCCAGATTTCCAAAAACGTCCGCCTTCTGCACAGGACGCTCTCGGCCTAGACACATAGGATATGGCCACTCTTCCCAACCAGGCATTCGATAGAGGATTGCCGGCCAACGTCGATGCCGAAAAAACCATCCTCGGCGCGAACCTGCTGGACAACGCCGCTCACGCCGAGGCCAAGGAAAAGCTCAACGAGGACGACTTCTCGCTGGACTCGCACCGCCGCATCTTCCTGCGCATGACCGAGCTGATGGAC
>PMTP01000170.1 GCA_003167305.1 Acidobacteriaceae bacterium
GCTACGGCCACCAGCGCGCCGTCGGGCCGGAGCAGGGCCGCATAGGTGACGGCAAAGGTGAAGCAGAGCGCTGTCCCGCACACCGGCCGCTCACGGAAGCGCGCCGCGGACCACAGCGCCAGCGCGATCATGAACAGCGTCAACGCCTCGGGCATCGGCGCGGCGGCGTAGATCGCTGTAAAGGGGCAGAGCGCGGCCAGCCAGAGCGTGGCGTGCGCGGCGCCGCGGTTGAATCCGGCGCCACCGCCGAAGCCGCCGCCGCGGAGTACGATCGGCGCGATACGGCCGGCAAAATCGGCCAGCAGCAGGCAGCCGGCCAGCTCGAGCGCAATCTGCACCCAGGCTGCCGAGGCGTAGTTTTCCATCCCGAAGCCGCGGAAGCAGAGCGCCAGAAAGAGGGGATAACCGGGGAGCCGAATCAGGGTGGGATTCATTCTGCCGCCAACCCCGGTGAGCGCATATTGCCCATGCAAGATCAGGTTCTTGCCCATGTCGCCGTAGATCAGCGAGTCGCCGTTGACCAGGAAGTATTTCTTCAGCATCCACAGGCGCAGCGCCAGGCCGGCGGCAAGGGCCAGCGAGGCGGACAAGTCCAGAGCCGATGGGATCAAAGCCCTGCGGCGGGTTCTGGATTGACTAGTGGCGTCAGCTTCCATACGATTCGTAATGTATAGCGTAGACGGTTTCACGGCTTTCCGCAGCTCCCGTTTTCGCAATCAGGATAAGCCAGAGCATCTATGCCGGATAAACAGATCTTCTTCGATCCGCAACGCAAGCGATGGAAGCGGTTGCGCCGCATACTCGATGTGACGGCCGTCCTCTTCACGCTGGTTCTGGCGGTTTTCATCTTCAATGTACTGCGCTATCAGCATCTTCCAGAGCTGCTGCTGGCCACTCCCAAGCACAATTACAAGGCATTGCCGGAGCGCATACCGCTGAAAGGCCCACGCCCGGCGCGCCGCAAGACCGCCCGCAAGCCCTCCGAGATTCCCTTCAACACCGGCGAAGGTTTGCGCGCGGCCTATTTCGTGCCCTACGACCCGGCCAGCTACTCCTCGTTCAAGGAGCACGTCCATCAGATCGATCTGCTCTTCCCCGAATGGCTGCACATCGACGCTCCTCAGGCCACGCTGCTGGCCATGAGCAGCGACAATCACCATGAGTATGCGGTGATTGAAGGCAACACCGTGCATGATCCCGACGACCAGAACAGGATCAAGCGGGTGATCCAGGCGGCCAAGGAAGACACGGAAATCTTTCCTCACCTGAACAACTTCAACCCCAACACCCAGAGCTGGGATCCGGCCATCGCTGCGATGCTGGCCGACCCAAGCAAGCGCGCCGCGCTGCGCCAGCAAATTCTACGCTTCTTTGCCGCTTTCCCGGCCTATCACGGCCTCTCACTGGACATCGAAAACCTGCCCGATGAGGCCAGCCCGGCGTATATGAGCTTTTTGCGGGAGCTTTCTAGCGACCTGCACGCGCGCAATCTGAAGCTGTACGTCAACACCCAGATCCTGACCACCGACGACGATTTCAAAGGGATAGCCGCCAACTCCGACGGCGTGATTCTGATGAACTACGACGAGCACCAGATTGAGAGCCAGCCGGGCCCGATCGCCAGCCAGGAGTGGTTCGTCGGCAACCTGCGGCGCGTCCTCACTCTTGTGCCCAAGGAGAAGTTGATCTGCGCCGTGGGCAACTACGGCTACGACTGGACGCTTTCGATTCCCGGCCCAACCAATAATAAGAAAGAGGCCGGCAAGCATCCCAATCTCGTCCTGACGACCGAAGACCTGCACGTCTCCGAAGTCTGGCAGCGCGCCTCCGACGCCGACGCCGACCTGAATCTGGATTACGACACCCTCAATCCCCACTTCGAGTACATCGACGAGGACCTGAACCAGCGGCACATTGTCTGGTTCCTGGATGGCGTGACGATGCTGAACGAGCTGCGCGCCGCGCGCGGCATGGGCCTGCAAACCTTCGCGCTTTGGCGGCTGGGCGAGGAGGACAGTTCCCTCTGGAGCATCTGGGACAAGCCCACCAGCCCGGACGCGCTGCAAGACCTGGGCTCCGTACTGCCCGGCCACGACGTGGACAACGAGGGAGACGGCGACATCATCCGCGTAACCGGATTGCCCCAGTCGGGCAAGCGCACTATCGAAGTTGACACCGACGAGCTCGATCCGCGCAAGAAGCTCATCAACGATGAGCATATGGACGTCTACCCGCGCACCTACACCATCGAGCAGTACGGCTACCACGCCAACGAAGTCGCGCTCTCCTTCGACGACGGACCCGACCCCAAATGGACGCCCAAGATACTGGATATTCTACGCGACAAGAACGCCAAGGGAACCTTCATGCTGATCGGCGCAGAGGCCGCGCAGTATGTGAGCGTGATGAAACGGGTGGTGCGCGAGGGCCATGAGATCGGCAACCACACCTGGAGCCATCCCGACATCAGCGAAATCTCCAACCGCCAACTCGACCTCGAACTCAAGCTGACCGAGCGCCTCTTCGCCAGCAAGCTGGGCATTCAGCCGCTCTATTTCCGTCCGCCTTACGACATCGACGAGGAGCCGGACACGGACGACCAAGCCGCCCCGGTGGAGCGCATCCAGCAGGCCGGCTACACCATCATCGGCAACAAGCTGGACACCGACGACTGGAACGAGCATCCACGCAAGTCGCCCGCCGAGATCACCGAGACCATCCTCAAACAATTGGAGACCATGAAGGTCAAGCCGCAGTTCCGCGGCTCCATCATCCTGCTGCACGACGGCGGCGGCGACCGCTCCGCCACCGTGGCCGCATTGCCCACGCTGATCGACGCCCTGCGCGCCAATGGCTACACCATCGTCCCCGTCTCCAAGCTGATGGACAAGACCACCGCCCAGGTGATGCCCAAGCTGACCTTCCGCCAGTACCTGCGCGCCCTGCCGGACTCCATCGCCTTCTCCGGCATGGCCATCATCGGCAAGTTCATTGTGCTGGTCTTCTTCCTGGGCGACATTCTGATGAGCGCGCGGCTGATCCTGGTGGGCATCCTCGCCATCATCGACCGCCTGCTCCGCCCCCACGCCGTGGCTTCGCCCGGCTTCAATCCCCGCGTAGCCGTCCTCATCCCCGCCTACAACGAGGAAAAGGTCATTGTCCGCACCATCCGCTCGGTACTCAACTCGGACTACGCCAACCTTCATATCATGGTCATCGACGACGGGTCCAGCGACCGCACCGCCGAAGTCGCGCGCACGGCTTACGCCGCCCAGATAGCCGCCGGCCGCGTTCAGGTTCTCAGCAAGCCCAACGGAGGCAAGGCCGCCGCGCTGAACTTCGCCCTCGACCGCCTGACGGAGGAGTTTTACGTCGGCATCGACGCCGACACCGTCATCGCCGCCGACGCCATCAGCAAGCTCATTCCGCACTTTGAAGACCCGCTCGTCGGCGCCGTCGCCGGAAAC
>PMTP01000154.1:0-10700 GCA_003167305.1 Acidobacteriaceae bacterium
TACCCTGTCACCGTGTTCTTGGCAGTCACGTCGTTGACAACGATCTCAAACAACATGGGGGCCTTGCCGCTGTAGAACTGGAGCGGCTCGTTCAGGCTCTTGTCCCTCTTCTGGTACTGCTTGTCGTCGGAAAAGACGGTGAGGGTATACTTGCTCCTCTTCGAGTCCGCTTTATTCAGCACCAGGCTCACTGTGCCCACCGGCTGCTTCACCCCCTTCACCAGCGTGAACTGGTAGTAGTTCCGGTCGCCCTTGTGCTTCAGAATCTCCAGTTCGGCGCCATTACGCGCAATCAGGGTGCTGTGGCCGGTCAGATCCCCCTTCATCGACGTCAACTGGTTGTTGGTTTCGACCAGGTCAGTCTTCGTCTTGGCCACATCGGTCTTGACGCCGCCGACATCCGTTTGCACGTCGGTCACGGCGCTGGAAACCGCCGCTACTTGCCCGGCCGTCTGCTGTTGCTCGGTTGCCAGCAGCGCTGTCGTCTTCTCCCCGCGGACCTCGCGGTTCTGCAGCGCCGCCGACCGTGTATCCAATTGCTTCTGCGTCATGCCAAGCGCGGCCGCGGCCACAGTCAGCCGCGCATCGGTATCCTGCAGCGCTGCAACCAGTTTGGTGTTCTGCGTCGCGGCATCCGCCTGAGCCCGCTGCTGAGCAGCCACTTGGCCGCTCAGTGTGTAGCACCAGATAACCCCGCCCAGCCCCAAAAGTATCGCCACTGCAATCGCCGCCAGCAGTGCGCCGGAATACGTTCTGGGAGTTTCTTGATACCTTTCTTCTGTTTCTCGATCCATTTCCTCTGTCATTTGATTCCTTCCTCACTCTGGCTCACCGTATACCCCCCATTCCCCCAGGTCTGCCCGATAAAGCTCACTGCGGACATCCGCCCGATGAGACGCCGGATGAGCATAAGTGGGTTCCATCGGGGGCTAAAGCAAAACCAGGGATGGCGTATCCCGAAACCAACACACTCAAGCAGACGCGACCAACAGAGAGCGGCGACCTTCGACGAGGCTAATCAGGCTACAGTATCGCTGGTTTTGCTCTGAAGTCCGGCCTCTTACGCGCCCATCCGTCGGCGCGGATGAAGCCGCACCCTTTCAAAACCAGGGAGCTTCCCTCGGCAGCGAAAAAGTCATGCCCCTCGCAGCGTTTGTGAGGGCTATGCGCGGGCAGGTATCATGAATCTTCATGATGACGCCGCCGAGAATCGAACTCGCCAACCTGGGCATGTGGGATTCGCTGATCCTGATGGTGATGGCGCTGGTGGTCTTCGGGCCGCGGCGGCTGCCGGAGATCGGCCGCCAGATCGGCAAGCTGATGTATGAGGTGCGCAAGGCCTCCAACGACTTCAAGTTCCAGATGGAAGAGGAGTTGCGTAAGGCAGAAGATGTAGACCGGAGCAAAAAGGAAGAGCAGCGGGTGGCTGCGCTGGCGCTGGCGGCTCCGGTTCCGGCAGTCGTGGATTCCCAGGTCCCAAAAGCGGGATCTGGGGCACCCGTAATTGGTTCTGATTCCCAGGTCTCAGAAGCGAGGCCTGGGCCACCCATCGCTGCTGGGGCAGAAGGCGTTGAATCTCCTTATCCGGGGGAGGCAGTATATCCCGCGGTTTCCCCGGCGGAGTTTCAGCGCGAAGAGCCATATCCGCGCATTCAGCCGCCTTCGACCGGCGAGCCGGTCGAGGCCGAGCGGCCGGGCCGCATGGCGGCGCCGCTGGAGCTTCCGGCAACAGAGGCGGCGGGCGAGACCACGCCGGTTACCAACCCGGTAACGGAGCAGGCCAACCATGGTTGATCCAGCGGATGCAATCGGCATGGCGCGCGAGGCTGTGGCCAAGCGCGTGGAGCTGCCCGGCATGAGCCTGATGGAGCACCTGGACGAGCTGCGCAAGCGCATCGTCCGCTCGGCCATCTTTCTGGCACTGGGTTTTGTTGCCGCCTGGGCCTTCCACGACCGCTTCGTCGGCTTTATCCAGGCTCCGCTCAACCGCATCGGCAAGACGCTGGTTTTCACCCACCCCATGGACCCGTTGAACCTGGACTTGCAGGTTTCGCTGGTCGCTGGTGCGATTCTGGCTTCGCCCTTCATCCTCTACCAGGTGTGGATGTTCATAGCGCCGGGGCTCTACCAGAAAGAGAAGCGCTTTGTGATTCCATTCATGGCGGCCACGGTGGGGCTGTTTCTGACCGGCGCGGCCTTCGGATACTTCTATGTGCTGCCCGGCGCGCTGCAAATCCTGATTGTGAACTTCGGCCACAACTTCACCCCTATGGTCACCATCGAGGAGTATACCGGCTTCTTTCTGTCGATCATCCTCGGCCTGGGCATCAGCTTTGAAATGCCGATCCTGATATTCTTCCTGGCGCTCTTCGGCATCGTCAGCCCGCGCTTTTTGTGGAAGAACATTCGCTACGCGATTCTGGCGGTCTTCGTCGTGGCGGCTATCATCTGCCCCAGCCCCGACCCCTGGACGATGTGCATCTACGCTGTTCCCATGCTGGGACTCTATCTGATTGGCATCGGTGTGGCCTGGTGGGTGCATCCCTCGCGGCGGAAGGCCAAGGAAGCCAAGGAGGCGGCGAAGTGACAAAGCTGATAGGTGGCAGCATTTTAGCTGTGTTTCTAATTTCCCCTCCTCCTTCGCGGAGATTGAATGATTCGCAATTGCATGAGGTTGTATGGTGCATCCAGCAGAAGGGACAAGATGTTGGTTCGCCACTCCCGCATTTCAATGAGCAAACCATTCGATTTCGTTATCATGCTGGTCAGTATCCTTTCCAGTTTCCGGAGGGTGAGAAAATGGTGGTGGATAGAAATGACGAGATGCGAATTGGAATTTATGGACCTAACGAACATTCACTCGTCATCTACAACATTTTTCTTGAAGAAAAAGGAAGTGCGATCAAGGTTTATCTAGGATTTCCTGCGTCGTTCTCGAAACATAGAAATAAATGGATGGCCGGAGATAACCCTGGTGGAACGACAACGGAGCTATATTTATATCGACTCTTGCAGGATTTCTCATCACAAGAGCCTCAAGTTATGGATTTGATGAGTTTGTCCACACCGCCCCAAAACGTTTCGTGTCAGGTAATGGAGTCGGCGCCATGAGTTTACTTTTACTTTTAAAAAAACTAACTGCGGTTCTGCTTCTGGCCGCCCCGCTCGCCGCCCCTGCTCAGGCCCACTTCAACGGCGCTAAAGCGCTGGAGTACGCCCGCCAGTTTGTCGCCATCGGGCCGCGCTGGCCCACCAGCCAAGGCCACGCCCAGGCCGAAGTCTTTCTGCGCAATCACTTCCAGCAGGATGCGCTCGAAGAGGATGCCTTCACAGCGAACACGCCCATCGGCCCGGTTCCCATGCGCAACTTCATCGTGCGCTATCCCGGCAAGAAGGACGGCGTCATCGTGCTGGCCACGCACTACGAGACCAACTACCCGCTCAGGAACATTAACTACGTCGGCGCCAACGACGGCGGCTCGACGACCGGCCTGCTGATGGCCATCGCCGACCAGTTGCGCGCCCAGACAGCCGGCGGCAAGAAGCTGGACGGCTACTCGGTCTGGCTGCTCTTTGACGATGGCGAAGAGGCGTTTCAG
Organism: Acidobacteriaceae bacterium; assembly: GCA_003167305.1. GTDB lineage: Bacteria > Acidobacteriota > Terriglobia > Terriglobales > Acidobacteriaceae > Telmatobacter. Next base: position 3,600 of record PMTP01000154.1, read on the forward strand.
GTCTGGACAGACTCCGATTCGACCTACGGCACCAAGCATCTGGCCGCCAAATGGGCGCGCGACGGAACGCTGGGGCATATCAAGGCCTTCATCGTGGCCGACATGATCGGCGACAAAGATCTGGACATTCAACACGACACCAACTCCACCGACTGGCTGGTCGCGCTGGTGCGGCAGGCGGCAAAGAAGTTCAGCTACGAGAAGTACTTCTTCAAGCTGAAGGAGGATATCCAGGATGACCATCTTCCCTTCGTCCAGCGCGGCGTGCCTTCAATCGACATCATCGACATCGACTACGGCCCCCACGACAGCTATCACCACACCGACAAGGACACGATGGACAAGATCAGCGCCCATAGCTTGAAGATCGACGGGGATGTCTTCCTGGAAACCATCCGGCTGATTGATTTGCGATGAAGCAGGGAATGGGAAAGTCCCGTAGAGAGACTATCCCGCCTTGCAGCGAAAATATCGCAAGGATCAGCGCCCGGCAGTCTCAATAAGATGTGCTTGACTCTTGTGCGGCGTGCCGTTTAGGCGGTCAGCGTCCATGGAAACCGGCGGCTCGCCACGGGGTGCTAAAATCGACAAGTGCCGGGTCCTACGCGACGTAATCCCGCCAACCCCGCCAGGTCCGGAAGGAAGCAACGGTAACGGGCTAGTACGGGCGCAGTAGGTCACCCGGCGCTTTTTTGGCGCCACGGGCGCGTTTGCGTATAACCGCAAGGAGAAATGCATTGACCCTGAGTGTTCGTCCCATCGTGGGCTGTCGCGCCAAGATTACGGCCTTTGGAACCTACGTCCCGCCGCAAGTTATGACCAACAAAGACCTGGAAAAGCTGGTGGATACCAACGACCAGTGGATTCTGGAGCGCACCGGAATCCGCGAGCGGCACGTGCTGGCCAAGGGGCTGGGCGTGAGCGACATCTGCACCGAGGCGGCCAAAAAATGCCTGGCGATGCGCGGCATCCCAGCCACTGAAGTGGAGATGATCATCGTCGGCACGGTGACGCCCGACATGATGTTCCCGGCGACGGCCTGCCTGGTGCAGGACAAGATCGGCGCCAAGGGCGCCTGGGGCTTTGACGTCTCGGCCGGCTGCTCGGGATTTGTCTTCGCCTTGCAGGCGGGCGTGAAGATGATCGAGAGCTGTGCGCACAAAAAGGTTCTGGTCTGCGGCGCGGACGCCAACACCCGCATGACCGACTACACCGACCGGACGACCTGCGTGCTCTTTGGCGACGGCGGCGGCGCGGTGCTGCTCGAGCCTTGCGCAGAGGGCGAGATCGGCTTCATCGACTATGTGCACGAGATCGACGGCTCGGGGGCCTCGGTGCTGAACCTGAAAGGCGGCGGAAGCCTGAATCCGTCGAGCCATGAGACCGTGGACAAGAAGATGCATTACATCTACCAGGACGGCCAGGCAGTGTACAAGTTTGCCGTGCGGAAGATGCTCGATGCGACCAGCCGCGTGCTAGCGCGCAACGGCGTCACCGGCGCGGACCTGGGCTGCTTCATTCCCCACCAGGCCAATATGCGCATCATAACGGCCACCTCCGACCGCCTGGGTATGCCCCGCGATCGTGTGATCATCAACATCGAGAAGTACGGCAATACCTCGGCGGGGACGATCCCTCTGGCGATTGAGACGGCTGTCGAGGAAGGCAAGCTCAACAAGGGCGACCTGGTGCTGATGGCCGCCGTGGGCGCGGGCTTCTCGGTGGGCGCGGTGCTGCTGCGCTGGGAGATTTAGGAGTTTGCGGAGTTAGCAAAAGACAACGGGCCGGTTCCTTCGGGGATCGGCCTTTTTGCCGCGTGTATGCCGGTCTTGGCAATGGGCTGATCTGCTGACTTGCGAACTCCGCTAGCTCCGCTGTCTTTTGCTAACTCCGCTAACCGCCGATGGAGAAGCTATATTCCGGCAGAACGCCCGCCTCCGCGGCCATGCGGAAGAAGACCTTCATGCCTTCCATGCACTCTTCGTCGAGGACGTAGTGAATGTTGGTCGTCAGGTAAGTCCGGATCGTCTGCTCGGGAATGGGAATGCGGCGGGACCACTCGGCGGCCAGCGCGTCAATGTTCTCCAGGCCGTGGATGCGTGATTGGACAAAATCCTCCGCAATACTCTCAACCAAAGGGCTGCTGCATGCAGTGCTGCCCCAGACAGCGGAGACGAAGGGCAGGCCGGTGAGAGCGCGCCATTCCTCGGCCATGTCGTGGTAGACCAGAACTTCGCCGGTGCGTTCAAAGCGGTTGGCGCGCTCTTCCAAGGCGAGCAGTGCGGGGTCGCCGATGAGGATAGCGGCGTCGGCCCGCTCCAGCATGGCGTCCAGGTCGGCGGCCGCGGGCAGTAAAGGCACGCCGGGGTTGCCCCAGTGGCGGAAGAGGATGCGGGCGTGGGCCAGCGTGGTCAGGCTGGCGGTGTCGGCGGCGACGGAACGCAGCTCATGGAGTTGCCGGGTGGCGCGGCGAACCAGCAGCAGCGAGCGCACCCTGCCCTTGGCGGCGATGACGCAGCCGGGCAGGATGCGCAGGTCGGGGGTGGTGGCCAGCGCGGCGATCGGGATGAGGCCAATCTCTGCCGCGCCCGAGGCGAGACGGCCGGCGCATTCGGCGGGCGTCATGCGGTCAATCTGGTAGCGGATGGCGAGCGAGGCCATCCGCGGCTTGTGCTCGAAGTCCCACATCAGAGGCGCGGGATTGAGGAAACCGATGGCGGCGACGCGCAGACGGGATTGCGGGGCGGGAGTCACTGTCTCATAGAGTACCAACCCTGGGACGAAGGATGACGGGGCGCATCCGCGGCGCCAATACTTCCAGCTTGACTTCCACTAATCAAGCGGGATAACGTGAGCGAAATTACCCATCTGTACTGGATTAGCTTTCCAGTGAGGTAATTAATCTGTACAATTTTCGGAGATTGGCCCTCCCATGGCGACGATGCCCCAAACCGTGAACCTGCCCTCCGCGCCTCAGTTGGATGAAGACAGGCTGGCGTGGCTGGCTCTGGTGCTGGCGCCGGGTCTTGGCCCCAAGCGGATTATCGATGCGGTGAAGCAGTTGAAAGCGCCGAGCCAGATCTTCGAGCTGCCTTTGACCGCCCTCGAAGGGCTGCGCTTCCCCGCCGAGGCTGCGCAGTTCATCTTCGACGGCAAGGCGCGCCAGTCAGCCGAGGAGGAATGGGCGCGCGTGTCGGCGCAAGGGGCGACGCTGGTGACCTACGGCTGCCCTGAGTATCCAGAGCGGCTCAAGGAGATCTACGACCCGCCGCCGGTGCTGTGGGTGCGCGGAGCGGCCACTCTGCTGAGCCGGCCTGGGATTGCCATCGTAGGTACGCGCCACCCGTCGCCGTATGGTACCGGGATGGCGGAGATGCTGGCGCGGGATCTGGCTGTCCGACGGTTGCTGATTATCAGCGGCATGGCGCGGGGCATCGACTCCTGCGCGCATAAAGGCGCGCTGGCGGCGCGCATGCCCACCGTGGCCGTCTGGGGTACGGGCATCGACGTAATTTATCCCAAAGAAAACAAGAAGCTGGCTGAGGAGATTCTGGCCACCGGCGGGGCGATTGTGAGCGAACTGCCGATGGGGACTTTTCCCGCGCCGCAAAACTTTCCCCGCCGCAACCGTATCTTGAGCGGGCTTGCCGTGGCCGTGCTGGTGGTGGAGGCGGCGGAGAACTCCGGCACGCGGGTGACCGCCCGCTGCGCCGCCGACCAGAACCGCGACCTCTACGCGGTTCCCGGCAACGTGACCAGCAAGGGATCGTGGACGCCCAACACACTGATCAAGCAAGGCGCCAAGCTGGTGGCCACCTGGGAGGACGTGTGGGAGGACCTGCCCTCGCAGGTGCGCCTGGAACTGGAGGCCGAGGCGCCGGTTGAATCCAAATCCCTCACGACCGCATCTTTATTGCCAGACCCGGTTCTGCGGCCTGAAGAGGCGATGGTGCTGGAGGTTCTACGCACCGACGACAGCCTGCAAATCGACGAGATTCTCGAACTGCTAGAGACGCAACTGACCTCTTCGGAGGTCTTCATGGCGCTCTTCGAACTGGAAATCACCGGGCGTATCCGCCAGTTGCCGGGGAAGAATTACGTGCGGACGATGTGAAAAGACAGGGAATAGGGAATAGGGAACAGGCGGTGAGCGCCTCATCCTTTTTGCAGCCTCATCGCAAAGAGGATGGAAGCCCGCAAATCTCTATCTGCTCAGGCAGGAATCGCCATGCGCATCACCTGTGTTAGAGGCTCTGGAATCGGCAGGCCGTCCTCGCGCATACCTTTGATGTGCATTTCGATTCCTTCGCGCAGCAACTTTTTGGTCTGAGCGAAGGTAGCGTCAGCAACGCCCAACCCTGGCAGGTTCGGAGCATAGGCGCTCCAACCGTTCGATGTTTTCTCGAATACCGCCGCGTACTCCTTCATTTCAAACCTGCCTGTTTGAGAATGTTGCTGAAAGTTCCTTTGTCCATCTCCTGCGACGGGTGACCCGGCCAATCTTCACCGGGTGCTTGAACTGATGGCGGCTGCCCTTCTGCGCTACCTGAATACCAGCCGTAGTCCTCGATCAGACTCAGCACATCGCGAACTTTCATGCAAGCAACTCAATCCTGGCGGTGATTAAAGCGCCAATCGTGGTTAGGCTATCGCTGCCCAGCCCCAAATGCAGAACGGACTGGTATCCTCCATTTCCCTTGTCAGGCGACGGAAGGGGAACAAAAGGAGAAGAAAAACTGCTCCGAGTGGAAACGGGAGGGTCTTCCATGGTAGTGTGCAACTTTTGCGGGTAGTGTTTCCCGTAAAGGGAGAACGGCCCTGCGCTTGGGCGAAATTTGCACTGTCCAGGAGAAGCGCAAGGCCCCGTTTTTCGAGTTCAACTGGCCAGACAGGTTAGAGTGGTCATGGTATACAAGGATGGTAATGAGCAAATCACTGGTCATCGTCGAGTCGCCCGCCAAGGCCAAGACGATTGAAAAATATCTTGGCGCGGGCTTTGAGGTTCTGGCCTCGGTGGGTCACATCATGGACCTGCCCAAAAACGAGCTTGGCGTGGAGCTGGAGAAGCGGACCTTTGAGCCGACGCTGATTGTGTCGCCGGGCAAGGAAAAGGTTGTGGCGCAACTGAAGCGGGCGGCGGCCAGGGCGGACGCGATCTTTCTGGCGCCTGACCCGGACCGCGAGGGCGAGGCGATTGCCTACCACCTCGCTCTGCAGTTGGGAACCTCGGCCAAAGAGCGGAAGAAAATTCGCCGTGTGACCTTCAACGAGATCACCAAGAAGGCCGTGCAGGAGGCCTTCAAGCACGCGCGCGACCTGGACCAGAATCTTGTGGATTCGCAGCAGACCCGCCGCATTCTGGACCGTCTGGTGGGCTATCAGATTTCGCCGCTGCTATGGGATAAAGTTCGGCGAGGCCTCTCGGCCGGCCGCGTGCAGACGGTCGCGGTGCGGCTGATCGTCGAGCGGGAGCGGGAGATTGGGGCCTTTGGGCCGGTCGAGTACTGGACGCTGGACGCGATTCTGCATCCGGAAAAGCAGCCGGAGACCAAGCTCAAGGCGCGCTTTGTGGGCATCGATGGCGAGCCGGCGCGGGTGGCGAACGGCCAGGACAAGGATGGCAAAGAGCAGTTTCTCGCCAACGCGCTCCCCGACCGGAAGTCAATGGACGCGGTGATCGCGGCGCTTGACCAGGCGCGGTGGTCGCTGGTTTCGGTGCAGTCGCGCGAGCAGCAGCGCAGGCCGCTGGCGCCGTTCATCACCAGCCAGCTACAACGCGACGCGGCCAGCAAGCTAGGCTTCAATGTGCGCCGCACGATGGGCGTGGCGCAGCGGCTCTATGAGGGCATCGACGTGGGCGCCGAGGGCATTACCGGCCTCATCACTTACATGAGAACCGACTCGCCGCGCGTGGCGCCGGAGGCGATTGAAGNNGTGGATTGGCGCGCAGTTGGGAGCGCAGTACCTGCCCGCCTCGCCCAATGTCTACAAGGGCAAGAAGGCCGCGCAGGACGCGCACGAAGCGATTCGGCCTACCGATGCTTCGCGCACACCGGAGTCGATTGCGCGCTATCTCACCGAAGAGCAACTGAAGCTTTACCGGCTCATTTGGCAGCGCTTTGTAGCTTCGCAGATAACTCCGGCTGTCTTTGATGTAACTACGGCCAAGATAGCCGCGGTGAGCGCGAAGACAGGAAAGACTTACGATTTTCGGCTGAGCGGGTCGGTGGTCCGCTTTGACGGATTCCTGAAGGTCTACGAGGTTTTGGAGGATAAGAAAGAAGATGAGGACGATGAGGCAAGCAACAAGCTGCCGAATTTGGACGATGTGAAGACGCTGGAACTGGAAAAGCTACTGGATCGCCAGCTTTTCACGCAGCCGCCTCCGCGCTACAACGAAGCTTCGCTGGTGAAGGAATTGGAAGAGCGAGGCATTGGGCGGCCGTCGACTTATGCCTCAATCATTAACACCATCCAGGACCGCGAATATGTAACCAAGATCAGCAACCGCTTCTATCCCACAGAGATAGGAATGGTGGTTTGCGACCTACTGGTGAAGAATTTTCCGTATATCTTCGATGTCGCGTACACGGCCAAGCTGGAAGAGGAACTGGACGAGATCGAAGAGGGCCATGAGAAGTGGACCGACCTGTTGAACGGCTTTTATAACTACTTTGCCGAGGAGTTAATAGATGCCGGCGCGCAGATGGAAGACATCAAGCGCATGGAAAAGAAGACGGACGAAAAGTGCGACTTATGCGGCTCGCCGTTGTTATTGAAATGGGGTAAGTTCGGCAGCTTCTTTGCTTGTTCGGCGTATAACAAGAAGGATAAGTCGAGCTGCACTTTTACCAAGGAAAATACGGCGGACAAGCCGGAGATGAATACGCCCGAAGGTCAGGAAGCCAGTGAGCAGGAGGAGTATTGCGATAACTGCGGGCGGGTGATGGTGCTCCGGCGCGGGCCGTTCGGGATGTTCATGTCCTGTCCTGGATTTAACGAAGATCCGCCCTGCAAGACCTTCCGTAAGCTGAGCAGCAAGCAGCAGCAGAAGCAGGCCGTTCCGCAGCCGACAGGCGAAGCTTGCCCGCTGTGCGGCAA
>PMTP01000154.1:10723-25349 GCA_003167305.1 Acidobacteriaceae bacterium
GAGCGCAAGGCGCGCAGGGGTAACATCTTCTGGGGATGCACTAACTATCCGAAGTGCGACTTTACCTCGAATTTGAAGCCGGTGGCCGAGAAGTGCCCGAAGTGCGGCAGCAGTTACTTGGTGGAGAAGACGCTGCGCTCGGGCATCTATCTCGAATGCCCGAACAAGAAGAAGGCGGCTGAGGAAGAAGTTTTGCCCAGAAAGCGCGCCGTTAAGAGCGCGGGGAAGGGAAGTGCGCCAGCAGATAGCGCCGTAGTATGCAGTTACTCGAAGCGGATCGGCGACGCGCCGCCGCTGCCGACAGCCGAGACGCATGGGCCGGTGGTGGAGAAAGCTGCTGCTAAGTCTGCATCCAAGTCCGTTGCAAAGAAGGCCGCGAAGAAGGTCGGCAAGAAGGTGCTGCAGCGGGTGTAGCACGGAGTCGTTTGTTATCCTCTATTTGGAGGTAACGATGGCGCTTTGGCAGAGTACGATGATCCGGCTTGCCCGCTCGAAGTCTATCACCAGTTTGATGCAGGGTAACCGACTGATGCGGGGTCTTGCTGGGCGCTTTGTGGGCGGCGATTCAACGGCCGCGGCGGTGCGTAGATCGGCAGAGTTGAACAGCTTGGCTATCACGACATCGCTCTACTATCTGGGCGAGTATGTCGAGTCTCCGGCGGCAATTGAAGAGAATGTGGCGCAACTCATCGCATCGATTGAGCAGTTGGGCCAATCGAATTTAGATGTGCATATCTCGATTGATCCGACGCAGATCGGCTATGCCCATTCTGACGCGCTGGGTGAAGCAAATGCATTGCGGCTTGGCAAGCTGATCGCCGCACAGCCGGCAGCTGGACGGCGCAGGCTGGCAATGCTGGACATGGAAGACTTTTCGGTTGTGCAGAAGACTCTGGACCTACGGGCGCGCATGGCTGAGGCCGGCTATCCGACCGGCATTACGATTCAGGCGTATCTGCACCGTAGCGGGAAGGACATTCGCGATCTGGTGGAGAGCGGCGCTGCTGCGATACGGCTGGTGAAGGGCGCCTTTGCCGAGAGCCGTGACCACGCCTGGACGAGCCGGATGGAGATCAATCGGGAGTTTCTTCTCCAAGCCGCCGTATTACTGTCGTCAGAGGCCAAAGCTCGCGGCGTTTATCCGATCTTCGCAACCCACGATGACCAGATGATTTTGGCGATCATTGAGTTAGCGGAGCGGAACCAGCGGTCGAAGGACGAGTATGAATTCGAGATGCTACACGGAGTCGGAGCGCCGCGTCAGCAGAAGCTGACAACGGAAGGCTATCGTCTGCGGCTTTATCTCCCCTTTGGAACCGATTGGTGGCCCTATACTGTTCGGCGGATCGGCGAGAACCCTGCCAACGTGCGTTTTGTGGTGAATGCGCTCAGAAAAACCGGCGCGCCGGCGCGCTAACACGAGATCGTTGTACCAAGGAGCAGCCCAATACGGCTGAATCCGTTAGTATGGGCAGTGGAGAACTCACTTATGGAACGGATGTTAGCAACCCCGGCGGATGCCGAAATCATTCTTAGGCTCTATGAATTGCGCACCGAGGCGGTGATGCGCCAGGCGCGCGCGTGGATCACAGGCGAGTTCTGGCCGGCGACGGCGGAGGAGTTTTTTGCAGTGGCCGAGAACCCCGCTGACCCGCACAACGCCTGGCTGCGCCAGGTACTCACCTACTGGGAGATGGCGGCGGCGATGGTGCTGCACGGAGCGGTCTCGGCGGAACTGTTTGTGGATTGCAATGCCGAGGGTTTTTTCCTGCTGGCCAAGTTTGCCCCCATTCTGGAGGCAATCCGGGAGAAAAATCCTAATTTCCTGACCAAGACAGCGGAGCTGGTGAACCGGTTTTCCGCTGGAGCGCAGCGTTACGAGGCGGTGCTGAAGAACGTGGAAGCCCGGCGCAACAGTCTGCCCGCCCGGCAGGAGGCGCATGGGCAGTATTTTTATCCGCCTAAGCCGTGAGCCGGAATTCTGTTGCCGAATGCTGGCTGCGGGTGCATGATGGAAATAGTACGAGACTCCCATTCCCCTGGAGGTTTTCGATGAAGCGTGTTCTTTCCCTGCTGGTAGCTGCTTTTTGCCTGACTGCGATTGCGGCCAGTGCCGCCAACTCGACTAAAATCAACGGCTGGATCTCCGACTCGATGTGCGGCGCCAAGCACGCCGGATCGGGTGCGGCCTGCGTGAAGAAGTGCATCAATGGCGGCATGAGTCCGGTGTTTGTGGATGAAGCCAAGAAGGAAGTTTGGACAATCGACAATCCCGACGCGGTGAAGGCTTTCTATGGAGACCGTGTAACCGTGACCGCAACCGCCGATGCGGATAAAAAGAGCGTTCACATCGACGCGATTGCCGAGGCCAAATAGGAACGTACAGGTCTTCCAAAGCGCAAACTGACTCGACCTGCCGGCCAATCTCTGCTACTGTGGTTCCGATACTCTCATTGAACCCGGTTATGGGCCGATAGAGAGTTGAAGCGGATTTGACCGGTATTCCCATGGCGCGAGCAATCTGGAACGGCAAGGTTATTGCCGAAAGCGAGAAGTCGGTGACGGTAGAGGGAAATGTCTATTTTCCCGAATCCAGTCTCAAGCGCGAGTATTTTCGCCCCAGCAGCACCACCTCCCTCTGTCCCATCAAGGGTCAGGCCCGTTATCTGAACGTGCAGATCGACGGGGAGGATAACCCGGACGCGGCCTGGTACTATCCGGACCCCAAGCCCGTGGCGCGCAAGATCAAAGGCTGCGTGGCCTTCTGGCGGGGCGTGGAGGTGGAGAAGTAGCGAGCCGCTTCCGCGGTTTCGCGGCGCTCCGCCGTTCATGGGAATTCCAAAGCGTTGTGTGATACATTTGCGCCATGGGAGTCAAGGGCTTAGCGATCGTTGCGGTGCTATGGATCCTCTTGCAGGTGCCGCTGGCCGTTGCCGCCCAAACAGGCAATCACGCCGGCGCGAAGCCGCAGACTCCGCCGGTTTCGTCCTCTTCCAGCGGTGACGTCGCCAATTCAACCCCCGGAACCGAGAACGAAGGCATTGCCCGCGATCTTCAACCGCCGCACATCACGGTTGCCAATCCACCTTCCGCGCAGCCGATCTGGAGCCTGCACGAGCAGATAGCCTGGGCCGCCAATCTGGTGCTCGTCCTGCTGGGATACGCCGGCATCATGATGGCCGTTTCCCTACTCAAGAAGATTGCCCGCCAAACGGCATACGCGGAAACGGCCGCCGACGCCGCAGCCACCAGTGCGCAGGCCGCCTTGTTGAGTGCTCAAGCCGTCCTCCATTCGGAGAGACCCTGGATACTGATCACGGTCGAGCCCTCCCGGAGCCTCGAGAACAGTTTTACCGTGATGGCCACAAACAGAGGCCGCACCCCCGCCCGCATTATCGAAACCACGGACCGGAACAAGATTGTCATCGACGAAAAGCGCCTTCCCGGCACCCCAGAATATAAGCATCTGGAGCGAAGCGCCCCGTTTACCCCCATCATTCTGCTGCCGGGTGAATTCACGGCCATCAAGCCATTCAGCCGCGACGATGTGAAAGGGCTTTGCGACTCCGAAGAACGATTCAAGCGCATCGAAACCTGGGAAGAAAAGGTCTTTCTCTATGGAAAGGTCCTCTATCGGGATTTGATTTCACCCGCCGACAGCCAGGCCCATGAAACCAACTGGTGCTGCTGGTATATTCACGGACGGCAGAACAGCGGCCTGGTCATAGCCGGACCGCCGGAATATAACTCGCACACATAGGATTAGCAAAGAAGAGGGATGCGCGTTCGCTGGAAAACTACAGGCGCCTGATCCGCGGGGGTCAGGCCGTTTCTTCGTGCAGGTTCTGCTCGAAGACCGCATCGGGCTCGGCCAGACGGATCAAGCGATGCAAATAAGCACGGGAGATGCACAAGCTGCGGGCAGCCAGCGTCTTATTGCCGTTGTTCTCTCGAACTGCGGTTACAGCGAGTTTGATCTTATAGTCGCGAAGCTGGCGTTCAAAGGAGCCGGCGGGATGGTAATCGCCAATATCGACAACGTCGCCGATGTCGCCCAGCTCGCTTTCCACTTCGTCGATGCTGATGCTCAAATCTTCCGCGCGAACGGTCTTTCCCGCCGCCAGGATGATGGCCCGCTGCATCACGTTTTCCAGCTCGCGCACATTTCCGGGCCAGCGGTAATGCTGTAGCAGAGAGAGCGCATCGGGCTCAATATCTTCCATCGGCTTCTGGAACATCTGCCCATACTGGCGCAGGAAGTGCCGGGCGATGCGAGGAATGTCCTCCGGATGCTCCTGGAGTGCAGGTGATTCAATCCGCATCACGTTGATGCGGTAAAAAAGATCCTGGCGGAATTTCCCTTCCGCCACCAACTTGGACAGATCCTGGTGTGTGGCGAAGACCAGCCGCGCCCGCAAGGAGATAAGCCGGTTGCTGCCCAGGCGGCTGAATTCCATCTGCTGCAAAACACGCAGCAGCTTGACCTGGGTGAAGAGGCTCAGATCGCCAATCTCGTCCAGGAAGAGCGTGCCGTCCGCCGCCTGCTCGAAGTAGCCTTCGCGCGCCCCGACGGTGCCGGTGAAGGCGCCTTTTTCATGCCCGAAGAGCTCGGCCTCGATCAGCGTTTCCGGGATGGCGCCGCAGGAGACAGCCACAAACGGACGGGCGGCGCGCGAACCCAGGTTGTGAATGGCGCGGGCGATCAGTTCCTTGCCGGTGCCACTTTCGCCGGTGACCAGCACCGCGGCATTGAGATTGGTGACGCGATGCACCAGTTGATAAACCCGCTGCATCTGCGTACTCGATCCGATCAGCCGGTCGCAACTGGCGGGCACGCCCAGTTGCTGCTGCACGGTCTCCAGTTGCTGCCGCAGCGTGGAGTTCTCGAACGCCCGGCTGAGCATGGTCTTGAGATCGCGAATCGAGGGCGGACGGCGGCAGTATCCAAAAGCGCCTGTGCGAACCAGTTCAAAGGCGGTCGAGCGTAAGCCATCATCGGCCATGACCACGGCGGGGACCTGGGTCGCAATCAGACGCTGGGTACAGCCAATGCGCTCCTGCAACGAATCATGATTCGAATGCAGGTCCAGAATCATGACATCGCAATCTCCGGCGGCGCGCAGAACACGCATCCCGTCTTCATCCGGCTCCTGAAGGATTTCGAATTCCTTCCCCAGAGCGGACGCGAGCAGCGTGTGAAGCGTTCGGTCTTCCGAATACAGCCCGACTTTGATCATCGATGGACCTGCACTTAAACTATACGCTTCTCAACCGCCTTCGGAGCAAAAGTGGAGAAGCGGCCATCCTCCTGAATCCGTGCATGAACCGCTAACGGCTACATTGCGCTAGGGAGGATACCGCCCTCCCGCTGACACAATGCCTAGCTGCCTTATCGGCCATACTCGACTCAGATCATTCATGTTAAGGCCAGATGAAGGCACTGTCGAGAAAACTTTGGTAACAAAATTCCAAATACGAAATTGTTTCCTCGGCGCTCCGAAAAGAAGAAATGGCAAGAGAATGAACTTTCCGTCTACCCCATCCGCCCCATTCGCCCACACTGAGATGCGCATAACCCCTGTAGAATCTGTTGTATATTCAATACCACTCCGCTGACGCGGAGGCGAAGCGAGGAAGATACACAAGGCCGGACAATCGGACGGAATCAATCTTAGCCACCATTCGCGCACAGAAAGTGAATAATAGTAACCATATATTAGATTACTTATCATGTAGGCACCCCGCGAGGAAGTGGCAAAATCTCCCTGATTTCATCGCGGATTTGCTCTGCTTCGGCCGCACACATGGATGAAGAATGCGACCGGTTTGCCCCCGGAGGGTGTATACCCCCCGCTTCACTCCGGTGCGCCGCCTCCGTAAACATCTGTGTACACCCGCCGGGGCAGAATGCCGCCCACCATTCTGAATTCAGTCAGTTTTGGCCTGAATCCGGGCATTTTGGGCTTTAGGCACTTTGGTCAGGGAATTGCAATAACAATGGAACAAGGGTCATGCCGTAGCTCTCGGTGCGCCGGGGAGCAGGAAGGAGCGCAGGGTATGCAGCANNNTGATTTCTCCGTTGCGTATGGATTGGTCTGGCATTCGCCGGGGCTTTTGGCTGCCCAGGGATTGGTCCAGTATCCGCCAAGGCTTCTGGCCGGCAACCGGCCACGGCTTGGGATGGCATGGTCTGGGGCAAAGCTGCGCCGGCCTGGGGCTTGGCTTTCTGCTGTACGGTTTACTCTTCTGGATGGGCGGCATGGGCGCAGGGGACTTGAAGCTGTGCGCCGCGATCGGCGCTTGGATTGGCCCCATGCAGTTATTCATCGCTCTGGTCATCACCAGCCTGGCCGGGGGTATCATGGTTCTCGGCTGGCTTGCCTGGCGCGGATTCTTACGAAAGATGTTTATGGGCGCGGGCGATCTGGTATTCGGTAGGCAGCGGCGCGGAATACAATCCGATCCGGAGCCTTCATTGGCAGAATTACTGAAGCGCAAGATGCCTTACGCTCCAGCTATTGCCATTGGTACGTTCATGTCCTTTTTTGCAGGTTGAGCATTTGGAGCAGTTACTATGTCCGACTCACCGTTGACCTATCGGTTCTTGGATAACCCGCAAGGTAAGTTTAGCCCGTCAGGGGGAAGCAATCCCGTGAATTCAGACACTTCTCAGTATCTCGATGATCAGTATCCGGACTCGCTCGGCAACGACGTTTTGACGATCGCGCTGATTGGCCCGGATGAGGGGCGCCGCAAGGCGGCAGCCAGCGCAATAGCCGGAGCTCAGGGTGGAGATATCCGCGAGTTTTCCACCTATCCGCCCAGCTTGGACGATGTGCCCAAACTGCTGGAGCAGCGTTACGACGTCATCATCATCGACCTGGACAGCCATCCGGAATACGCCTTGGAGCTGGTAGAGAGCATCTGCGCCAACGGCACGGCGACGGTGATGGTCTATTCGATGAAGGCCGATTCGGAGCTGCTGGTCCGCTGCATGCGCGCCGGAGCGCGCGAGTTTCTTACCTTGCCCTTCACGCAAAGCACCGTGGCCGAGGCTCTGGTGCGGGCTTCGGCTCGCCGGCCTACGGCGCGCCCCGCGAAGAAGACGGGCGGCCGGCTGCTGGCGTTTCTCGGCGCCAAGGGCGGAGACGGCGTAACCACGCTGGCCTGCAATTTTGCTGTTTCCATGGCCCAGGAGTCAGGTCAGAGCACGCTGCTGATCGATCTGGATCTTCCGCTGGGAGACGCCGCACTCAACCTGGGAGTGGTCGCCGAGTACTCGACCATCAATGCTCTTCAGAATGCCGCTCGGCTGGATTCGGCCTTCCTCTCCAAGCTGCTGGTCAAGCATAGCTCGGGAGTTTCAGTACTTGCGGCTCCGGGCAAGTTTCCCCAGTTTCCCGCTACCAACGACGCCATCGACAGGCTGCTGGCCGTCGCGCGCCAGGACTTCGATAACGTCGTCATTGATATGGGGTCGCGGCTTGATCTGATGGGGACCAGCCTTTTCAAAGAGGGCTCCACGGTCTACCTGGTCATTCAGGCCGGCATCGCTGGGCTGCGCAACTCCAATCGCCTGATCTCGCAGTACTTCACCACCGGGATTCCCAAGCTCGAAATCGTGCTCAACCGCTATGAGCCGCGCACGATGGGCGTCGCCGAGGACCAGATTACCAAGGCGCTCACCCGGCCGGCGCAGTGGAAGATTCCCAACGATTACAACGCCGTGCGGCGCATGCAAACCACCGCCATTCCGCTGGCGCTCGAAGATTCGCCCATCTCCCGGCTGATTCGCCAGATGACCCGCAGCGCGAGCGGGCTGCCCGCTATTCCTGAGAAGAAAACGGGCTTCAGCCTGAAGAGTCTCAGCCGAAGCATATCGGGCAGGTCTTCCGCCCCTGAGGCTTCGAGCTTTACGCAACTGGGGTTGGGCACCGGTCAGGATACCCCAGGTGCGGCGCAGCCTGCCGCCGCGGCGAGTCTGCCGGCGAAGCCTGTTTATACTCCTCCGGTAGAAGCTCCGCGCAAGGCGGAAACGCCGGCGCCCACGCCAACAGTCAGCGCGAACCGCCCTGCCCCGGCGCCTGCCAAGCGGGAAACGCCGCAAATCGTCAGCACTCCCGCCCGGCAAGGCGAACTGGAAACGCGCTCCTACAAAGGCGCTACCTACGTGAAGGGCCCGGATGGCGAATGGCACCTGCTGCAAACTCCGGCCCGTGCCGTCACTGAGGCCCCCACTCCTGTTGTGAAGCCAGTAGTGAACAAGGTAGTGGAGCAGGTAGCGAACAAGGTTGTGGAGCCGGTAGCGAACAAGGTTATGGAGCCGGTAGTGAACAAGGTTGTGGAGAAGGAGACGCCAGCCGTCGCCTGGTCGACGCCCGTTCCGATTGCCTATGGNNCTACACTCCAGCAGTGGGCGAGATGCTCCCGGCGGGAACGCATACGCTCTCGGTCCTCTTCACTCCGAATGACACCGCGGGCTACACGACCGCGCAGGCTACCGTTTTGCTTACGGTCACCAAGGCAACGCCGGTGATCACCTGGGCGACTCCCGCTCCGATTTCCTATGGCGCCGCGCTTAGCGCCGCTCAGTTCAATGCTGCGTCATCGATTCAGGGCAAATTTGCCTACACTCCCGCTGCGGGCGAGGTGCTGACCGCGGGGACGCATACGCTGACGGCCACCTTTACACCGGCCGACACCACGGACTACTCAACGGCGCAGGCCGCCGTCTCGCTCACGGTCGCCAAAGCGACGCCGTCTCTCACTTGGCCGAAGTCGGCTCCGATTGCCTATGGTGCCGCCCTCAGCGCTGCGCAGCTCAATGCCACGGCCTCGGTTCCGGGTCGATTCGCCTACTCTCCCGCCGCGGGCACGGTGCTGACAGCAGGAGTGCAGACGCTCTCGGTCACCTTCACTCCGACCGACATTACGGACTATTCGACGGTGCAAGGCGAAGTGCCGCTCACGGTCACCAAGGCGACGCCAGTCATTACCTGGGCGAAGCCCACGCCGATTACCTACGGCACCGCTCTCAGCGCCACGCAGCTCAACGCCACGGCTTCGGTACCGGGCAAATTCACCTACATTCCGGGCGCAGGCGCCGTGCTGGCAGCGGGAACGCATACGCCCTCGGTCACCTTCATTCCGGCGGACGCGACGAACTTCAACCCCGTGCAGGCGGCAGTGTCGCTGACAGTGACAAAGGCGACACCAGCCATCACATGGTCGGCGCCCGCGCCGATTCCCTATGGCGACGCGCTCAACGCCACTCAGCTCAATGCCACGGCATCGGTTCCGGGCAAATTCGTTTACACCCCTGCCGCGGGTGAAGTGCTCCCGGCGGGAACGCATACGCTCTCAGTGCTCTTCACTCCGACCGACAGCACGGACTGCGCCTCGGTGCAAACTACCGTGTCACTTACTGTGACCAAGGCCAAGCCAACCCTTGTTATGTGGCCAACGCCAGCCTCGATCTCACATGGTACAGCGCTTAGCGCCATGCAACTCAATGCCACGGCTCCCGTTCCGGGTAAGTTTATCTACACGCCCGCTGTGGGCGAAGTGCTGTCGGCGGGAACGCAAACGCTCTCGGTCATCTTCACTCCGACGGACAGCAACTTTCCCCCGGCACAGGCCGCGGTTTCGCTCACCGTTACCAAGGCCATCCCCGCCATCACGTGGCCGGCGCCTGCCACCATTTCCTATGGCACGGCGCTCAACGCCGCGCAGCTCAATGCCAAGGCCTCGGTTCCGGGAACCTTCGCCTACACTCCAGCGGCCGGTGAAGTGCTACCGGCGGGAACGCATCCGCTCTCGGTAACGTTCACTCCGACGGAGACCAAAGACGTCGCGACGGCGCAAGCCACCGTGTCGCTGACAGTCGCCAAAGCAACGCCCATCATCACCTGGCCGGCGCCCGCCGCCATCTCATACGGCAATCCGCTCAGCGCAGTTCAGCTCAATGCCACGGCGCTGGTTCCGGGAACATTCGTTTACACACCTGCCGCGGGCACCGTGCTTACCGCAGGAACACAAACACTTTCAGTAACCTTTACCCCCAGGGACACCGCGGACTACACGACGGCGCAAGCCACCGTGTCGGTGGTGGTGGAAGGGTTGCCGAATATCGCATCACTCATGCCGGCAATGGCCGATTCAGATGCGAATTTCACTGACCTCGCCGACGCAAAACAGGGGACGCAGTCAAGCGGCGCCTCCGAACAGCAGAGCAAACTTGAAACACGCACTTACAAAGGTGCTACCTACGTGAAGGGAGCCGACGGCCAATGGTACCTCCAGAAGAATTAGAATTGAACGCACCCACAACGCTACCCGCAGATTTCGGCGAATGGGATGGCGGAGAAAATACCGCCGAGCAACCAGCCAGCGTCAGCGGATTCGATGGTTTCCCTGGTTCCGGCGTAGCCCCCAAACCGGTTGCGAAATCGGCGACGGCGCGCGTCGCCGTACTGCCTGTGGCAGCCAAGCCGCCAGTCGCTGCTCCGCGCAAGCCGGCTCCGACTTACGCGGAAGCAGAGAAGGTGTATCAGCAGCCTAAGCGTACGGCCAGTGCGAAACACACGGCCGAGAGCGAGGGCAAGCCGAAGAAGACGGGGATGTTTGCCGCCATCGGTGCTGTTGCGGTTTTGCTCGTCGCTGGCGTGCTGGTCTATCCTCACTTGCACTCCGGGATGACCGCGCCGAAGCCTGCGGTTGCACCGCAGTCGGCAACGGCAACGACGGCGCTTTCAACGGCGACTACGATAAAGCCGTCGCCTTCGACGCAGACCACCACTGTGACGCCGGCGGCCACGACCGATACCACTCCGGCCGATAACACGGTTCGTGCGAATACGGAGTTGATGAACCGTCAACTGACCGCTCCTTCTAAGATTTCCAGCGACCTCAAGATGCTGGCTGGAAAGGATGCGGCGGCTCCTGCTTCAGGCTTTGGCGCGACCGGCATGGACGGTTTGGGCAATGCTGGCAGCGGCGTCTTCAACGGACAGAGCGGACCGAAGGTAAAGGTCGCGGTTCCTCAAAAGGTCAGCATCTCGTCGGGCATCGCGGTCGGTTTGTTGATCCAGAAGACCGCGCCCATTTATCCGCCCATGGCCAGGAACGCCCGCGTCTCCGGAACAGTGGTGATTCAGGCCACCATTTCCAGGAACGGAACGATCGAAAATCCCCGCGTTGTCAGCGGACCGGCGATGTTGCGGCAGTCCGCGCTCGATGCCGTCAAGTCCTGGCGCTACAGGCCTTATATGCTCAGCGGCGAGCCGGTGGAAGTGGAGACCACGGTGAANNAAATGATGTACTGTGGATGAGTATCCTCGCCCGATGGAAGGTAGAACGTGGAACTTCTGAATCTGGAAAAGTATAAAGCGGAAATTCACCGGACCCTGATCTCCAAGCTGGATCTGGAGAAACTGTCACGCGTCAATTCCAGCCAGGCGCGCCAGGCGGTAGCCGGCATCGTGAAGGAGATCATCTCTGACCAGCGCGTGCCTTTGAATTTCGACGAGCAGGAGAAGATACAAGCCGACCTGCTCGACGAAGTTTTTGGCCTTGGGCCGCTGGAGCCGCTGCTGCGGGATCCAAAGATTTCCGACATCCTTGTCAATGATAAGGATCATGTCTTCATCGAGAAAGGCGGGCTGCTGCAGAGGGTCGATACGACCTTCCGCGACGACCGCCATCTGCTGCAGATCATCGATCGGATCGTGTCGCGCGTAGGACGCCGGGTGGACGAGTCCTCGCCGATGGTGGATGCCCGCTTGCCCGACGGATCGCGCGTCAACGCGATCATTCCACCGTTGGCACTGGACGGGCCTTCCTTGTCCATTCGCCGCTTTGGAACAGGCCCGCTGGCCGCCAATCAACTGGTGCAGTTGAAGAGCGTTTCGGCGGAGATGATGGAAGTGCTCTCCTCGGCGGTCAAAGCCCGCATCAGCATCCTCATCTCCGGCGGCACCGGCGCAGGCAAGACTACCTTTCTCAACATTCTCTCGCAGTACATTCCGCGCAATGAACGCCTGGTCACTATTGAGGACGCGGCCGAACTCCGCCTCGCGCAGGAAAACATCGTGCGACTGGAGACTCGCCCGCCCAACATCGAAGGCCAGGGAGCGGTCAAGCAGCGTCAGCTTCTGATCAACTGCCTGCGCATGCGCCCGGACCGCATTATCATGGGCGAGGTGCGCGGCGAAGAGGCCTTCGATATGCTCCAGGCCATGAATACTGGCCACGAAGGATCGATGACCACCATTCACGCCAACACTCCCCGCGATGCCATCTCCAGGCTCGAATCGATGGTTGCCATGGGCATGAATCTGCCCGAAAAATCCGTACGCCAGCAGATCGCCTCTGCCATTACCATCGTCGTGCAGGCTACCCGCATGAGCGACGGCACACGCAAAGTAACCAGCGTTGCCGAGATCACCGGCATGGAAGAGAATGTTATCAGCATGCAAGAGATTTTTACTTTCACGAAGAAGGGGATTGGGCCCGATGGCAAGGTCATCGGCGTATTCCAGCCAACCCATATCCGTCCCCGGTTCCTCGAACGTCTGCGCGTCTCGGGTATTGTCCTGCCGCCGATTCTGTTTGAGCGCGAAACGCAGGTCAATTGAGCGGAAGGGAGGGAAACTGATATGGGATTGATCATTGTTCTGGTCTTCCTGGGCGCATTTTCGGTCGTCGCGCTGATTGCAATCGCCAGCGGGAGCGGTGCCTCGCAGCAGGCCAAACAGGTCCACGCCACGCTCGATTCCGCCCTCGCCACCGACAGCCCGGAAGAGCGCGGTCCCATCCTCGATCTGCGCAAGACCGACCGGCTCAGCAGCATCCCCTGGCTCAATCGCAAGCTGCTTAGCTATGAACTGACGCCACGCGTGCAGACCCTGATTTATCAGGCTGACCTGAAGTGGACCGCCGGAGGCATGCTGGCCGGTTGCGCGCTCTGCTTTGTGTCGATCGGCTATCTGGCTTACTGGCGTACGGATTCCGTTCTCATCGCTTTGGCGGCAGGGGCGCTGGCAAGCGGTATGCCTTATTTCTGGGCGCGCCATAAACGCGGCAAGCGCCTGGACAAGTTTCAAGAGGGGCTGCCGGAAGCGCTGGATTTGATGGTGAACGCTCTGCGCGCCGGGCATAGCCTGATCGCTGCAATGGGTTCAGTGGCGCGGGAGTGCGCCGACCCCATCGGCTGCGAATTCAAGGCGTGCTTCGAGGAGCAGAACTACGGCCTGGAAATGAAGACGGCCTTGGACAATATGATCAACCGCGTTCCCCTCCAGGATCTGCGCATCGTCGCCACCGCGATCATGATCCAGAGGGAGAGCGGAGGAAACCTTGCCGAGGTACTCGACAAGACCTCCCATGTGATTCGTGAGCGCTTCCGCCTCAAGCGGCAGGTCGGTGTCCATACAGCCCAGGGACGCATGACCGGGTGGGTGCTCTCTCTTCTCCCGGTATTTCTGGGAACCGCTTTATATTTTGTCAACCCAGACATGATGAGCCAGTTGTGGAAGAATCCCTTGGGCATCAAGATGCTCTGGACGTCTTTCGGTATGCTCGTGGTTGGCACTTTGATCATTCGACACATCGTCAACATGGACGTATAGGTGACCTATGGGATATGCGATTTTTGCCTTTTTCGGCGTTTTTCTGATGATCGTCAGCGGCGGTTTGCTTCTGTTCTATCGAGAAGAAATGCTGCAGCGCATCTCCGACGCGATCAATCCGCAACCAAAAGAGAAATCCCTGTTGACCGCCATTCAGAAGACCGGCCTTTCGATCGGCGGCGTGATCGAGCACTTCGAGAATGTCCTTCCCAAGAGCCAGGCCGAGGTATCCATCGTCCTGCAGCGCCTCCAGCACGCCGGTTTTCGCGATGAATCAGCGGTCAAAATCTTCTATGGCTCCAAAGTTATAGTTCCTCTCCTGTTCTGCATCCTGGTTTTGGTTTCGGGACTCGGCAACATGGGAGGGTTTTTCATGTATCTCATCGCCGCGGCGCTGGGATTTCTGGCGCCGGATTTCTGGCTGGGAAGGCGAATTAAGAAACGCCAAAGCAAGATTCGCCGCGGCCTGCCGGATGTGCTTGATCTGCTGGTGATTTGCATTGAAGCCGGACTCAGTTTGGACCATGCGACGGCGCGCACGGCGGTGGAATTGAAGACAGCCCAACCGGAAGTGTGTGATGAATTGAATATTGTCGTGCTGGAGCAGCGGGCCGGACGCCCGCGCGGCGATGCCTGGAAACATATGGCGGAACGCACGGATGTGGATTGCGTGCGCAATCTCGTCACCATGCTGATTCAGGCCGAACAGTTCGGAACCAGCGTCGCCAAGACACTGCGCATTCATAGCGACACCCTCAGAACCCAGCGAGTGCAGGCCGTGGAGGAAGCAGCGGCAAAGACCACCATCAAGCTGCTCTTCCCGCTTGTGATTTTCATCTTTCCCTCGCTTTTTGTAGTCGTTCTGGGGCCCGCGTTGCTTTCCATCATGGATTCATTCAAGGGTCTTAGTCATTGAAGGAAGTTCAAGGGTCTCAATCATTGAAGGAAGGAGGGGTCGATATGGATACCACCATGATCATTCGGGTTGTTGCTGGTGT
>PMTP01000154.1:25405-35720 GCA_003167305.1 Acidobacteriaceae bacterium
GTCTTGGCGTGGATACCGGGCAGACGGTCTGGCCTCCTCCGCGCCGCTAGAAGCATGGCTTGTTTCCGCTGGCGATCGCAGGGAAAGGACTTGTCATGAGTGTTTCAGATGGGTGTGGTTGAATCGACAACTTGGACTCCGGGACAAGACCCGGTTTCCGGGTTCTCGCAGGCGGCCGGAGGCACCATGGAATTGCAACGACTTTGCGCATACAACCAGACTCGCGAATGCTTCCTCGGCCTTGAGGTCGCGCCCGCCGATCTCTCGTTGGCGGAACTGAAGGCTCTGCTGGGGAAGCTTGCGCTCAAGTCTGGCGAGGGCCTTTGGATGGAGCCGTTCCGGGGGATTCCCGATACCAATATGCGTGTTCCGCTCGATCTGCTCTATCTGGACGAGGATTGCCGGGTCATCGAAACCGTCGAGTCATTTCCCACCTTCCATGCCAACTCGAGTTTGCATGCGGCCAGCGTTCTGGCGCTGCCCACCCACTCGATCTATTCGTCGCAGACCCAGCCGGGCGATCAGCTGGTGCTCTGCGTGGTCGAGGAGATGCAGCACCGCCTCGAGCAGTTCTTCAGCGCAAACAGCGCTGCCGGCGGAGTGCAAAGCGGCGTTCTGTTGAGGGGGAAAACGTCCTGGAGCGGCGCTTCGGACGTGGCGGAATTGGCGGATCTCTCCACCAGGGAGAGCCCCAAATCTTCACCGCCGAAGGAGATAGGCCCTTCCCAGTCGAAGACGGAGAACGTCAGCCAGCCGATGGGCTGGCTGGAGCGCTTGTTGTCTGCGGGTTCGCGAAAGCCGGAACTGAGAAAGGCTCCACGGGAGCCGTTGCCCGGACTGGCCGCCTATTACTGGACAGGCGCCGCTCCCAAGGCGCACAGCGTCCGGGACATCAGTTCGACAGGATTGTTCGTGGTGACCGAGGAACGCTGGTATCCCGGAACCCTGGTCCTGATGACGCTGCAAGAGACCGATGGCAGGGAAGATAGCGCCGAGCGTTCGATCTCCGTGCACTCCAGGGCTGTGCGCTGGGGCAACGACGGCGTCGGCCTGCAATTCATCCCCAAGGATGCCCCGGAAGCGCGCAAAGGGCTGAATACCCTGGCGCATGGCGTGGATAAGAAGGAACTCGAGCAATTTCTGGAGCGGCTGCTGCGGAAGGAAAACGAATAAGCGTCGCGCGCGCCCTTGAAATAATGGGTACTTTTGTGTATAATGCTATCTCGTAAAAGACTTTTCTGAAGGTAAGATGAACGACAATGAGTGAAGAGAAGTGGGGAATTGGCGATGAAAATGCAAAAGGTTCAAAACAGNNCCGGCGGCCGGCTTCTCGCCTTGCTTCGCCGCGGCGACGAGGGGCAAGCCCTGATGGAGACAGCCCTGGTGCTGGCTCTCGTGGTGCTGCCGCTCGTATCTGGCATCTTTTCGATAGGGCTTTCCTTCGAAAACCAGCAGGCGCTGGCTCAAGCTGTGGGCCTCGGCGGAGCGTACCTGAGCCAGGCCGATGGCAACACGACAGACCCTTGTGCCGGCGTTATGAGTGCGATTACAGGCTCCGCGCCGCAGCTCATCGCGGCGAATGTCTCTCTCACCATCACGATGGGCCAGACCCTTTCTTCGGGGGTGCTCAGCGGTGGCACCTCCGAATCAGGACCTAATTGCTCCGGCAGCCAGACGAACCTGTCGGCAGGCACATACGTAACCGTGGCAGCCACATATCCCTGCAGTATCGGAGTCTACGGAGTCAATCTTGTGCCACACTGCCAACTGGCCGCTATGGTAAACGAGCTTTCTTACTAATCCAGGAGAATCGAGGCAAATTCAATGAAAACGAAGGTTGCATCTTTTTTTCGTCGAGTATTCAGTGACCAGCGCGGGCAAGCGATGGGATTGATGGTGGGGGGGGCGGGAGTGTTTCTGCTCACCGTCTCTGGAGTGGCCGGGTTTACGATCGACGTCGGTCGTGCCTATTCCGTTCGCAATGAGCTCCTCACTTCAACCCGTTCGGCGGGGTTAGCGGCGGCAGGATATATCTACAACAACACATCCGGCACCCTCACCGATGCGGTAAATGAGGCGGCGGCTGTAGCGGCGCTGAACCCCGTCCCCGGGCTGACAACAACCACGAACGCGGCGCTGGTATGCCGTACCTCGCTGCAGCAGGCGGGATGGACGTGTGCTACCAATCCTGTCAATAACGCCCTCCTGGTCACCGAGACGGTCAGTATGCCGACGACTTTCATGCGGCTCTTCGGCATCCAATTTCTGACGGTGTCGGCGCAGGCGACTGCCTCGATGGCGTTTGCGCAGGAGTGGAATATCGCGGTCATCGAGGACTTGACGGGATCGATGGCCAATACTGACTCGAACTGCAAAAGTTTATCGGATTTCAATTGCACGCTGAACGGCCTTCAGGGTTTTTTGGCGGCAGCCAATCCCTGCCCCCCGGGAGCATCGAGCTGCACTACAGCCAATGCAAATTTGCGCGTGGCGCTGTTTGGGTTTCCCAATCTGATCTACGGCGCCCTTCCGACCGTCAATGCGTGCAGCGGCGCGTCGTATGTCGAGCCCCAGCCGTTTACAATACTCACCCTGCCCTTGCCGACGGCCACCTCCTACGTCCCGCTGACTTATCAATATACATATCCATTGACCGCTACTACGACCCATACATCTACATTCACCGCGAGCTACGAGATGACCTACGGGGCCGGCGATGCGGATGCGAATGGTTTTGTGAGTGATTATTACCAGCCCAGCAATACAGCAACGGGCGGACTGAATCCCGCTTCCTCTCTGGTGCAGGGAATTGGTTATACAGGCACTGGCACGAAAACAGGATGCATGAAACTCGATCCGGACGAAAATTCTCTTAACGGCGCGGTTACGCCTCCGGCCGCCGGGGGCCCTGGGGTGGTTGGGGGGGGATCGGCCGACGATCATAACGTAGGCGTAATTGTCAACACGACGCAAGTCGGCGAAGGCACTACCTACCTGGCGAGCGTCATCTATGCGGCGAACTCGGCCCTGATTGCCGAGCAGACTTGGATGCAAAATGTAAACCATACCACCACAAAAAACGCCATCATCATACAATCCGATGGCGGAGTGAACACGCAGTGGATCTACTTCCCGCAAGGCCTGGTCACGCAGAATCCCCCGGCTACTCATCAGCCCACAACAGCGCCCTGGAACGGGAATTTTGCAGGTTATAACGCCCCTTCGCCTGCCAAGATTCCGGTTGGGAATATTTGTAGTGGAACACCAGGTACAGCCGGCACATTAGCATGTCCTGGGGAATACGATACTTTGAATACGACGCCGCAGACGCCGAGTGCTTACCCTACCGCGAAGA
Organism: Acidobacteriaceae bacterium; assembly: GCA_003167305.1. Classification (GTDB taxonomy): domain Bacteria; phylum Acidobacteriota; class Terriglobia; order Terriglobales; family Acidobacteriaceae; genus Telmatobacter. Next base: position 28,761 of record PMTP01000154.1, read on the forward strand.
TCGCTGCTAATTTATCATCTCCGCTCGCTATGGCGGTTGGTGGGGTGGCCGTTGCGAATACCGGGAAATATCCGGACTTCCTCGATGAGTGCCAGCAGACCATCGCCGCGGGCATGTACGCCAAGAGTGTGGGAACCAGAGTCTACTCGATTGCCTATGGCGCGTCGACGGGGAGTCAATGCTCGACTGGAGGCAGTGCGGCTGATTTTACCGATGTGACGCTGCGTCCCCTCACCGATTATTACGGGCAGACTTTGAACGTGGCCTTCGGCTCGGTCGGTGCGCTCTCTCCATGCGTGGAGATGAAGGATACCGCCTCAGACCTGCAGTACTTCTACTCCTACTACCCGTCGGGCTCATCCGGATCATGCTCGGACACGGAACATACGTCAACGAGCATCGTGTCCATCTATCAGTCGATCCAGGCGACGATAGGTAAACCGCGGCTGATTCCCAACACCGCCAATTAGCTCCTGTACCTGGTTAAGAATAAAGCCCGCATCCCGGCAAGTCCGCTCATTGGACCTGTCCGGGATGCGGGCTTTATTCCTCCACTTCAGGAATGATGAGCAGGACTTCCACCTTGATATTTTGCCCATTCTGCGTGGCTGGCCTGAACTCCCACTGGTTGAGCGCACTGAGGACAAACTGGGCTTGCGCGAACTCGGGCGGAAAGGCGATGGAGAGCGCCTCGAAGCGGCCCGCCTGATTGACAAAGCCGTGAATCATGAGGGCATCGGCGTCGATCGTGCCGGGAGCGATGTTGGGGCGCACGATGTTATAGGGCCAGGGCGCCTCAACGCGCGTGGACGCGCCCGCGGGGCTGTCGGCGCGCGAAAGCGAGTACTGCAGAATCCAGCTCTTGGCCAGGCCGACGGGTAGATATACGGTGTAGGACAGCCGTGCGCTCCATAGCTCGGCCGTCTCCGGATACTTTTCTTCGAGCGAGGATCCTACCACAACGGAACCGAATTGTCCTTCCTTCGGCCTCGTAATGTGAGCGGATAAAGGCGAGTTGACGATCCCGTACCCGGTTGGCGCGGTAGTCTTTTGCGCGGAGCCCGCATTGGCTCCCTGGGCGGATCTGGCGGAGTCGGGCAGGTCAGCGGCTTTAGCGGAATCCGGTTTTGCCGCGCCCTTGCCTACTGCCTTGTCCGCTGGCTTGTCGGTGGGCTTGCCAACTGCCTTATCGGCGGATTTGGCAACTGCCTTATCGGCCGGCTTCTCGACTGGTTTATCGGTCTGGCTTCCATGCCCCGCGGGCGTGGTGTTCTTTGCCTCCGCCGGGGCGAGCTCTCCGGGCGAAGGCGTGGCAACCGACGAGTTCACGGGAGGCAGAGTGACGGCGCCATTCGCCATGCGATGCTCGGAGAGCGACATCACCGCGGCGGGCGTTGGCAGCGAGGAGCCTTGCGCGGTGGTGATCGGCGCCGGCGGCGTGGGCTTGGGCCCGGTAACCACCAGCGGCGTCGTGGTGCTGGGAAGGATCGGCTGAGGTTGCACCACCGGCAGAGTGACGGCGGGAATGGCGATCTCCGCCAGGTTCTGTTCCTCATTGGGCAACTGGGTGGAAGGCTTGACCTCGGCCACCACCGGCTTTTCCGGCAGGGGCGGAACGATGGTCTTGACCACAATCTTCTTCCCCGCCCAGATCACGACCGTCGGCACCGGGATTTCCACGTTGAGCGCCAGAGGCTTGGGGATATCCGGCTGCACCAGCGTCTGCGCTCCCCGCGGAGCTTGCACAACCATCCGCAAAGCCGGCCGCGGCGCATCCGGGCTCGCGGCTGGTGGAGACGCTTGCGCTTTTGCGGGCGCTGGAGCTTTGGAAGGCGCGCGGGGCGTCTTGATTTCTTTACTGAAATCGCTTCTGGCCCGCTGCATCTCGGCATCCAGCGTGTGCAGATCCAGATGCCGCACCTCATAACGCTGCACGGCAACCTGGACCTTGACTTTGGGTGCGGAGATGATGCCTAAAAATATCAATCCAAACGCGACGCAGTGCGCCAATATCGAAAACACAAAGGAGTAGGGCCGCTGATTCAGCTCCGGTTGCTCGGAAAAGAGCGATATCGTTGAGGAAGTCCTCATGCTCTGATGAAATTCCTTCCTCGCGCCGCCAGCTACCATTTGCAGGGTAAATCGCGGTCCATGCGACCTCAGCTTGATCAACGGCCGAGAAAGACCTATCATCCCCTTGCATGATCAATTATAATCTTTCCGAGCATGGTTCATGGAGGGGATATCACCCATGACCCTCTTGATACCTCCTGTCCATGCGGCTGTCCTTGCTGCTGTTTCAATAAGGCATCAAGGGAATACACTGAATACGCATTTGATCTTGCTGGACGATCTGTCCACGCAACCTGTTTCGGAATGGAAACGAAACAGGTCTTTCAAGGGCGCGGCAATTGCCACAAGGGGCAGAAAGGCGAAGCTGGCTGGGTAGCCAGTTCAAACAGGTTTCCAAATGAACCGAAGACTACTCGCGATCCTTCTGGCCGCATTCTTGATAGCCTCCGTATGCACCTTCCTGGTCTATCAGATGGTGAACAGCCGCATGGCGGCGGTCCGTCCGTCGGTCGCTACCGGAATCGTCGCGGCAAAAACGGACATCAAGCTCGGAACCGTTCTCAGCGCCAACGACCTGACGACGGTCCAGATTGCGGGAGGGCTGCCCTCGGGCGCCATTCTCGTCAAAGACATGAGCCGCGCTATTGGACGAGGGGTCATCTCGGACCTCTATGCGGGCGAGCCGATTATCGAGAACCGCCTGGCCGCCATCGGATCCGGCGGAGGATTGGCAGCCACCATTCCCCCCGGAATGAGAGCCTGCGCGGTCAGGGTAGACGACGTGGTGAACGTCTCTGGGTTCGTCACTCCCGGAATGCACGTGGATGTTCTGATCTCCGGTACGCCTCCGGGCACGCCAAACACCGCGCAAGGCCAGATATCGAAGACGCTGCTACAGAACATTCAGGTTTTATCCGCGGGCACGGAGATTCAGAAGGATCCGGAAGGGAAGGCAAAGCCGGTGCAGGTGGTCAACCTGCTGGTGACGCCGGAAGACGCTGAGAAGCTGAGCCTGGCTGCCAATTTTACCATCCGGCTGGTGCTGCGTAACCCGCTGGATACCAAGGTCGGTGTGGTTGCCGGCACGGACACCAGCAGCCTCTTTTCGGGAGCGATTACCGCGCCGCCAAAGCCGCAGCGCGTCGCGGCCCCCAAGAGCGCGGAACCCCCGGCCTATTCCATTGAGGTGATCAACGGATCGACAACGAGTCAAGAAAAATTTGCTTCTCCCGAGGGACACAAGTGAGAGCGAAGACTGTCATTACCATCGCATGTTTCAGCGCAGTTGCTCTAATGATCTGCGCCGGGGCCGGCTTGCGGGCTCAGACCTCACCGTCTCCTTCCGAACCCGCCGCCTCCACTCAGGACTCGGCGAATGATCTTTCCGTCGCGGTGGGCAAGACCGTGCTGGTTGACACTACATGGCCGATCAAGCGTGCCGCCATCGGCATGAGCGATATTGCCGAGGTCCACGGAACGGGTCCGACCGAGATCATCGTGAATGGCAAGGCTCCCGGAGAAACCAGCCTGATTGTCTGGGACACCCACGGCGGCCGGCAGTTTTTCAACGTGACGGTTCGCGCCAGCGCGACGGCATTGAACGACAGCCTGGACGCGATTCGCCGCGAACTCCGGACCGAGCTTCCCGGACAGCCCCTGAAGGTCAGTCTCGAGAATGGCAACATCGTGCTGCGCGGAACAGTCAAGGATCTCGACAATTCCTCGCGCGCAGTGAAGATTGCCAGCACGGGCGGTAAAGTCGTGAATTTTCTCGACGTCAATGTGCCTGCATCCGACCCGCAGATCCTGCTCAAGGTTCGCTTTATGAGCGTGGACCGCAACAAGAGTGCGCAGTTCGGTATCAATATCTTCAGCCTGGGTGCGCTCAACACGGTTGGAGGGATTTCAACCGGGCAGTTCACTCCGCCATCGATCACTGGCCCAACCGGCGGATCAACCACGACTACGAATGGCGTCACGACCATTACTCCGCCATCAGCTGCCACGGCGACCTTTACCAATGAATTGAATCTGCTTGCCCTGGGACCCGGCGGCCTGCCGTTCGGCGTCGACATCGAGGCCCTCGAAGCCAAAGGCGTGGTGCAGGTTCTCGCCGAACCCAATATTGTGGCGATGAATGGTAAACAGGCCAGCTTCCTGGCGGGCGGAGAGTATCCCTATGCCTTCGCCTCCGGACTCGGAACCATCTCTGTCGAGTTCAAAGAATATGGAGTTCGTCTCAACTTTCTCCCCACAATTACTCCTCGCGGAACCGTTCGTCTCCAGGTGGCTCCGGAGGTCAGTTCTTTGGACTACACCAATGCCATTGTGATCTCCGGGTATGAGATTCCCGCTATTGCCACCCGGAAAATGAAGACCGAGATCGAGTTGTCCAACGGCCAAAGCTTCGTCATCGGCGGGTTGCTGGACAACCGCGATACCGAAGCCTACCAGAAGGTGCCATTCCTGGGGGACATCCCCATAATCGGCAAGTTCTTTCAGTCGATGTCGAAGAACAGGACAAACACCGAGCTGATCGTCCTTGCGACTTTGGAGATGGTTGCTCCCATTCAGGCAGCCGATCCCTTGCCGGCGCTGAAGTATCCGACGAAGTTCCTGCCGCCTAATTCCGGCATACCCATGAATACTCCGGACGCCAAGACCGCGGCCAATACACCGGCCTCCGCGCCTCCAACCATGCCCGTCGAGAGGTTGATGGAGAGCATGAAGCCGGAGACGCCGCTCATGGTCCAAGGCGAAACAGGAAACTTTGGCGGCTCATCGTCGTCCGTAACAAGCACCACCGCGGCGCCTACTCCCCCGAACCAATGAGGTTTCCGGCTGTCTCTCCCGGCAGCCGGCGGCCTTGCGGAAGGGCTGCTCTGAGTGTCGCGGCAACCACAGTTTCAGGGCGAACGCAACACAGCGTTTCTTCTGGAAGGCGGCTTTTTCTTCGCGGGAAAGCCGCTTGGGTGATTGGCTCCGATTCCAGCAGACTGAAGATGGATATTACCTGCGAAAGGTCGAAGACATCCGGATGAATCCGTTCAGGTGGATCGTATCGAGAGTGCGGAACCTGCTTATTTCGCGCCCCAATGCTCGCCGGGATACACGTCTTCAGGTTTCAAATCTGACCCGCAATACGGTGCTGGCCACCTGCATGGAAATTGCTGACAGCGCCCCCATGCGCAACAAGGGCCTGCTCGGGCGCGAGCGTATCTCGCCCGGAGAGGGGCTGTGGATTATCCCCTGCGCATCCGTGCATACCTTCTGGATGCGCTTTCCCATCGACCTGGTTTATCTGGACCGCAAGAAGCGAATCAGCAAGCTCAGCTGTGATGTGCGACCCTGGCGGCTGTCGGCCTGTCTCTGGGCGCACTCCGTCCTCGAGCTTCCGCCGGGTACGATTTACGGCACGCAGACACAGCATGGGGACAGGCTGGAATTCTCGAATGCCGCCGTGCCGGAGACGGCGGTGGAATGGCCACTGCTTGAGGGCAAAATCGAGACGGAGATTCCACAATGAACAGCCGCGAGCCCTCGATTTCGATTCGATCCCGCTTGGGCGCCGTGCCCAGGTTTGATTGGCTCATGGCATTTGCCAGCGCGGCGGTCCTGGCGATTTCGTTCGCCGGATGCAGGCTGACATTGATCCGGATTCCTGATCTCGCGGCTACCGCGATAGGCACTGTGCTCCTGATACCCATTATTCTTTTGATACCGATTTACTGGCACGAAAAGGGCAAGATCGATCTGCGTGACGCGGCTCTGACCATTCCATGGTGCCTGATTTTCAGGTTCGCCCTGGGATACACCGTAGCCGTTGCCGGCAGACTGGGCATGAACATCCCTCTCCAGGATGAGTTATTTGTGCGCTTGGATCACTCCCTCGGAATCTATGTGCCGGGCATCATGGAGTGGTCCTCGCATCATTGGTTCGGCAACTTCGTCAGCAGTACATATCCTGTTCTCTTTCCCATGCTGATGGTTGCGTATTTTTTACCTGCACTGACCGGCAAAGTCAGAGCAGCGCAGCAATTCATCACGTCCAACCTGATCGCATTCGCGGTCACCGTGCCCTTGTTCGGCTTATTTCCCGCTGTTGGACCGTGGTACGGCTATCATCTTCCCGTGACTCCCGTCCAGGCGGCCTGCCAGCAAAGCCTGTTCCTGCTTCGCACTCACGGCCCCTACACCCTGAATCTCTTCGGAGTAGTCTGCTTTCCCTCCTTTCATGTGATCTGGGTTCTGCTGTGCGCGAACTCGCTGTGGTGCTTCAAGCCCTTGCGCATTCCGGTGGCCATTCTCTCGACACTCATTATCCTGTCTACGATAACCGGCGGCTGGCATTATTGTGTCGACGTGCTTGCCGGCCTCCTGGTGGCTGCCGCGGCTATCGCTGCTTCCAGGGCGCTCAGCCGATGGCTTACCCCCGTAACGGCGGCGGATGGGAACCATTCATAGGCAATCCTGCTTGCCGGAAGGCTCCTTCACTGCATCCGCGGCCCGGAACCGCCTGATCGTTCTGAACACTGGCCCATCCGAGCCCCATCTGCCCCTGTTGCACGCAATGAGATACCAAACCAGCCACGCGGGCGCCGTCCAAAGCGTCCAATAAAGTAAAACTGTAGGTTGCGCAATGCTGCCATAGAGCGCGATTTCCACCATGGCACTCAAGAACGCAAGAGCTACCAGCAGGTTGCGGGAGCGTGTAAGAAAGGCGCCTTGCAACAGCGCAGGGATCACGATGCCCTGATCGTAAATCCACGAATAGGGCGCCACCAGAAGCGAAACCAGCAGCAGCGGGCTGCCGTTCGTCGTCCAATCCCAGGCCTGGCGTCGAGGCCAATAATAGCTCAGTGCCCATGCGCAGCCCAGGGCGGCCGG
>PMTP01000154.1:35740-52635 GCA_003167305.1 Acidobacteriaceae bacterium
CTCCGGCCACCAGCTTGTAGCTCCGGGAAACCAGCACCCAGGCCAGCAGCGCGGTGCCGAAGGGCAAAAACAGATGAGGCTTCAGGGCGCAAAGCCCAAGCGCGCTTCCAGCCAAAAAGGGCTGTGTGCGATGCAGGCGCAGAAACAGCGTCAACCCGAGCAGCAGGAGGAGAGAAGTTTGCCCATAGATCAGGCAAAGCAGAGCCGGTCCGAAGGAAAGCCCAAGCAAGTACCGGGAATTTCTCGGCCGGCCGTACAGGATCCAGAGCAGGCGAACGGAAACTGCAAGGCACGTGAGCATGAACAAGGACCACAGCAGCCATCCCGCCCGCGGACTGAGGAACCCCAGCGGATAGACCAGCGGAAGCGCCCAGGGAGGGTTCCTCATGAAGCCAATTCTATTCGTCGCCGGCATCCCCACAGAACGCTCGATCCGCGTCATGGCAGCTTCATCATAGGGATTGGCATGGTGAGCCAGTTGCTGGCCGGTGGCCCAGAAGAAGATGTAATCGCGAGTGGCCGGACCGTTGACTGAGATCAATGCGAAGCAGAATAATCCCGCAATAAACCCCGCTGCCAGGCCGCAAACGGAAACGAATGGCAGTACTACGGCAGTGCTGAGTATTTTTTGCCGTGTGAGCAGTTCTCCGTTGATCTTCATTTCTGACACCAGGACTTCTGGATTCCGCCGGAAGTGTGGATGCGCAGGCGCCGCTCGGTGACGCGCAGCAGCGCGAGGATATTGCGGTCTGCTGCCCAGTTTGTGGAGACATATATCATGTTTGCCATGGACGCTATTTTACTTCCTACGAGGGATCACTGTGTTGCGCGGGATCAGGTTCTTGTGAGGCGAGCGCCCGGCTCGAATTCAATGCGGTCTTCGATTACCTTCGTCTTCCGGTTCGGTACTTCCGGTTCGGTACTTCAGTGTCCTGTAAACAGGTTCGGGAGTCCGGGGTTGAACTGTATACAATTGTATACAGTTGGGCGCACATTTTTGCATAATTATTATCGTAAGTTATTGTTATATAAGGCTATTACTATTTTCCATGATTGGCACTACACATGCACCAGACAGGGTGCCCCGGCCTCGGCTGGGAAAATCAACTTACGGGGAGAACACAAATGAACACCATGCTACTCAAGATGTATGTGAAATTCCAGGACCTGATGGACCGCGAAGAAGGCCAGGATCTGGTTGAATATGCCTTGGTTCTTGCTTTGATCGCCCTCGGCGCCACCGTTGCCATGAGAACTTTGGCCGCTGCTATCAGCACCGCGTTCTCGAACATCGCCACCCAGTTCTCGGCCACCGTCTAACTCCTGTCAAGATACCGTCAGGACAAACCATCCCAGCGCCTTCGCAGGAGAGATGCGTCCGCAAGATTTGGCGAGAAGACGTACCTCTCCGGCTAAGGTTAGGGTAAGTCCAAATCACGATGAGGCAATCCGATGAGGCCCGGATATCAAAGGCTCGTCTTCCGACTGCAGTGCTGGATCTTGCGGGAGAACGGTCAGGATCTGGTTGAATATGCCTTAGTCCTTGGCGTAGTTGCGGGAGTTATCACCGCATCTAATCATGCGGTGGCAAACACCATCTCCACGGTCTTCAGCAATCTAGCCACGCAGTTCAGTGCCACCGTCTAGATGATCTCCGGCCTGGCACGGAATCGGCGCCACAATTGTTCCCCTTGTAACTGCGCGGGAGAGATTCGCAGGGCATCACCATTGCCGCTGCGTTCTCTCCCATGCTTTTTCGACCGTCTTTTCTGGTCGCAATCGCGCCTCGCCCGGCCAAGGCTTCGGTCCCAGGCGGCCGGGATTCTTGTGGAATGAAACTCAGCATGAACATGACAAGGACGCGGCGGACTGCTCTGGTCTGGCTGCTGTTGTGCTGCGGGATTTCCGTCTTTTGGGGATACATTCTGGAATCCGCCTCGCCTGTCGGAATGTTAGATTTCAAGGCGGTCTATTACGGCTCGCGATGCCTGATTCAACATAGCGACCCCTACCAGGAAAGCGAGTTTCTGCGTGTGTACCAGGCAGAAGGAGGGGGATTTCCGACGGACCCCACCCAGTCAGGGTTGTTTCGCCGAGCCGTCCCGGTGTGCATCAATCTGCCGACTGCGCTGCTGCTTGTCGCCCCCTTCACGATTCTGGCGTGGGGACCGGCACACATTCTATGGATGATATTGGCTGCCGGAGTGATCATTCTTGCCGCCTTCCTGATGTGTGATATTGGATCAAAATATGCGTCCAGCGTCTCCCTCTTCCTGATTTGCATCTTGCTTGCCAACTGCGAGAGGGTTTTTTTCCTTGGAAATGCGGCCGGGATTGTTGTATGCCTTTGCGTAGTGGCCGTCTGGTGTTTCCTTGAAGAGCGGTTTGTGCCGGCCGGCATCCTATGTCTTGCGATCAGCCTCGTCTTCAAGCCTCAAGGCGCAGGCCTGGTCTGGCTATATTTTCTATTGGCAGGAGGAGTTTATCGAAAACGCGCGCTGCAAACCCTCCTGGTAACTGCCGTGCTGGCGATCCCGGCCATCCTGTGGGTAACGCACATCGCGCCGCACTGGATCGCGGAGCTGCACGCGAATTTATCGGCCTCTTCGGCGCATGGAGGCATCAACGAACCAGGCCCTTCATCTCTCACCGGCCGTACCTTAGGCATGGTGATTGATCTGCAAGCAGTGATCAGCGTTTTTTGGAGCAATCCACGCATCTACAATCCGGTCAGCTACCTGATCTGCGGCGCGCTTCTGCTTGCAGGCGCGGCGCGCACCCTCAGGTCGCGCCTCTCGCTGCCGGGCGCCTGGCTGGCGCTCGCGGCTATCGCGGCCATTTCCATGCTGCCGGTTTATCATCGGCAATATGATGCGAAGCTCCTGCTGCTCACGGTTCCGGCCTGCGCCATGCTGTGGGCCGAGGGCGGCCCGGCCCGGTGGCCCGCGCTGCTGATCACTACCGCCGGGCTTGTCTTTACCGCGGATATTCCGTTGGCGATTCTCAGCATTCTCGCCAAAAGCCTGCATATAGGCACAGCCGGGATACTGGGAAAGATGCTGACCGTTCTGCTGATTCGGCCCGCCTCGCTGATCCTGCTGCTGCTGGCAATCTTCTATTTGTGGATTTATCTTACGAGCGCCGCCGAAGGAGATCCCCTTCTCTCCTGGAAGTGATTTCCCTAATGAATCTTGGATACGGTATTCTATCGAGGGAAATTACATGACGGGAACCTTATGGATAACTTGCTGAATGTGAAAGCCGCCGGATCGACGCGCTGGGATTGCGTGAGTTTGGGCGAAGTCATGCTGCGGCTTGATCCGGGCGATGATCGAATTCATACCGCGCGCGCCTTTCGCGCATCGGAGGGCGGAGGCGAGTATAACGTAGCTCGCGGGCTGCGCCGCTGCTTTGGCCTGCGCACCGCCATTGCCACGGCGCTGACCGACAATCCCGTGGGACGGCTGGTGGAAGACCTGATGCTGCAAGGCGGCGTCGATCAGGAGCTGGTCCGCTGGAAGCCCTATGACGGTGTAGGTCGCAAGGTACGCAATGGCCTGAACTTCACCGAGCGTGGCTTTGGCGTCCGCGCCGCGTTGGGATGCTCGGATCGCGGTAACACCGCAGTCTCGCAACTTACCTCAGGCGATTACGACTGGACGCAAGTCTTCGGCGCGCAAATGGGTTCGCGCTGGCTGCACACCGGCGGAATCTTTGCCGCGCTCTCCGATACCACCAGGACCGTTGCCGCCGAAGCGATGGATGCGGCGCGGGCGGCGGGAACCGTAGTCTCCTACGATTTGAATTACCGTGAATCGTTGTGGAAGGCGATCGGCGGCAAAGCGAAGGCGCAGGAAGTGAATCGCGAGTTAGTGAGCAAGGTTGATGTTCTCTTCGGCAATGAAGAGGATTTTTCCGCGGTGCTGGGTGTGAAGATGGAAGGAGTCAGCGAGAGCTTCGACGAGCTTCCCATCGCGAGTTATGAGAATATGCTGCGCGAACTCTCCGTCGCCTACCCCAACCTGAAGGTCATTGCCTCCACATTGCGTACCGCGCACTCCGCGTCGGAGAACGCATGGGGCGCGATCGCGTTTTATAGCGGCGGCATCGTGCATGTGCCGCAGCGGAATGTGGAGATTCTGGATCGAGTTGGCGGTGGCGACTCTTTTGCTTCCGGGCTGATCTACGGCCTGCTGGCCGGTAAGGGCATGGATTGGGCGATGAAATGCGGCGTGGCGCACGGCGCTCTGGCCATGACGACGTCCGGAGATACCAGCACGGCGAACCTGGCTGAAGTTATCCGCGTGATGGGCGGAGGAGCGGCGCGCATCTCGCGATGATCGCTGTTTTGGACGAAGCGGATTAGGAACTGCCCGATTTGCCGTTGCAAGTTACATCGGCAATGAACTCGCTAACTTGCTAACTTGCGATCACCGCGAAGCGGTGGCTAGCTTGCTAAATGGTTAACCATTTTCTAGGAACTGTGAAATAGGTCTTGGAGAAACTGAAAACTTATGGCCATGAAGAAGGAAGATGTACTGAAGCGCATCCACGAGATAGGCCTGCTGCCGGTCTTGCGCGCTAACTCAGTGAGCGAAGCGCTGGCTCTCGCCGAGGCCATCGAGGCCGGAGGAGTTACCGCTCTCGAAGTTACAATGACGGTTCCTGGGGCGATTGAAGTCATCCGCCAACTCGTGCGGGAAACTCAGGGACGCATTCTCATCGGAGCGGGCACGGTCCTCGACCCGGAGACCGCGCGCGCCTGCATGCTGGCCGGCGCGGAGTTCATCGTCAGCCCATCGTTGAATGTGAAGACGATCGAGATCTGCCGCCGCTACAGCGTGCCGGTGATGCCGGGAGCGCTGACGCCGACGGAGGTGGTGACCGCCTGGGAGGCCGGCGCCGATGTGGTCAAGGTCTTTCCGTGCAGCGCGCTGGGCGGGGCAAAGTACCTGAAGGCGTTGAAAGCCCCGCTGCCGCAGATCGAAATGATCCCCACTGGGGGAGTTTCGCTGGCAACCGCGGCGGAGTTCCTCGCCGCTGGAGCTTTTGCCCTCGGCGTAGGCGGCGACCTGGTCAATCCCCAGGCCATCGCCGACGGCAAGCCGGAGTTCATCACCCAAACCGCGCGAGATTACATGACAATTATCCGCAAATTTCGCGTCTGAGCAAGAGTCTGATTGGGGGGCGTGGTTTCCCAGGTTCTAAATGCGGGAGCTGGGCCACCCCGTCATATTATGCAATAGACAAATTGTACTTCTATCGAATAATATACGGGTTCGAGTTTACGCCTTACGGCAATCGGTGGCAGTGATGCGCGCGTCGCTTTTTATCACCTGCTATAACGACACCCTCTACCCGGAGACGGGCCGGGCGGTGGTGCGCCTGCTGGAGCGGCTGGGCGTCGAAGTGGACTTCCACGCCCAGCAGACCTGCTGTGGACAGATGCACGCCAACACCGGCTTCCGTGGCGAGGCCTTCTCGCAAGCCAAGCGCTTCGTCCGGCTTTACCAGGAGGCCGAGACGGTGGTGATTCCCTCCTCCTCCTGCGTGGCGATGATGCGCGATCAGTACCCCGGCTTGTTTGAGGAGCTGGGCAACGAGGAACTGCGCAGGCAGTTTGCGGCGCTGCTACCCAGGGTCTACGAGCTGAGCGAGTTTCTCATCGACCGGCTGGGCGTGGAGGATGTGGGCGCATACTTTCCTCATCGCGTCGTCTACCACGCCAGTTGCCACGGAGTGCGCGCGCTGCACCTGGGCGAGCGGCCTTACCGGCTGCTGGCCAAGGTACGCGGCCTGGCGCTGGCAACGCTCGAGAACGTTGACCGCTGCTGCGGATTCGGCGGAACCTTCTCGGTGAAGAATGCTGAAGTCTCCTCGGCGATGCTGGCCGTCAAGCTGCAGGACGTGATCGCGACCGGCGCGGAATACTGCACGGCGCTGGACAACAGTTGCCTGATGCATCTGGGCGGCGCAATGCACCGGCAATACGCGGGGATGAAGACGATTCACCTTGCTGAGATTCTGGCCAGCACGGAAGACGCACCGGCGGAGGCGACGCTATGAATTACAGTCACGCCGAGCTTGATCCGCGCAAGGCGCTTCCTTTTCCCAAAGCCGTCCTGCCAGTGCTGCGCAACCCGCAACTGCGCAAGAACGTGGCCCACGCCATTGATGTGATCCAAACCAAGCGCGCCCGGCTGGTAGCGGAAAAGGACGACTGGCAGGAGTTGCGCACGGCAGCCTCGGCGATTCGCGCTCATGCGCTGGAGAATCTGGGCGCGTACCTGGAGCAGTTTGAAGAGCGCTGCACCGCCGCCGGAGGCACGGTCCACTGGGCCGCCGATGCGGACGAGGCGCGCCGCATCATCCTCGATCTGCTTCGCCAGGAGAAGGCCAGCGAGGTCATCAAGATCAAGACCATGACCTCGGCCGAGATTCAGTTGAATCCATTCCTTGAGGCCAACGGAGTGAGCGCCTTCGAGACCGATCTGGCCGAGATCATCCTGCAACTGGGCGGCGAGGAGCCGTCGCACATCGTCGTGCCGGCGCTGCACGTGAATCGCAGCCAGGTGCGCGAGATCTTTGCGCGGCGCATGGGTCTGAAGAACCTCTCCGACGACCCGAAAGAGCTGACCAACGCCGCCCGCACCTATCTGCGGCAGAAGTTCCTTGCGATTCCGACGGCGATCAGCGGGGCCAACTTTTTGATTGCCGAGACCGGTTCTGTAGCCGTGGTCGAATCTGAGGGCAACGGCCGCATGTGCCTGACGCTGCCGCGGACGATGATCACGCTGGCCGGGATCGAGAAGGTGCTGCCGCGCTTCCAGGACCTGGAAGTGATGCTGCAGTTGCTGGCCCGCTCGGCCACAGGCGAGCGCATGAACCCCTACACCTCTCTGTGGACGGGCGTTACTGCCGGCGACGGCCCGCAGAGCTTTCACGTGGTGCTGCTGGACAATGAGCGCTCGTCGATCCTCGCCAAAGCGAAGCAGCGGCAGACGCTCAAGTGCATCCGCTGCGCGGCCTGCATGAACGCCTGCCCGGTCTACCGGCAGACCGGCGGCCACGCCTACGGCTCGGTCTATCCGGGGCCGATCGGCGCCATCCTGACGCCGCAACTGATGCAGATGAAGTTCGCGCAATCGCTGCCCTACGCCTCGTCGCTCTGCGGCGCTTGCTATGAAGTCTGCCCGGTGAAGATCAACATTCCCGATGTGCTGCTCGAGTTGCGCGCGCAGGTGGTCAACCAGGAGCGTGGGAGGGCCGCTCGCTACTTCGATCCCATGTACGTGGGCCTGCGAGTCGCCAATCTGCTCTTTGCCAAAGCCTGGCTCTTTCATGTGGCGCAGCGGTTGGGGCGCATCGGCCTTGGGCTGTATACCCGCAAGGACGGGTGGATTCATTCGCTGCCCGGCATCGGCGCGAAGTGGACGCAGACGCGCGACCTGCGCGGCCTGCCGGATGAGAGCTTCCATGAGTGGTGGGCAAAGCGCGGCTCCCAGCCGGGCAAGGAGGGCAAATGAAGGCTCCGCTCCAATCCCGGCAGCAAATCCCCCGGCAGCGAATTCTGGAACGTATCCGCGCGGCAACCCTGGATTGCGCCCAAGACCCCGCGATGAGGGAGGAGGCCTATGCGGCGCTGCCCCGCGCCTACACTCGCCACGGCCAACTCAGCGCCGAAGCCCGGCTCAAGCTGATGATCGAACGGCTCCGCGAATACGATGCGGAGGTGGTTGAAACCACACCGGAAGCCCTGCCGGACGCCATCGCGGCCCAGCTTGCGGCCAGCGACAAGCATTCATTTCTTGCACCCCCCGGAACTCCGTCCGAATGGATGGTCACGGCAGCGTGGAAGATCAGCGGATTGGAGTGGACCATCGACCACGGCCTCGCCACCGCCGAGATCGAGCAGTCTGAAGGCGTGGTCACCGCCGCCTCCTGCGGCATTGCCGACTCGGGAACCATCGTACTGCACCACTCAGCGAGCGAGGGCCGTCGCGTGCTCTCGCTGCTGCCCGACTGGCACCTTATCATTCTCCGCGCGAGCCAGGTGGTGGAGACGCTGCCGGAGTACTTCGCCCGTTTCCAGCAGCCGTCAGGGCTGGTCACCTGGATCTCCGGACCCAGCGCCACGGCGGACATTGAAATGACACGCATCAAGGGCGTCCATGGACCGCGCTTCCTCAACGTGATCCTGGTGCGCGATAAGAGTTGATTGAGATGAACAATGACGTAACGAATCCAGATCAGAGATCGGTGGAAACCGGCTCGGTACAGGTGAGGTAAACCATCATGGCGTCATCGGAATCAGCAGTTTTCGACCGGGCAGTGCAAGCTCTGGATTCTTTCCAGATCGAGATTCCCTCCTGGGGATTCGCCAACACCGGAACCCGCTTTGGCAAATTTACCCAGCCCGCCGCCGCTTCCACCATCGAGGAGAAGTTTGCCGACGCCGCCGAGGTCAACCGCCTCACCGGAGTCACGCCCACCATGGCTTTGCACGTCCTGTGGGATCTGCCCAACGGCCTCGGCGACGTGCCCGAGGTGCAGGCTCTGGAGAAAAAATACGGCGTGCGCGCCGGCTCCATCAATCCCAACCTCTTTCAGCATCAGGAGTACAAGTTCGGCTCACTCTGCAATCCTTCGCCGGCCATTCGGGAACAGGCATTGAGCCACGTGCTCGATTCCATCGAGATCGCCAAGGCGCTCGGCTCCAGCGAGCTCTCGCTGTGGCTGCCCGACGGCTCAAACTACCCCGGCACGCAGAGCATCCGCAACCGCATCGGCTGGCTGGAAGACGCACTGCGCTCCGTTCACGGCCACCTCGAGCCGGAGCAGAGGCTGCTAATCGAGTACAAGCCCTTTGAACCCGCCTTTTATCACACCGACATCGCCGACTGGGGAATGTCTTCGCACCTGGCGCGGGTGGCCGGTCCGCAGGCCCGCGTCTTGGTCGATACCGGCCACCACCTTCCTGCCCAGAACATCGAACAGATCGTGGCCTGGCTGCTGCACACCGGCCTGCTGGGCGGCTTCCACTTCAACGATCGCCGCTATGCCGACGACGACCTCACCCTAGGCTCCATCGATCCCTACCAGATCTTCCGCATCTTTCACGAGATTCACACCGCCCTGGCCGAGGGACTGGGCAAAAGAATCGCTTTCATGGTCGATCAGAGCCACAATCTGAAGGGCAAGATCGAAGCCACGGTGCAGACCGTGGTCACCGCGCAGGAGCTATGGCTCAAGGCCGCTCTCGTGGATCGCAAGCAGTTGGCGGTCTATCAGCAATCCTGCGAGCTGGTGGAAGCCGAGGAGCTCTTCCGCGGCGCCTTCTGGAGCGATGTGCGCCCGCTCGCCGCAGCCTGGCGCGTGGCGCGTGGCTTGCCCGCCGATCCGCTGGCCGCGCTGCGCTCCGGGGGTTACGTGGAGCGCGCCGCCCGCGAACGGGTCAACCGTCACTCGGTCGCTGTTAGTTACGCATGAAGTGGTAAGTCGAATCAGCGGCCTTCCTTCTTGCGGAAGGTCATGCACAGCGAGGAAACCAGTGCCCAAGACAAAGATCAAGCGGCTGTACCTGATTCCGATTCTCTCCAAGGCCCTCGACGTGATCGAGCTGCTGGAGGAGAACCAATCCCCGGTTTCTCTGGAAGATGTCTTCCAGAAGACGCGGATTTCCAAGACCAGCGTCTATCGCATCCTCAAGACGCTGGTGCATCGCGGCTACGTCGCCCAGACGCAGAGCGGCCTTTACCGGCTGGTTTCGCGCCCCCGGCGCCTGCGCTTCGGCTTCGCGGCCCAGAGCGCGGAGATGCCCTTCTCGCAAGCCGTGGTGCAGAGTGTCACCGCCGCCGCCGCCGCATCCGGTGTGGAACTGCTGCTGCTCGACAACCGCTACGATCCCGGCGTCGCCATTCAGAACGCTGAGGAGTTTGTCGCCAAGCGGGTGGATCTTGCGCTCGAGTTCCAGGTCGAAGAGGCGGCAGCGCCGCGTGTGGCGCATATCTTCAAAAGAGCCGACATTCCCCTGGTCGCTATCGACGTGCCCCACCCCAACGCCACCTACTTCGGCGTGGATAACTTCGAGGTGGGTTATGAAGCTGGCTCGGTGCTGGCCCAATTTGCCCTGCGCCAGTGGAAAGGCAATGCAGATTACGTGCTGGGCGTGGGGTTCGCAGAGGCCGGCAGCTTTGTCCAGAGCCGCATCACCGGTGCATTCGACGCAATCCGCCAGCGACTCGAAGAGATTCCCGTTGACCGCTTTGTGCAGATCGAGGGACGGGGCATGCGCGAGCCAAGCCGCCTGGCGGTCGCCGAATTCCTCCAGAGCCACCCCCGCGGCGAGCGCTTCCTGGTGGCCGCCGCCACCGATTCCAGCGCCCTCGGCGTCCTTGACGCCGCCCGCCAATCAGGCCGCGAAGAGCAGTTCGCCATCGTTGGGCAGGACTGCATTCCCGAGGTGATGGAGGAGATGCGCTCCGGCCAGAGCGCGCTCATCGGATCGATCTCGCACGAGGTTGAAAGCTATGGACCCCGGCTCATTCAGATCGGCATTGCCCTCTTGCGCGGCCATGCCGTGCCCCCCTATAACTACGTCCGCCACCGTGTGGTCACCCCGGAGTCACTGATCACCGAATCCGAGGATGATCTGCGATGAACCGCATCGTGGAAGCGTCTGCCGGCCTGCAAGAACCTGCCCGCATTGCCATCGACCTGGGCGCGGAAAGCTGCCGTCTCTCCCTGCTGCGCTGGCAGAGCGGCAAACCCGCCATCGAACTCATCCATCGCTTTGCCAACGCTTCCGTGCATCGCGGCGCATCGCTCCGCTGGCCTCTTGAAACCATCCTGGCCGGTCTGGAAGAGGCTTTGCGCAAGGCAGCCGCAGCGGCTCCCGAAGGCGTAGCCTCCATCGCCGTCGACGGCTGGGCCGTGGATTACGTTCGCCTCGACTCCGCCGGCCAGCCTCTCGCCGCGCCCTTCTGTTACCGCGACGAACGCACCATCGCCGCCAAGGAGGCTGCGGATGCGATCGCCGCGCCCCCGATGCTCTTCCGCCGCACCGGCGCGCAGCCGCTTCGCATCAACACCCTCTACCAACTGCTGGCCGACGCCGCCTCCGGAATCGATCCCCACGCTCCCTGGCTCCTGCTGCCGGAGTACGTTCTCTACTGGCTGGGTGGCCGCCGCGCCGCCGAGTACACTAACGCCACCCACACCGGCCTGGTGGACATCGAGAACGGCGGCTGGTCGCGCGACCTCTTCGAACTGCTCGGAATCCCCCTCGACGCCGCGCCGCCCATCGTCCCAGCCGGAACCATCCTGGGCCGCCTGCAAGGGCCGCTGGCCGCCCTCCCCGCCTTTCGCGGCACGCAGTTGATCGCGCCCGCCTGCCACGACACCGCCTCGGCCATCTCCGGCATTCCTGCCCCCCTGCATTCCACCGCCTATATCTGCTCCGGCACCTGGTCGCTGGTCGGCACGCTCCTTCCCGCTCCCATCACCAGCCATGAGGCCTTGAGCGCGCGCTATACCAATCAGGGCGCGGCTGGCGGCGGCTTCTGCTTCCACACCAACGTCAACGGTATGTGGACTCTGAAGCAATGCATGGACGGCTGGAGAGCGCAAGGCCGCCCCTGGACAATCGAAGATCTTGTCGCCCAGGCTGCCGCCATCCAGACGCCGCCCGCCGCCATCGACATCGATGCTGAGCCGCTGCTGCTCGACGGCAAGATGCCAGAGCGCATCAACCACGAGTTACAAGCTCGCGGACTGCCCTGCATCCCTGACGTAGCCGGCAACGAGCCGCTCTTCGCCCGGCTGATCTTCGAGAGCGTGGCCAGCCGCTATGCCCAAGCCCTCTCCCAGTTGCAACGGATGCTGGGCCGCAAGCTCGAACGCATTCACATCCTGGGAGGCGGCAGCCGCAACAAGCTGCTGACGGAACTCACCGCGCTGCGCACCGGCCTGCCGGTCGAATCCGGCCAGCCCGAAAGCTCCACGATCGGCAATCTGGCTGTACAGTTAGCCGCCAGCGATGCCCATACACAACCGCTTGACCCGGAAGCCATTCGTCGCTGGGCCGCGCTGCTCTGCCAAATTCCTCAATAGAACAGGAGAATGAATCGTGACAATCCTCGCGGGAATCGGATGGCACGTCGTTGGCGCGGCCTTTGCCGCATCCTTCTATGCGCCTATTGGGAAGGTTAAGGAGTGGTCCTGGGAAACTACCTGGGCCGTAGCCGGAATCTTTTCCTGGATACTGCTGCCGATTTCCGTGAGCTTCATGATCCTTCCAGACTTTCATAACTTTTATGCTGGCTTCAGTGCGCATTTGCTCTTGAAGGTGGCTCTCTTCGGAGCCATGTGGGGCGTCGGTAATGTGAGTTATGGGCTCACGATGCGCCATCTGGGAATTTCCTTAGGCGTCGGCGTCGCCATCGGTGTCACGCTGATGGTGGGCACGCTGATGCCGCCGCTGCTGAACGGCCAGGGAGCAATGCTGTTTACGACTAAGAGCGGCCTCTACACCATGGCCGGCGTGCTGGTTGCTCTGATGGGCGTGGCGATTGTCTCCTATGCCGGCCATCAGAAAGAAATGCAGCAGCGCGGAGAACTCCAGGAATTCAACTTGAAGCTGGGACTGCTGCTGGCGGGCTTATGCGGCGTGTTTTCCTCCGGCATGTCCTTTGCCATCAACGCCGCCAGACCCATGGAATCCGCCGCGCTTCATCTGGGCGTGAATCCGCTCTACGCGGCGTTACCGAGTTATGTGATTATCATGGGCGGCGGCGCGCTGGTGAATCTGAGTTACTGCTTCATCCGTCTGGCCGCGCTGAAGAGGATCTCCCTCCGCGGCGATCTCTCCCAGGCCGGGGGAACGCTGCTCATCAACGGCGCTCTGGCTGCAACGGGAGGGATCATGTGGTATCTTCAGTTCTTCTTTTACGCCTGGGGCGCGGCTAACATTCCGCAGCGCCTCTTCTATGTGAACTGGATGCTGCACATGAGTATCTATGTTCTGTGCGCCGGCCTGGTAGGCCTCGCCCTGAAAGAGTGGAAAGGCGTGCGGCGAAGGACGATTCTCATTCTTTTGATTGGAATGTTAGTGATCATTGCAGCCGCCAATCTGGTTGGGCTTGGAATGGCATTGTAAATAATCTATTCACAGCTTACTTTGGCAATTCAAGGAGGATTTTCGATGAAGAACTTCAATGCAATGCGCCGCGATCTTCTTCGTACCGGCGGCATCGGCATGGCGGCGGCCGCGATTCCCGCCGTTTCATTTGCGGCTTCGACGGAGGACGGTAAATCAACTGCCCACCCTGTCACGCACCTCTTTGACGTACGCACTTATGGTGCGACAGGAGACGGCAAGACGCTGGATACGGTGGCCGTCAATCGCGCAATCGAAGCCGCGGCCGCCGGTGGCGGCGGAGTGGTCCTCTTCCCGGTGGGAAGCTATCTCTGTTTTTCGATCCGCTTGAAGAGCCAGGTCCATCTTTATCTGGAGCAGGGCAGCGCCATCGTGGCCGCTAACTCGCCGCGCGAGGACGAGCAGACCGGCTACGACGGAGGCATCTATGATGCTGCCGAGTCAAATACCGCATGGGACGCTTATCAGGATTACGGCCATAACCACTGGCATAACTCGCTGCTCTGGGGCGAAGATCTGCACGACTTCAGCATCACCGGTCCAGGACTGATTTGGGGCAAGGGGCTCAGCTTCGGATTGGAACGTGCCTCCCGCGGCGCCTATCCCTTCTACATTGCCGAGCAGCCCGGAGTGGGCAACAAGGCGATCGCGCTCAAGAATTGCCACAATGTTTTGTTGCGCGATTTCTCCGTGCTCAAGGGCGGCCACTTTGCCTTGTTGCTGACCGGCGTCGATAACCTGACCATCGACAATCTCAAGATCGATACCGATCGCGACGGCATGGACCTTGATTGCTGCCAGAATGTGCGTGTTTCCAACTGCACCGTCAACTCGCCCTGGGACGATGGCATCTGCCCCAAGTCGAGTTATGCTCTGGGTTATACGCGCCCCACCAAAAACCTGACCATCACCAACTGCTGGGTAACTGGAACCTATGAGCTAGGCACGGTGTTAGACGGCAGCTTCAAGAAGTTTGCGCCGGAGCCTCGCATTCCGCGCACGGGCCGCATCAAATGCGGCACGGAATCCAATGGAGGCTTTATCAATATCACCATCTCAAACTGTGTCTTCGAAGGCTGCCAGGGCTATGCCCTGGAAACCGTCGATGGCGCGCTGCTGGAAGACATTACTATCACCAATACGACCATGCGCGATTTGGTCACCTGCCCAATTTTCATGCGCCTCGGCGCGCGC
This sequence comes from Acidobacteriaceae bacterium, assembly GCA_003167305.1. Lineage (GTDB taxonomy): Bacteria > Acidobacteriota > Terriglobia > Terriglobales > Acidobacteriaceae > Telmatobacter. The sequence goes on from PMTP01000154.1 coordinate 50,091, forward strand.
CTGCGCGGACCCAGGGAGAGCACCAGGGTTGGAACGATGAAGCGCATCCTGATCAGCAACCTATCTTGCTTCAACGCGCCGCAGAAAGTAAGTTCAGTTCTGACCGGCATACCGGGTTATGCTATTGAGGATGTGAAGCTATCCAACATATATATCCAGACCGCTGGAGGCGCGACGGACGAGATGGCAAAGATCGAACCTCCGGAGTTAGAGAACAAGTATCCGGAGCCATCCATGTTCGGCGCCATGCCTGCCTCCGGCTTTTTCCTGCGGCATATGCGCAATGTGGAGATGAGTCACTTGGAGATCGCTAACGCCACTCCCGATGCGCGTCCCGCGTTTTATCTGACCGATGTGGAGCGGGCGGATTTCTTCGCCGTCACGGCTCCTCGCGGGGCCGATGGAGCCTTCGCTCTGCGCGGAGTTAAGGACTTGCGTATTGGCTGGAGCAGGGCTGCTGCGGATACAACGCTGAGCAGCGCCGATAACAAGATGCTGTAAAAGAAACTTATTATCGCAACGCCTGAAACTGATTCATGGACGAGATCAGGAGTTACTCAGCAAAAGGCGCGGCCGAAGCCGCGCCCTTGCTACACTCCAGCTTCTTCAGAAGCTTTCTAAGTCCATCACCCAGGCTTTCACCAAATCCATCTCTTTTCCGCCAACTAGTTCCATGCGAACCAGCTCCTCGTAACAGCGGATTAGATTAGCTCCGAGATTCTCCGGCCCTGCTTCCAGCTTCAGCGCATCCAATTGAGTTCCGATTTTGCTGTTGTTCAAATACCCCGGCACCTCATCGGCAAAATCCTTCATCAAGTTATGCTCATTCCGCTGCTGATATACATCCGGCCCCTTGAAGAGCACACTCCAACCGTTCTCCCAGGCAATGCGCTGCGCCACAAAGCTGCGCCAGATATCCGTCATGCGGAAAGAACAGTAAGAAGGCAGATACATCAGCGGATACGCCGCTGGAAACCAGGCCGTATTCTGGCTATTGAACGGGCACCACGTCCCGCGCCCCAGAGCCAGCCGACGATCTGTTCTGAAGGAGATTGGAAGCGGCAGCAGCAGCCGGTAAATTGCGTCCACATCCGGATCCTCATTTGCCAGTCCCTGCTGAATCGGACAGTCTAACTCGGCCTCCGGGAGCTTCTCAAACTCCGGCAGCGGCTTCTGAATTGCATCCAACGGCAATCCCCGCGGCCAGATATTGGCCTCGGTAAAGTACCCATAGACGTTTGTCCATCCGTTCGCGGAGAGCGCCGGTGCACGCGGCCGCTGCGTTCTAGCGTTCCAGAACTCCGGCAACGGCTGATTGTCGTCATCGGTCTCAAGCAGCATACTCGGCCGCTTTTGGATCGCCAGCAAATAGCCGATGTTTTTCCGCGAGTAATGCCGCGCGGGCATAAGTTCCGCTATCTTGAAACCCGTTGCCCGCTGCTGTTCCAGGCTATAGAACTCGCACCCATCAATAGAGAAATCAGCCGGGCTGGGCACGTCGCCTATCACGTAAAACGAAAATCCGCGCGCCTTGCACTGACTGGCTAACTCGCGCATCTCCGAATTCGGCGCGGCGATGGAAGTAACGATTACACTGACGGGGCCTTCAAATGAGGAATTCTTCACAGTTGCTCCTTGAGACGAAGTTGAAAGAGGCGCCATAGTTGCCGGAAGGCTTCCTTGAGCGCGGAGGCGCCGAGACGCGGGCTTGCTGCGCGGTAAGTGATCGGCACCTCGACAAACTTCAGATTCCGGCAATAAGTCTTGATCTCGGTCTGAAAAAAGTGCGCCCTGGACTGAATTCCCCGGCCAATCACCATCGCAAGCGTCTTCCGCGAAAATAACTCGAATCCGCTGGTCATGTCTGTCTGCCGCGTGCCCAGCAGCAGGTTCGCCAGCGCGGTTCCGCCCCAACTGACAAAGCGGCGCGTGAGCGAGCTTTTTTCAAAGCGGCCGATAAAGCGGCTCCCGAAGACGCAATCCATTCCTTGTTCCATGGCAGAAAAAAACTGCGGAATATCGCTGGGCTGATGACTGAATCCGGCATCAATTTCCAGAATCCAGTCGCATCCGGCATCCAGCGCCTCTTTGTAGCCGCGCAGATAGGCGTCCACCACACAGCGGTCTTCCGGAGCCCACACTACGCGCAAGCGCGGCTCACTCCTCTCCAGTGCGCGCATATTGTCGAGGCTCTCGTCCTTAGTGACGCGATCAAAAACCGCGAAGAAGGTAACCTTACGAAAGCCCGAACACTGCTCCAGCACCGCCTGGCAAAAGGCGACCGCCTTGTCTCCCTCGTTCGCCATGGGACAAACGATGCCCACCTCGACCGCGCCGCGCTGGAGCGCCACCAGCCGCGCGACTCCGCTGTCATCTTGAGCCTGGGTTTGCACAAATCCCAAATCTGCCAAGAAGGCCTCTATTCGTGCTTCAAACTGTATCTTGACACTATCAATTCTAAACTACATAAGGGAACTCTGAGATCACGCGGGAGCAGGCGGTCCGGAGTTTCACGGCAGCGCGGAGTTACGCCGTCGCGCGATGC
>PMTP01000083.1:0-6026 GCA_003167305.1 Acidobacteriaceae bacterium
TAAATTTTGTAAAGGATGTAACTGTAGACACCAGGCGCGGAAGGAGTTCCCTTCCGCGCCTGGTGGCCTTGATGCGCCAAATGATCTTGAACGCCAGTGCCGTGCCCCATCTTTGCGATTTGCTTCAATCGCATGGGTGAGAGGCTTTTAGACCGCGAGGCGCTGGACGCGGGGGCCGATGCGGGTGAAGACCTCCCAGGGAATCGTCCCGGCGGCCTGGGCGTGGTCGAAGGCGGTGATGATTTCATCGCCCTGCGTGCCCAGGATGACCACCTCATCGCCCGCTTCGACTCCGGGAATTTCCGTTACGTCCACGACGGCCTGGTCCATGCTGATGCGCCCCACAAGCGGCGCGCGTTCGCCGTGAACCAGCAGGCTGAAGCGATTGCCGAGGCGGCGGTCGAGGCCGTCGGCGTAGCCCACGGCCGTGAGCGCCAGCCGCATCGGTTCGGTGGCGAGAAAGGTTCCGTTGTAGCCCACCACGGCTCCGGCGGGAACTGAGCGCACGCCCACCACGCGGGTCTTCCAGGAGAGCACCGGCTGCAGCCGCGCGCGGGCCGCGGCTAGCGAGGGCGGCTCCGGAGACTCGGACGGATCGAAGTTTGGATCGAAGCGTGGGATCAGGCCGTAGAGCGCCAGACCCGGCCGCAGCATCGCCTTCATGCCATGGCGCGCGGCGAGCGCGGCAATCTCTCCGGCACGGCCAGCAAGGAGCGCGGCGGAGTTGCCCACATTGAGCCACTCCGGATAGATTCCCGCTGCCTCAACCTTTCTGAGCGCCTCCTCCAATCGAGCCAGTTGCGTCTCGGTCACCGCGCCGTCGGCTTCATCGGCGGCAAAGAAGTGGGTCATCACGCCCTCAAGGCGCAACGGCGAGCTGGGATGGAAGCGGGCCAGAGCCGGCGCAAGCCCATCCAGGCTCACCCCCTGGCGGCTCATACCGGTGTCAATCTCCAAATGTACCGGGAGCGAACCGGCGCGAAGGCCCGCCGCATGCGCTGCGCCTTCCAGTTCGTCCAACTGCCACGGCTCCCAGGCCACGGCGGTCAGCTTGTGACGCACTACAGCCTCACCCTGGCCGGGAAAGACACCGGCGATGACCAGAATCCGCGCCTCGGGGCAGAGCGCGCGGGCGGACACGCCCTCCTCGACGCTGCAGACGCCCAGCCACCGTGCGCCGGCGCGCGCCACGGCCGGAGCGCAAACGCTGAGCGAGTGGCCATAGGCGTCAGCCTTGACGATGGCCAGCAGCTCCGCATGGGGCGCGGCCAAGGCCGAGAGAAAGCGGTAATTGTCTTCCAGGAAGCGGGTGTGAATCTCAACCCAGCAGGGGCGCATTGGCATTGGGAGGTCCAAGCATCAGTTTAACGCGGATGGACGGGCTGGGGAAAAAGGCTGGTTTTCAAGCGAATCACACAAAAAGCATACCTCAGGGGCTAAAGCCCGCGTAAATTTTGCTGCGTTTGCGGCACGACTAAAGTNNACTTCTTGCAACCCTGAATGCGTATTTCCACAGGCTGTAAAGCCCCTTCCAAATATAGCGATGCATATACGGGTTAAGGCCCGTACTGTTCAAGGAATTTCGATGGATTTGCCGCAGCACTCAGCCCAGCAGCGCGAAGGCCACCACGGTCTCGTCCTTCGACGGAATCTCTTCGAGCAGCTCGGCTTCCAGATCGTAGGCCAGCGGCATCTCGCAGGCCGCAACCTCGTCCTCGCTGGCGCCCACAAAATTCAGTTCGCAGTGGGCCAGCGCCGCGCCGTCTCCCATGCGGATCGGCGGACCGAAGACGCGGCAGGTCATCGGCCTCCAGGCATAGACGTCGCAGCCGCCGGTGGCGGGGTCGAGCGCCGGGCAGGCCGCCGCGTTGGCGAAGCTCTCAAAGCGCTCCCGCTCCTCTGCGGAGTTGCCCAGCAGGCCCGTCTCCACATCTCCGGGAAACTCCGCCCCATGCTCGACGACCCACATCCCGGCGCGATGCGCAATCTCCGCCGCCAGAGCCGGCTCCGTGGCCCGCAGCTTCTCCATGCCCGCATGCAGCCGCAGCGCGTCCAGCGGGCTCACGACAAAGGCTCCATGGCAACACTGCGTGCAGCCCAGCCTGCAGACCAGCCGATCCCCGGCGCGCGCCGCCGCATCGGCCAGCGCCGAATCCATGATCTGCACCAGAAACGAATCACCTGAGGGTAATTGCATCTCGCCAAGCATAGCGGATTACCCCGGCACCCGTCGCCACCAATGTTTTCGACGGGTATACCAATAGTCACAGGTCAACCGGCTGCGGCGTACCCCATGAATCCGGTGAAGGTAACCTCGTCTGCTGACCAGCCGCCCCGGCTGCAGATCGCGTGGGTTCCCGAGGACGAGGCTCTCGCCAACCTTCACGCCTCCCATGCTCCGGTTGCGCGCGGCCCATCGCATTTCTGCAAGCAAAATCTATTGATTGTGGTGCAGCTCTTGCGCTAATCTGGCCACGGAGGCTTCCCCATGCCTGCATTGAACAGCACCGTAATCCCCGCTCATCGCTACCGCAACGCACCCGCCGCCATCGACTGGCTTTGCCAGGTCTTCGGCTTCGAGCGCCGCGCCGTCTACGAAGGCGAAAATGGAACTATTGCCCACGCCGAACTGACCCTGGGCGGCGGCATGATCATGCTCGGCTCGCAAAAGGACGATGAGTATTCCAGCAGCTTCAAGACGCCTGAGGAGTTGGGTGGAGTCGAAACGCGCAGCGTCTATCTCGTGGTCGCGGACGCCGATGCGGCCTATGCCCGCGCCGTAACCGCCAGAGGCGTGGTCATCCGCCCGCTTCAGGACACACCGTACGGCAGCCGCGAGTTTGCGGTAAAAGACCTCGAAGGCCACTCCTGGAGCGCGGGAACGTATGACCCGTGGGTTAAGCAGGAGTAAGCGCACAACTAATTGCCAGATGGACCGTGATGAACACAGCGAGCTGATCGCGCAGGTCAGCCGATTGGCTTGTCCCACGTTTCCAGTGTCCGTTTGAATTCGCTCATGAATCTGCCAGCGTCGGCGCCGTCGATGAGGCGGTGGTCGAAGCCCAGGCAGAAGTGCTGCATCGAGCGAATGGCGATCGTGTCGTTGCTCTCGGCGTCGGTCAGCACCACCGGCTCCTTGCGCAGGCCGCCGATGGCCAGAATCGCCGCCTCCGGTTGGTTGAGGATGGGCGTGCCGAACTCGCCGCCAAAAACACCAGAATTGGTCAAAGTAAAGGTCCCACCCTGTACCTCGTCCGGCAATAGCTTCTTGGTGCGGGCGCGCTCGGCGAGGTCGGCGATGGCGCGGGTCAGTTCCAGAAAGCTCCGCCCCTCGGCCTGCCGGACCACCGGCACAATCAGCCCCCACTCCAGCGCCACGGCGATGCCCAGGTTGATCTGCGGGTGATAGTGGAGGAAGCCGTCGATCAGCGAAGCGTTGACGATGGGAAATTTGACCAGCGCCTGAACGGCGGCGGCGGCGATAAACGGCATATAGGTGAGCTTGACGCCGTGCTGCTGCTCGAAGCGGGCCTTTTCGCGCTCGCGCAGGCGGGCAATGCGGGTCATGTCCACCTTGTAGACGGTGTGAACGTGCGGGCTGATGCGCACGCTCTCGACCATGCGCTGGGCGATGATGGCGCGCATCTTCCTGAGGGGCTGCGGCGCCACCTGCGATGCGGCCAACTGAGGCACCTGCGGTGCGGCCAACTGCGGCACCTGCGGTGCGGCCAACTGCGCCTTCGGCGCCTCACTGCCTGGGCTGTGTTGGCTCAGATGGCGCAACACGTCTTCCTTGGTGATGCGGCCTTCCGAGCCGGAGCCGGCGATCTGGCGGAGGTCGAGATGGTTGTCTCTGGCCATGCGGCGCACCAGCGGCGAGGAGCGGAGCGGCTTGGCTGAATCGCTCTGCGCCGCAACCGCATGGGCGGCGGGTGGACTTGCGGGTGATTCTATCTGCGGGGCTAAAGCCCGCGCTGATTCTGCGGGCAATATGCGGGGGCTAAAGTCCCCGCCTCCCTCCGGATGGAGTTTTTCCGCGGAGGTTGCCGACGGTGTTTCAGCAGATGCGGTGCCGCCGATAACCGCGACTACCGTATCGACCTCCACGGTGGCGCCTTCGGGGAAGTTGATCGCGGTGAGCACGCCGGCCACGGGCGAGGGAATCTCCGCATCCACCTTGTCGGTGGAGATCTCAAAGAGCGGCTCATCTATCTGGACCGCGTCGCCGACTCGTTTGAGCCACTTGGTAATGGTGCCCTCAAAGATCGATTCGCCCATCTGGGGCATGACTACGTCGGTTGGCATGGTGGTCTCTCCGCGATACAAAACACTAGGTCAAGGTCAGGGAGGCTTGGGGCGCGCCCGCTTCTGGAGGGATTATAAATTGCGGCGCATCCCGGCGGGCGAATCGTTGCATGTTGCAAGAAATGCTCCATGCAAGAAATGCTCAGTGCCCCATCCTTTTCGCGATCTTTCCACCTCAACGCACATAGTTCGTGCGTTGGGGTCCCCGGTTTGCGAAAAGGGTGGGTAACTGCAAACCTCAATTAGCTCCGTCGATCAGGCGCGGATGGGCCGCTCGGCGCAGCCCAGCAACCGCTCGACCTCAGCGGGAATCTGGAGCGGCGTGTCTTCCGCCGGAAATTGCGGCGGGGCTGCCTCCGCCTGGGCGCGCATCGCGGCCAGGCTTTCGACCGCCAGCACTTGCTCGCCGAAGACCTGCTCGAAACAGCGCGCCGTCTGGTGGGCAACGTCTTCCAGCGTGGGCAAGCCCTCCGGGCTCTTGACTTCTTGTTGGAGGCTGGTCACTTCGTGGTCGGCAATGCCGCAGGGGACGATGAGCGCAAAGTCGCTGAGGTTCGTGGTGACGTTGAAGGCGAAGCCGTGCGAGGTGATGCCGCGCGCGACGTGAATGCCGATGGCAGCGATCTTGCGTTCAGCGCCATTGTCCGCAGGGCACCAGACGCCGGTCAAGCCGCAGATGCGTCCGGCGCGCACGCCAAAGCCGCCGCAGAGGCGAATCAGCGCCTCTTCCATGCCGCGCACAAAGTCCACCGGTCCCATGCGTCCGCAGCTGGGTGCGCGCAGGGTGCGCAGATCGAAGATCGGGTAGCCGACCAACTGGCCCGGCCCATGATAGGTGACGTCGCCGCCGCGATTGATCTCGTGGACAGTGACGCCGCGCCGGGCGAGCAGCTCGTCGGANNATATTCGAGCGGTCAGCGTTGCGCCCCAGCGTGAGCACCGGCGGATGCTCGAGCAGCAGCAGCACGTTCTGCACGCGGCCCTCGGCGACGAGCGCGGCGATCTCCGCCTGCAAGCGCAGGCCCTCCTCGTAGTCCATGCGGCCGAGATAGAGGTACTGAATCATCGTCCTCTACATTGTAAAGTTCGGGAACAGGCGTGTCGCTCGCCATCTTCACTCTTGAACGCGTTGCTGAAAGAGGCCATAAAACGCGGGGCGGACCCGATACGCCACCAGAAACCATAGAACCGTAGCCAATGCACCCATCGCCACACCCTTCGGCTGCATCAGGATGTGAAAGAGAAGGATGTTAACGAGCACTGGAGCGAGCAGAACGAGGGCCAGCGGCACATATCGGTTCACGAGGAAGAGAATCCCCGACACGACCATGATCAGTCCCACGACGTTCATGTAGTGCGTGGCTATCAGTAGACCTGCGAACTCGCCGGCCGTTCCCGGGGGCATCGGGCCCATGGGGATGAAATGCAGGAAGTCATTGGAACCGAAGACCAGAAACATCAGTCCCAGCAGATAGCGAGCGATCGTCGCGGCAATCTTCATTGAGTTCTCCTTGAATTGAAGTGAATCCGGGGATCAATCGGTCGGGAACCGGTCCATGCTTCGCCGGAGCGGCTCTGCGGAGGAGAAGGATACTCTCTCACTCCGCAGCCAATGGATGGTTACAGGTTACCCTTCGATTCAAGTTATTCGCCTGCCGTTTTTTGACGTTCGCGGTACACTAGACTCTGGCAGGAGGACCGGGCGGTCGCTGCCGGTGGCT
>PMTP01000083.1:6166-10242 GCA_003167305.1 Acidobacteriaceae bacterium
TAAAGGCCGGGGCAGGGTAAACCACACACGGAGCAAGACCAAATAGGGAGGGAGGCGCGCGCCCGGAGCAGGCAGCGCGCCCGGCGCCGGCCCGGCACCGCAAGGATGCTCCATGCAAGGTCCGAAACCTCCGGGTAGGTCGCTGATGAGCGTCCGCGGCGACGCGGCGCCTAGAGGAATGACCGCACACGACAGAATTCGGCTTACAGGTCCTTTTGCCGAGAGTTCTGCCGCACGACAGCCCCGGCCGGGAGAGTTTTCCGGCCGGGCTGGCCATTTTTTGGGGTCAATGAGTTTCTTGCAAAATTACCTTCGGGATATAAATAAACGTCAGGGCACGACTTTAGTCGTGCCGCAAATAGCCAAACATCATCCCGACTTCAGCCGCTGCGGAATTGTAAATAACTGAAAACAAAACCGCAGGGGCTAAAGCCCAATCTACTTTTGTTGATCTATCGGCACGACTGAAGTCGTGCCCTGACGCTTAATCGCAATCTAAATGGATTTTTGCAAGAGGCTCCAATGCCTTGCAGAATTTCCTTCGCCCGGGCGAAACTTTTCCCCGGTGTCGGGGTTTGCACCGATGACGGCTACCGCAATCCAGCGTCTAAACAAGTTGAACAAGGTGAAGCGGGAGCAAGAGTTCAAGCGCAGGAGAGATGCAATGATGAATCGACCCATGCTCAAAAGAGTTTTTCCCCAGGCCCTGGCGTGGACGGCGTTGGCCGTTCTGAGCGGCGCGATGGCGCTGGCCCAGGACGCTGCCCCAGCTCCAACTCCAGCCCCAGCCCCAGTTCCAGCCGCGGCCGAAACACCAACTCCAGCCGCGGCCAAACCCGAGACTCCGGCCCCAGTGGCCGCGACCCGCGCGGACGGCGAGATTGAGCAGGACGTGGTGCATGCCCTGGATGCCTCCAAGGCGCTGAAGAGCGACCTGATCACCGCGGCCACCATTCAGGGCGAGGTTATGCTCTCCGGAACCGTGTCGAGCGATGCTTCCAGCGAACTGGCGGAGGCGATCGCCGCTCATGTGGCGGGCGTGACCAAGGTGAACAACAACCTGAAGGTTGGCAATCCGCAGGCCCCGGCCAAGCCGGACGCGCAGCCGATGGCCGACAATCAACCAGGCGACGCGGGCGTACCTAATCCCGGCGAACCGGGCGCTCCGGCGATGAACGACGGACCGATGCCGGTTCCCAATGAGAACGATGCCCAGGCCCAGATGCGCGCGCAGATTCGCGCCGAGATCCAGGCCCAGATTCAGGCCCAAAAACAGGTGCAGGATCAGACGCCCAAAGCTCCGGTTACCCTGGCTCAAGGAACACTATTGCAGTTGCGGACCAATGAGCCGGTGAACAGCAAGAGAGCCAAGGACGGCGAGCCGGTTCAGTTTACGGTCATTCAGGACGTATTCATCGGTAGTGTGCTGGCGATTCCGCGCGGCGCTACCGCTCATGGCGTGGTGACCGAGGTCAAGCAGGCGGGTGATCTGAAAGGCAGCCCGGAGCTGGGGCTCAAACTGACCTCTCTGGATATGGGCGGACAGGACTACCCTGTCGACACCGATCAGTTCAAGGTGAAGGGGCCGGGTAAGGGTGAATATACGGCCCACAATATTGTTGGCGGCACGATGATGGGCACGATTATCGGCTGTATCGCGGGCCGCGGCATCGGCTGTGCGATCGGCGCCGGGGCCGGTGCGGCAGCGGGCACAGCGGCTTCAGCGGCGACACCCGGACCGGGCGTCTGGATTCCCGCCGAGGCCAGGGTGGACTTTCACCTGAGCAACACATTGACGGTGACGCCGGTCAGCGCGCAAGAGGCGGCGCGGATGGCGCAGGGGCTTTATCCCGGCGGTCCGAGCCTCTACCGGCGCAGCTACGGCCCCTACGGCCAACCCTATGCNNTTCGGCCTCGGTCCCATTCGTATCAGCGGGCATTCCGGAAGCCGGGATGCCCGCTTTGCTGTTAGGCCGCGCTCTCGTCCGGTTCCCCGTCGTCTATAATGGCAGAGAATCGCGTAGAGCGATAATTGCGCATTCAGCCTGATGCCCGCTCGCCAGCCGCAACCGTTCTGGCGCAGAGTTTGGGCTGTTCGCGCGTAGAGAGTTGAAGGTCCGAGTCCATCCATGATCCGTTTCCTGCAGAGAGACAATCGCGTAACCAAGGCATTTTTTGTGATCATCATCGCCGCCGCATCGGTGGGCATGGTGATCTATCTGATTCCCGGCCTCACCGGCATGGGAGCCTCCACCACCGACACCTTCGCCGCGATCTACCCCCACTGGTATAGCCGTTTGCTTTCCTCGGGCGTGACGATCAGCCAGCAGGCGGTAAGCCAGCGCGCCAGCCAGCAGATACAGCAACGGTATCCCCAATATGCCGGCAATCCGCAGATCGAACACATGATCGAGCAGCAGGTTGGCCAGCAATTGGTGCAGCAGCAGGTTTTGCTGATCGAGGCCGAGAAGCTGGGCATCCACGCCACCGACGACGATGTGAACCAGTTCCTCCACCAGGGCCAATTTGGCGAATACCTCTTTCCTAACGGCCAGTACATTGGCAGCGACCGCTATTCCGACTTCGTCGCCCGGCAGTTCAACATGCCTGTCCCGGCGTTTGAGCTGGAGGTGAGGCGGGATATCGTTGTACGCCGCCTGGAGGCGCTGATTGCCGCCGGGGCGACGGTGGGCGATGCCGAGGTTCGCGACGCTTATCGCAAGCAAAACGTCAAGATCAAGTTCGACTATGCGGTCATCTCCAGCGACGACCTGCGCAAGGCCATCAATCCCTCGGACGGCGAGCTGGCCGGCTTCTATCAGAAGAACGCCGCGCGCTATGCCACGGCCGTGCCGGAAGAGCGCAAGATCACCTACTTTGCCGTGAGTCCCAACGAGCTTCCTGGCGGCGTTCCGCAGGTCAGCCAGCAAGAAATTCAGCAGTATTTTGGCGTGCATCGGGCCGAGTACACGGTGCCGGAGCAGGCCCGTTCGCGCCATATTCTGATCAAGTTGGCGCCCGGCGCCGACGCCAAGACCGATGCCGCGGCCAAGGCCAAGGCCGAAGGGCTGCTCAGGCAGATTCAAGGCGGCGCAAACTTTGCCGAGCTGGCCAAGCAGAACTCCGATGACCCAGGCAGCAAAGAGAAGGGCGGCGAACTGGGCTTTGCCCACCACGGCGCCATGGTGCCGGAGTTCGACAACGCCATCTTCACCCAGAAGATCGGCGATACGAAGATCGTGAAGAGCCAATTCGGCTATCACATCGTGCAGGTCGAGGAGCGGCAGGTGGCGCACGCGCAGTCGATCAGCGAAGTCCAGCCAGTCATCCAGGAGACACTGATTCGCCAGAAGCTGGCCGCGGACGAAGAGAACTACGCGCGGACGCTCACCTCCGAGGCCATCAAGAACGGCCTGGAGAAGACCGCCGCGGCCCATCATCTGGAAGTGGCGACGACGCCGCTGGTTGGCGCGCGGGGCGTGATCTCCACCTTCGCCGACTCCTCCGAGATCCTCGGCAAGGCCTTCGAGTCCAAGCAGGGCGATCCGCCGCAGTACGCCTCCACTGGCGAGGGCTACGCCATCTTCCAGGTCACCGGCGTTGCCCCGGCCCACGCGCCCGCCTTTGCCGACTGGAAGAGCCACGTTGCCGACGACTATCGCAACGAAGTGCTCCCCACCATGCTCGGCTTGAAAACCCAACAGCTGGCGAACAAGGCCAAGGCCGAAGGCGATCTGGCCAAGGCTGCTAAAGAAATGAGCGCCACTTTCAAGACCAGCGAGCTGGTGGGCGAGAGTGGCCAGGTACCTGATATCGGTCAGATTAGCCAGGTTGCGCCACAACTCTTCGACCTCTCTGTGGGCAACATCAGCGGTCCCATTAACACCGGGCGGACGGGCGTGGTGGCCAAGCTGACGGATAAGCAGGAGCCCACCGCGGACGAGATCGCGAAAAATTTCGACAAATTTCGCGATCAACTTCTCGAGCAGCGCCGCGGCGACGCCTTTAACATCTTCCTGAGTACGCTGATGGAAGACTACAAGAAGCACAACCGCATCCTGATTCCCAAGGCAAAG
>PMTP01000051.1 GCA_003167305.1 Acidobacteriaceae bacterium
GCCGTGGCGGAGGCGGACTTGCTGGCTTGCTTCGCACATCTGGCTGCGGGACGGCGGTATGTGCGGCCGATCATCGACGAGGCCCCGGTGATCGAAGCTGTTGCGGGCCGCCATCCGGTGATCGAGCAGTGGATGGAGGAGACNNTTCATTCCGAACGACATCTATTTGAACGCGGCGGGCGAGGGACCGAGTTTACTGCTGATCACTGGCCCTAACATGGGCGGCAAGAGCACCTATCTGCGCCAGGCGGCGATGCTGGTGCTGCTGGCGCAGATGGGCAGTTTTGTGCCGGCGGAGAGTTTGCGCTTTGGCCTCGTGGACCGGATTTATACGCGCATCGGCGCCAGCGACAACGTGGCGCGGGGCCGATCTACATTTATGGTCGAAATGACCGAGACGGCGACGATTCTGAACACGGCGACCAATCGCTCGCTGATCCTGCTCGACGAGATGGGGCGCGGGACGGCGACCTTCGACGGGCTTTCGCTGGCCTGGGCGACGGTCGAGTTTCTTCATGCGGAGAGCGGCGCGCGCACGCTCTTCGCCACGCACTATCATGAACTGACCATACTCGCCGAGAAGCTGCCGCGCGTCCGCAATCTGCGCGTGGGCGTGAAAGAGGCGGCGGGCGGGATTGTCTTTTTGCATAACATTGAGCCGGGAGCGGCCAGCAAGAGTTATGGCATCGAGGTGGCGCGGCTGGCTGGGCTGCCCATGGCCGTCATTGAGCGGGCCAGGCACGTACTCCGCCAGCATGAGAAGCAGGAGCGGCAAAGCGTACAGGTTGAAACGCAGGCGGAGCCGGTGCAGTTGACCATCTTTACGCCGCTCTCGCAGCGTATCGTGGATCGGATCGAAGCGACGGACGTCAACCAGCTCACTCCGCTGCAAGCGCTGAATCTGCTGGAAGAGCTGCAAAGTGAGTTAAAGGAAAAAGGATGAAAGAAAATCTGCGTCACGCAGCGGGGAGTCTGCTGGTCGTCGGCCTCGGAGGCACGGAGCTGACCGCCCTGGAGCGCGCATGGCTTCGGCTGGTGCGTCCCGCGGGCGTGATTCTCTTCCGGCGCAACATCGCGGATGCGCGGCAAACGCGGGCGCTGATAGATGATGCGACAGCTCTCTGTGCGCCGCACAGCTTTTGCTGCGTCGATGTGGAAGGCGGAACAGTAGACCGTCTGCGGGATGCGCTCGCGCCGATGCCTTCCGCACAGGCCGTGGCGGAGGCGGCGCGACGCAGCGATCGGGATGCGTGGTCTCCCACCCTTTCGCAAAGAGCGCGAAAGGATGGGGCACCCAGCTTTCCCCGGTCTCAAAAGCGAGACCATGGGCACCCAACATTGTTGGCGCGCGAGCACGGCGAGTTGATCGCGCGCGCCGTGAAGGCCTTCGGCTTCAACACTACACTGGCGCCGGTGCTCGACTTGGCTCTGTCTCCTTCGGCTGAAGTGCTGGGCTCACGAGCGGCGGGCGCGACAGCGGCGGACGTGGTGGAGTATGCGCGTAACTTTCTGGCTGGCTTGGCCTCACAGAAAGTGGTCGGCTGCGGCAAGCATTTTCCCGGCCTCGGCGGCGGCTCTCTCGATTCGCATCAGGAGACTCCGGCAATTCATCGCAATATGCGCGAACTATGGAGCGAGGATCTGGCGCCCTATCGCGATCTGCGCAACCAACTGCCGATGGTGATGGTCAACCATGCGGCCTATCCTGACACACCCGGCAAGAATCGTCCCGCCAGTGTGTCGCCCTACTGGATCACCACCGTGCTGCGCAAACGCATCGGCTATCGCGGAATCGTCTTCTCGGACGATCTGGAGATGGGCGGAATTCTGAAGTTTATGCCCATCGAAGAGGCAGCGGTTGCGGCGATTCGCGCGGGGATGGATTTGCTTGAAGTCTGCCACACTCCGGAGATGATTTTGCGCGCGCATGAAGCGCTGATTGCCGAAGGCGAGCGGTCGGCGGTGTTCTCAAAGCTGCTCATTGCGCGGGCTTCCGAAACGACAAGAGCGCAGGCGAGGCTCTTTGCGAACAGCGTTCCACCAGCGCTCGCGGCGAAGCAATTCGAAGCGCTGCGCAAGCGAATTCTCAGCTTTAGCGAAAGAATCATGAAGGCCCAGGAGGCGCAGACCGCATGAACGCGAAGACGATGACGGTGGCCGGCATCATGAGCGGAACCTCGGCTGACGGGATCGATGTAGCCTTGGTGCGAATTGCGCCGGGAAAACTGCGGCCCCGCGTCACGCTGCTCGCGCATGAGGGCTTCGCGTTTCCCGCTCCGTTGCGGCGCGCGGTTTTAGCGGCGATGAACGCGAATGCGACTTCAACCGCCGAGTTGGCGCGGCTGAATTGGCGGCTCGGCCTCGCCTATGCGGAAGCGGTGGAGGCCTCGCGACAGCGGCACGCGGTTTCTCTCGATCTGATAGGCTGCCACGGACAGACGCTCTACCATCAGCCGCGCGCGGAGAGCTACGTTGGGCGGCGCTTCGCATGCACCTGGCAGCTTGGCGAGGCGGCGGTGATTGCCGCGGCGATTGGCGTTCCGGTGGTTTCCAATTTTCGCCCCGCGGATATGCTCGCCGGAGGCCAGGGAGCGCCGTTGGTTCCTCTGCTGGACTATGTGCTCTTTGCCGACGCGAAGCGCGGACGCGTCTTGCAGAACATCGGCGGCATCGCCAACCTGACGGCGATTCCCGCCGGAGCCACGGCCAACGCGGTGATCGCCTTCGACACCGGCCCAGGAAATATGGTGATCGACTGGCTGGCGCAGGAGCTCTTTAATAAAAAGTATGACCGAAACGGCAACATTGCCGCGCATGGCACAGTGATTGCGCCGGTATTAACCGAAGCGTTGCGCAATTCCTATTTCAAGCAGAAGCCGCCGCGCACCGCGGGGCGCGAGCAGTTTGGGCGCGTTTACGCGGCGGGCTTTTTGGTCGAGTGCCGCAGGCATAGCAGCAACCCCGAAGACGCGCTGGCCACGGCGACGGCTCTGACCGCCGAGACGATTGCTCGGAGTTACAAAGCTTACATCCAGCGCGGGATGAGAGGCGCTGCCGTGGACTATATCGTCTCCGGCGGCGGCGCGCGCAATGCGACGCTGATGGCGATGCTGGCGCAAAGACTGGAGCCGCTGGGTTGCGTACTGGCGGCGAGCGAGGAGTTCGGCCTGCCCGCCGAGGCCAAGGAGGCCGCGGCCTTTGC
>PMTP01000054.1 GCA_003167305.1 Acidobacteriaceae bacterium
TTGATTTGGATGGGAGTGATGTCAGGGCTAAAGCCCTGACCTACCAGTCGTGCCCGGACACTTCTTGCAATCCTGAATGCTTTTTTCCGCAGCCAGTACAGTCCTTACCCTTCAAGGAAGTCGAGAGTCCTGCGGTTGGCGCCGGGGCTAAAGCCCGGCATGATTCTATTGGCTTTGCACGGGGGTTAAAACCCCCGTCTCCCTCCGTACGCTTTCGCGAGAAGATGCTGGTGACGCATCGCGGGCTGAGCGGGCCGGCGGTGTTGCAGGCGTCGTCGTACTGGCGGCCAGGGGATGCGCTGGTGGTGGATTTCGCGGTGCTGGCCGCACGGGCGGGAGTTTTTGATGGCATGAAGCAGCCGGGGGCGCGACGGGATTTGGCGGCGGTAAAGCAGGCGCTGCGCGCGGTGTTGCCGCATCGGTTGGCCGACTACCTGGCTGAGATTGGCGGGCCGCGGGGCTGGGCGAATGCCGCACTGGAGGCGTGCGAACGGGAGCTGCGGCGCTGGAAGTTTCATCCGGTGGGGACCGAGGGCTTTGAGAAAGCCGAGGTGACGGCTGGGGGCGTGGATACGGACGAGTTGCAGGCGCGGACGATGGAGGCGCGGGCGGTGCCGGGACTCTACTTTATCGGCGAGGTTGTGGATGTGACCGGGCAACTGGGAGGTTTCAACTTCCAGTGGGCCTGGGCCTCGGGGGTGGCGGCGGGGTGGGCTTGCTAGGGACCAGGAACTAGGAAAAGCCTACTGCGCGGGCGGCGCGCCGGGCTTGGCGGGCGGGGTGAGGACGAAGCCGTTGCGGACCAGGGCAAAGCCTTGCTGTGGGAGTTCGGCCTGTAGGAGCTGGTTTTCCGGGCCGCTGAAGAGGTCGGTCGGGGCGCCGGCGATGGTGGCGATGAGGTGGTGAACGACGACGGGCTGGCCGTCGAGCGTGCCTTGCTCGTCGGCGTAGGTGGCTAGCTGGATGGGGGCGACAGAGCCGGCCTTCTTGGGGATGATGGCCCACAGGTCGCGGCTGTTGCGGGCGACGCCGAGGGCGAGAAGGGTTTCAAAGGCGCCGGGATCGAAGTCGGGCAGGAAGACGGCGGCGGGGTGCACGGCCAGGCGGGTGGTGGAGACGCGGCCGTTGGCGGAGATGGTCAGGAATGTCTGGGGCGGCTCCGATTTTGGGCCCGGATCGGCGGTGACGTTGACGGCTGAGCCGTTGACGATGGCGCTCAACTGCACGTGGCGCAGGCTGTTGGCGGCCGAGAGGCGCTCGGTCTTCGAGAGGGAGTAGTTGAGGCCCTGCATTTTGACGCTGACCAGCGAGGTGGAGGCGTAGCCGTGGGGGGTAGCGGTGAAGGTGAAGCTGGCCGTGCCGACGGGCTTGCCGTGCTGGCTGACGATGAAGCTGGCGGACTGGGCGCGGGCGGCTGGGGCTGAGGCGATCAGGGCGGCAAGAAGCGCCGCGAGCGGGAGAAGAGTCAGTTTGCGCATGGGTTTATTCATCGTTCCTGATGGGTTAGACACGGGATGGGGGCATAAAGTTGCGCGGCAACAGGGAAAGGGAAGAGGGAATCGGGGAAAGCGGTGCTACTCCGAGGTCTTGCAACGCATGTATTTCCGGCAGAACACACGCCAAAAGCGAAGGGCGCCTGACCCGCATCAACGACATCCTGTCCAACCTGATGGAAGCCGAACGCCGCATCGGCTCGGGGAGATAGGGCGTCCCAGACGGATGATATTCAGACTGGGCCAGCCGGCAGAGCTACAAAGCTCCGGTCAGTAGATTGTTGATTGCGGCTAAATACTTCGCCAGCGCCTCGCGTCCTTTGGCCGTCATGCGATAGAGGGTTTGTGGCTTGCGTCCCACAAACCGCTTCTCCATCGCCACGTAGCCGGCCACCTCCAGTTTCAGCATCTGCACGCTCAAATTGCCGTCGGTGGCCCCGGTCTTTTTGCGCAGCCAAGTGAAGTCGGCCTCCTCTGCTCCCAGCAGCAGCGAGAGCAGAGCAAGGCGCAGCCTGCCATGAATCACCGGATCGAGTTCTGGCAGGTCATCAGGCATTTTTTCTCACCCGCCCGCCATCGTTGCTCCGGTTCAGCACCATCGCGTAAAGGCCGAAGAGGGTCATGCCAAGACCCATCTCCAAAAACATGACGAGTTGCACATCCATCCGCGAACGGGCAAAGAATATCGCGATAGCGCCCGCCCACCAGATGGCCGCCACCACTCCCTGCACACGCCAGCGGAGAATCGCTGCGCTGATTGCATGCGCCATGCCGACAATCATCAGCAGCGCCGCGATATACGAATACTGCCAGGTGTAGTGCCGCATCATCGCAGTGCCGACATAGATCGCCAGGGCGACACTCATCATGGCCCACACCGCCTTCACACTGCGCCCGCGAGTACTTTCGTCGCAGCTCGCTTCGCGCGTTTGCAGAGCCTGGCCGATGAACGTGAGGACAACGCCAGCCACGAGGCAAACCGGCCAGGCCCACTTCCCCACCCAGTTCGAATCGGGCAGAAAAAACAGCCAACCCGTTGCTGCCAGGCTCACTAGCCCCCACAAAGCGAATATCCATCCGCACCGCGTTATAAACCGCCGTCCTTCAGCGATCATCGACTCCATCAACTCGACGCGCCGCACCAGATCGTCCCGCGCTGCGCCAACCTCGGCCTCGTTCTCCATCATGATCTCGACCTCCTTGAAGTACTTTGCATTATAAAGTTGTTTATGTCAAGAGGTTTCGGGAGTTTTTTTGCGTGGCGGCAAGGCGGAAGGTCGCCGGGAGCGTCCGTCTCTGTCCGCAGGTGCTCGACTGGCTGCGTCCCAAAGGCGAAGGCGGCCTGCCCCACGCCGCGATGTGATTCAATGGAACAGGATGGCAATTCCCCGGAGATCGACGGTGCGCGGGCGCGCAATTGCGGCTGCGCGGAAGGTGCGCGAGCTGAGGATGGTGGCCAGCGCGCTGGCGGATACCTCGCATCCGGTGCTGGCGCAGATTATCCCGGCGCGGTTTTGCAACCTCAGCTGCGGCTATTGCAACGAGTACGACAAGGTGTCTGAACCCGTTCCTTTGGAGGAGATGCTGCGGCGCATCGACCACCTGGGACGGCTGGGGACGGCGATGATCGGCATCAGTGGCGGCGAGCCGCTGACGCACCCCAATTTAGATGACATTATCCTGCGGATGCGGCAAACCGGGGCGATTGCCGGAATGATCACCAACGGCTACCTCTTGAATGAAGCCCGGATTGAGCGGCTGAACCGCGCCGGCCTCGACCATATGCAGATTTCCATTGATAATTTGGAGCCGGACGAGGTCTCGAAGAAGAGCCTCAAGGTGCTGGACAAGAAGCTGGTGATGCTGTCGGAGTACGCCGAATTCCACGTGAACATCAACTCGGTGGTGGGCGGGGGCTTCAAGAATCCCAACGACGCGCTGGTGATTGGGCGGCGGGCGCTGGAGCTGGGCTTTGAATCGACGATTGGGATTATCCACGACGGCAGCGGGCAACTGAAGCCGCTGCTGCCGGAGGAGGCCAAGGTCTACTTCGCAATGACGCATCGGCGGAAGACCAACTACTCGCGCTTCGACAAGTTTCAGGAGGCGATTGCGCAGGGGCGGCCGAACGACTGGCGCTGCCGGGCGGGGTCGCGGTATCTGTATATCTGCGAGGACGGGCTGGTGCACTACTGCTCGCAACAGCGCGGGTATCCTGGCGTGCCGCTGGCCGAGTACACCACCGCGGACGTGCAGCGGGAGTTTTTGACGGCCAAGAGCTGCGCGCCGAATTGCACCATCGGCTGCGTGCACCGGATCAGCTATATCGACCATTGGAGAGCGCCGCAGACCAGCACGGTTTCGCCGGGCGGAGACGCGGCCGAGACGCCGGCGCTGGTGCAGATTCAGGGCGGGAAATGACTTTATTCCTAAAAATATGGATTTTCTGCAAGTTGAACAATCTAAATGAAAATATATTGAAGGTTTTTTGATCAAGAGCAGCAAGTTAGCCCCCACTTCGCGGGGTTCGCGAGTTGGCAAGTTAGCGGACGGCGGCGAACAATGCGAGTAGCCTTCCATCTTCGATCTACGCTGCGAATTACTGTGCGGCGTGGCGGGCGGTGACCAGGGCGCGGATGAACTCCGGCGTGGAGCCGCAGCAGCCGCCCAGAAAGGCTGCGCCCGCATCGCGCAACGCTGCGTAGTGCGACGCGAAGAACTCGGCCGTGGTGGCATAGCGAAGGCCGGAGTCCTCCATGGTGGGCAATCCTGCGTTGGGCTTGATCCAGAGGGGGAGATCGCAGGCCGCGCGGAGCCGCCGGCAGATGGGCACGGCCAGTTCTACTCCTACGCCGCAGTTTGCGCCGACCGCGTCCGCGCCCGCTTCCGCCATCGCCACGGCCACGGCTTCGGGCGTCGCGCCCATCATGGTGCGGTCTTTGTTCTTGCCGGAGTCGAAGGCGAAGGAGACGATGACCGGCAATCCGGTGAGGCGGGCCGCCCCGACGGCCAGGCGCGCCTCGGCGATGTCGCTCATGGTTTCGATGAGCAAGGCATCGGCGCCGGCTGCCGCCAGGGATTGCGACTGTGCGGCAAAGGCGGCGGAGGCCTCTTCGCTGCTCATCTCGCCGGAGAGCAGCATCTTGCCGGTGGGGCCGATGGAGGCAAAGACCAGCGCCGGACCCGCGGCCTGGCGCGAGAGTGCGACGCCCGCGCGATTGATCGCGTCCAGATCGGCCTCCGCGACGCCTTTCATGGCGACGGCGTTGGCGCGAAAGGTGTTGGTGAGAATGACCTGGCTGCCCGCCACGGCATAGGCGCGCGCCACCGCTTCCACCTCTTCAGGATGGGTGAGGTTCCAGGTGTCCGGGTTGGCGCCGGGGGGCAGGCCTCGCGCCTGCAACTCGGTTCCCCAGGCGCCATCGGTGATGAGCAGGCCGTTGGCCAGCCACTCGCGCAGACGGTTCGAACGATCAATCATGGCACAAAGCATACACGATTCCGGATCAGGATGACCACGCGCGTTGCGCATGGGTTTGTCGCAAAGGGGCCGGCAACATTCCGGAAATCAGGCCAACGTTGTACTATGATGTACGTCTCATCAAGTCAGAAACAATTTTGATGCTTTGTTAGAGTGGCAAACCCATGGCGATACCCATGCAGGATTTATCGGCGTTGCGTCAGGCGGTGATCGAGGGAGACGTGCCGGCCTCCGTCTCCGCGGCGCACACGGCTTTGGAGAAAGGCGTTCAACCGGTTGACCTGATCAGCCAGGGCATCAGCCCGGCGATGGCCGAAGTGGGTAAGCTCTTCGAAGAGGGCGAATATTTTGTGCCCGAGCTGCTGATGGCGGCGCGCGCGACCAAGGAGATTTTCGTGATCCTACGCCCGTTGCTCGCCCAGGCCGGCTCCAAGCCGATGGCTCATGTGGTGCTGGGGACGGTGCAAGGGGATCTGCACGACATCGGCAAGAACCTGGTGGCGGCGATGCTGGAGGGCGGCGGCTTCGAGGTCACCGATCTGGGCGTCGATGTAACCCCGGAGACATTCATTGCCGCCGTGAAGAAAAGGCCAGTGCAGATTGTAGGCCTCTCCGCGCTGCTGACCACGACGATGCCGGCGATGAAGACCACCATCGAGGCCTTCCGAGCGGCCGGAATCCAGGGACAAATCAAAATAATGGTCGGCGGTGCGCCGGTCACAAGCAAGTATGCCGAATCGATTGGCGCGGACGGGTACAGCGAAACCGCCGCGGCGTCGGTGGATCTGGCGCGCCGTTTGCTGGAGGCTTAGAAGCGAAGATTGATGAGGTAAAGGTCCGCCATGAACGACTTGCAATGGAATACGCTCGTCTCTGTCGTTCGCGGAGAAGTGGTCAGCCCTCTCCCGACTGCGTTCATCATCGATAGTCCCTGGCTGCCGAATTGGGCGGGCCACACGATTTTGGATTACTTTACCGATGACCGCATCTTTCTGGACGACAATCTCAAGGCCATGCGCGCCTTTCCGGAGACGATTATGCTGCCGGGTTTCTGGTCGGAGTACGGAATGTGCACGGAACCCTCCGCCTTCGGCTCCGTCTCGATGTGGGGCGAGGACGAATTTCCCTTCGCCAAAAAAGTACTGCGCTCGCCCTTAGAGGTCGAACTGCTGGAAAAGCCCAATCCGCGCAAGCACGGCTTGCTGCCGTTTGTGATCAAGCGGCTCCAGCACTTGCAGCCGGAGATTGAAAAGGCCGGCCACAAGATCCGCTTTGCGGTGGCCCGCGGCCCGCTCAATATCGCCTCGTTCCTGATGGGCACGCCGGAGTTCCTGGAGGCGATCAAGACACACCCCGAGCTGATGCATCGGCTGCTTGATATCGTCACGGATTTTCTGGTGGAGTGGATCGCTTATCAGCGCGAAGTCTTCCCGACGATCGACGGAATTTTCCTGCTCGACGATATCGTCGGGTTCGTGAGCCGGCGCGATTGCGAGAAGTTCGCATTGCCGTATTTGCAGCGCGCCTACGCGGCGGATGTGACGGTGAAGTTCTTCCACAACGATGCGCCGTGCAAGGCCAGCGCGCCTTTGCTCGAGTCGGCGGGGATCAATCTACTCAATTTCGGCACGCAGCACACCGTGGCCGACATGAAGAGCTGGACGAACAACCGGATTGCGCTGATGGGGAACATTCCTCCGCGCGACGTGCTGGCCGATGGAACGCCCGAGGACGTGGCGCGCTCGGTTACGGAGATGCTGAATTCACTCGATGACCGCTCGCGCCTGATCGTATCGTGCGGCGGAGGCATGCCGCCTCATGCGCCCACGGAGAATATCAGAGCGTTGATCACGACGGTGGAAGAGCTGACGCGCTAGAGCTGTGTCAGGAGAGGAGAGCCGGTGTCAGAAGAACTTAGCTCGACGGTCGCGCAGAACGGCCTCATTGCGGCGGCGCTCGCGGCAGAAATCTGCCCGGAGCTTGCTCTTGCTCCTCTTGCTCCGGCTGAAATCTACCGGTATCTTGGCTATCTGCTTGAGGGGTCTCCCGCGCCTCCCATGGCGGAACGCATTGCCCAGGTTGTGGCGGAGGCCCAGTTATGCCTGCGTCCGCGCGGCGCCTACGCTGTCTACCCGGTCTCCAGGCAGACGGCACATTCGTTGAAACTCGGTGATACCACGATCTCCGGCAATATCGGAGAATACCTCAAAGATGCGGACCGCGTGGCTGTCTTTGCCGTGACCGCGGGCGAGGAGATTTCTCTTCTTTCCAAGTCCGCCGCGAAGAGTGGCGACGCCTTCTCGGCGTTGGTGATGGATGCGGTCGGCTCCTGGGCGGCGGAGGCTGCGGCGGATGCGCTGATGCTGAGTGTTCGCCGTCATCTGCGGGACGAAGAAGAGCTGACCCTGCGCTATAGCCCCGGCTACTGCGGAATGGAGATCAGCCAGCAGCGCAAGCTCTTCCAGCTCATGCCGGCGGAGGCCGTGGGAGTGAGGCTCCTGCCGTCCATGCTGATGCATCCGTTGAAATCTATCTCCGGGCTGGTTGGNNTGTCATATGCGGCGATGAAGGCCGCGTCACGGAGCGGGTCCACGGCATCCCGCACGCAGGTCATCATGGCGCACTTTGGCGAGTCACAGGCGCTATCGCGGAATCAGAGAGTCGTAGGGGGATGATTCAGTGAGAAAAGACGGGGAGCCGCTACAATTTCCGCTACAGTAGTCTTTTCGCCTCTCTTAGCGCTGCTCTAAGTTATTGAAAGGATTGGAGGCGCGGGCCGGGATCGAACCGGCGCATAAAGGTTTTGCAGACCTCTCCCTTACCACTTGGGTACCGCGCCTTGGCAGGGCTGCCTTAAAATACCTGCGGATCGTTCCATGCCGCCGTAGCCAATCCGGTTGTGCCCGGAGGGCGAAATGGAGCGGGAGACGAGATTTGAACTCGCGACCCTTGCCTTGGCAAGGCAATGCTCTACCACTGAGCTACTCCCGCTTGCTGCAAGATTGAGTATACCGGGCTGCCCAAATCCGGTCAAACCGTGAGCGCCGCCGGCCGGGCCGCCTAGGCCCGCGAACCCTTCTCCTCGCGCACAATCTCCCCGTCGCGCATGTGCAGAATGCGGCCGGCAATCGACGCCGCCTCGGGGTTGTGGGTAATCATCAGCGTCGTCTGCCCCAGCTCGCGGTTCGAGCGCAGCAGCATCTGGAGCACCGCATCCGAGCTTTTGGTGTCCAGGTTGCCGGTAGGCTCGTCGGCCAGCACAATCGCCGGCCGGGTAATCAGCGCCCGCGCAATGGCCACGCGCTGCTGCTCGCCGCCGCTCAGCTCGCTCGGCCGATGCTCGAGCCGTCCCTGGATCGATAGCAGATCGCAGAGGTGGTCGAGATACTTGCGGTCCAGCGGCTGCCCATTTTTCCCTTTGGCGCGCCCGCTCACTTCGTAGGCAATCTCGATGTTGCCCATCGCCGAGAGCGTCGGCAGCAGGTTGAACTTCTGGAAGACGAAGCCGATGCGGTGCTTGCGCAGCCGCGTGCGCTCACCGTCTGAGAGCGAGGCAAAGTCCACCCCGTCGATCACCACGCGGCCTTCGGTGGCCTGCGTCAGCCCGCCCAGCAGGTAAAAGAGCGTGGACTTGCCGGAGCCCGAGGGGCCGACAATGGCGACAAACTCCCCCGGCTGGACGGCCATCGAAACAGAGCGCACCGCGGTGACCGGGACTCGGCCCGCCGCGTAAACCTTGGTCAGGTTTTCGGCAAGAATGATCGGCAAAGACTCTTCGGGTTGCACAGTTGCAATTGTAAATGGCGCCTGCGGGCACCTGCGGTGCGGCCAACTCGCCTTCGGCGAAGGGAAGAACTGCAACGCCCGGCTCTTGACAATTGTATACACAAAGATCAAGATTCATATATACAGAAGGAGCAGGAATGGCTGCCACTCTCACATCGATTCGACTGGACACAAAACTGGCGGATGAGGCCGTGCGCGCCCTGGGAGCCAAGTCGCGCACCGAGGCCGTTCATATTGCGCTCAGGGAGATTGTTGCATTAAATCGCTTCAAGGCGACGATGAAGAAGTACGGCGGCAAAGGAACGTTCGCTGGGTGCGATGAGTAACCTAATAGTCTTCGACAGCTCGGTGCTGATCGACCAGATTCGCACTAACCGCTACCTTGATCGAATGTTGAACCTGACAGGCGTGGTCCGCAACTCCGCCGTGATGCTGGCCGAGCTTTGGCGTGGAGCTACTACACCCGTGGACCGGCAGGTGATTCAGGAGCTTGAGGAACGCCATCCCATTCTGACGCCCACGGAGAAGAACTGGCTGGAATCCGGCCGGATTCTGGCGAAAATCTTCGCGGACAAGGGCTACGAGCCCGAAAAGCTGCGCGATCTGCACTTCGACGTGCTGATCTCGCTCACCGCCCGCTCCCACGGCGCCAAGCTGATTACCAGCAACCGCGCCGACTTCGAGCTGATCCGCGAGTACCGGGAGTTCGAGCTGGAAGTCTGGTAGTTTGTCCTGCCCCAACTACGAAAGTCCGGTCCGGGTGCTTGGCAGATGGATACTGTAGTTTAATATGGGTTGCACAGCCCGAGTCGACTCGGAGACCGCTCGAAAGGAGAAACTCAAATGCATAGGCTGTTTTGCCAGGCCATTCTTGTAGTATCGCTCTCAACTCTTCTCCTCAGCCCGCCGAAGGCGCTGTCCTGGGGCAACACGGGCCACGAAGCCGTAGCGTATGTTGCGTGGCAGCAGATGACGCCGGCCACTCGCGCCCGTGTGATCGAGCTGCTGAAGCAGGTGCCTACGCTCCATAACGCCGACAACACCAAATCGATTCCGGGATATGCCGAATGGGTAGCGAATCTTCCTGCCGGTCTCACGGAAGACCAGAAAAACCTCTATCTCTTCATGCAGGCGGCTACCTGGGCGGACAGCATCAAGCATCAGTGGCTCAAAGACTCCGACACTCCGCCGGCGGGAAGGACCGTCGAGGTTCACATCGGCTTCACCGACACGGAAAGCCATGGATACTGGCACTTCGTAGACGCCGGATTTGCTTCCGATGGTTCGGCGATTCCAGTGACTCCCGTTCTCAATGCAGCTACGCAGATAGTCGCGCTTCGCCAGTTTATTTCCTCGGACGAGAACGATCTTCTAAAGGCGTACGATCTGGTTTGGCTTGAGCATCTGACCGGCGATATCCATCAGCCGCTTCATGGCAGCGAACGCTACTTCGGCGGTGTTGGCGATGCGGGCGGCAACACGGTGGCGATCAAGCTAACTCCGGTAATGGAAAAGGAGTTTGAGGGAACACTCTCCAAAAGCGCGCCGAGTGAATTGCATGCCTTTTGGGATGATCTTCCAGGTGAAGGCCAGCCTGCGTCGGCGCTTCCCGTCGCGATCGCCTTTGCACAGAAACTCCCCCAGGCCGCGGGAAACGAGGTAAAAGACATTACTCCGTCGGACTGGGCTGCCGAGTCGCTGGCGATGGCGAAGAAAGATGCATATGCGCCGCCGATTGGCAAAAGCCCCAAACCCGTCACAGGCAATTCTTCTTACCTGATCACTACGGCCTACTACAACAAAGCGATGAACGATGCGCAGAGCCGGGTGACTCTGGCCGGGGCGCGGCTGGCCAAATTGCTCAATGAAAACCTGAAATGACATTTCCGGGTTTTTTCTAACAAACATCAGAGCCAACTACATTCGGACCGGAATGATCTAGAATGAGGAGGCAACGATCTCCGAGATAGGATTCTCATCTTATGACCACAGCGTTGAACTCCACACTTGTCTCCGCTCTTGAAGCGGCTGCCGCGCAGGCGGGCCTGGTTCTGGTCTCCGCCACGGAGGGCAGCGACTTTCATGGCCGTCCCACGGCGGTCTTTCTGCTCGGGCTGGCTGGCGCGCGAACAGGGCTGATTGGCGTGGATGCCGGCGGGCGCACGCTCAAGCTGGAGTTGACCGAGGGCTTTGTTTTTGGCACGACGGAGCTGCTGGCCACGATGACGGCTTACCTGGCGGCACAGGCCAGGCGGCTGCGCAATCCGCAGCCGGATTGCTGCGTCACGCTGGGCGGTCTGCCGCTGGCCTTCGGCGAGTTTCAGTGGCCCTTTCACCGCTCCACCTCGGGCGCGGACACTTACATTGTCCACGGCGAGGTGCATCTGGCCGACGGCGGGGCGCTCAACCTGCACGCCAAGGTCGCTGCCTCGGTGACACTGACCTTTGCCGAGATTGTGCCGGCGATGGAGCAGCCCTATGCGGAGAGCTTTGTCTACAACGCCATCCGCAAGACGGTGGACCGCGGGCAGTTGGAGTTTTTGAAGTCCGGCAACCGCCAGCCGGTGCCGGTGACCACGCGCTACTACAGCCGCTGGCAGAAGAAGTTTCTCTTCACCGAGACCACGGACGCCGAGCGGCTGGAATACCTGCTTTGCAAGGTCTATTGGCTTTCGGGCGTGCTGGGCGCGGGCGAGCCGGTGTGGATTGCCGACCCGATGGATGCGCAGTACCTGAACACGACCGAGGCCGATCTGCTGCGCATGGCCGGCGATAAGGCGGGCGAAGGGTTGTTGAGGTTGGAGGGGGAGTTTGCCGCAGCCACGCCGCTGCTAATGGCCCGCGCGCCGGAGTACCAGGCCCGGCTCGAAGCCGCACTGAACTTTACCAAGCCGCAGTTCAATGAGTCGATGCGCGCCGGGCATGCGAATATGTAGACTGGGTTTCTATGAACGAAGCCGGTTGAGAGTTAAGCCTTCTCCATCGTCTTGGTATAACTCGCGAGGACTGGTTAATTATTTAGCGAGTTAGCCACCGCTTCGCGGTGATGGCGAGTTAGCGAGTTAGCTGGTTCATTGCTGACGTAACTTGCAGCGGTAAGTCGTGCTGCTGACAATAAACGAGGCCAGTCGAGGTACTGGTTTTCCACCCTAGACTCTTCGTGAAATGGCTATAGCGCGGCGCCGCAGGCGGAGCAGAAGCGCGAGCCCACCGGATTGGTCTGGCGGCAGCGCAAACAGGCCAGCAGCGTTCCCGGCTGCGGCGCCGGGGGCACGTTCACCGTAACATTGAACGGCTGACCCCATCCGGGCATCGCAATTCCCAGCATCGCCGCAATCCCCGCCGCCTGGATGGCGTTGAACTCGCGCACCCGGCCGGGCATGAAGAAGCACTCGATGAAGCCCAGAATCCACGGGAAGGGCGTCCAGCAGAAGCAGGCATACAGAATCCCCAGCCCCGTTCGCCGCAGATAGAAGTGGTGAATGCCGAAGCCACCCAGAAAGAGCGCCAGCAAAATGCCGACCACTTCGTCGCGGCGCACCGCCGCATAGTGCTGGTAAAAGATCGCTTGCGGGTTGGGATAGGGTTGGCTGCTCATGGCGGGTTCTCCTTGCTCTGCACTCAGGATACGCAAAGGGTTAGTGCGGGGTTCCGTGGCGGACGGACGATCCTCTTCCCATGAAGATAACCGATTGAGGATCGTCGTTTCCCAGGTCCCAGAAGCGGGACCTGGGGCACCCCGAATTTTTGCGAGTCGGGCCACTTTGCCCGTACTATCACCGCGGCGGGCTGGGCTGGCTCGATGAGGAGGAACTGTCGGCTGGTGAGTCGAGGTGGGTGATGTGGACGCTGGCCTGGGTCTCGGGGACAGTGCCGTCGTTGGCCTGAACCTCGGTGGGCTTGCCCTGGATGAGGAAGCGCTGGACCGTCTTGCCGCGGGCGGGGATGCGGACGCGCTGGGTGACGGAGGCCATGGCTGAGCGGACGGTGACCGGGATTTCGGCGGCTGCGTAACCGGCGTTGCCAAGATGGACAGCGACCAGCCAGTTGTCCGACGAGGCGGTTGTGGGAAAGACGCCGTCGATGCTCAGGTCGGGCAGGCCCTTGTCGGCATCGACCCAGTCGGCGAAGAACCAGGCGAGATCGGGGCAGCCCGCGGTTGCTTCGAGCAGCTTTTCGAAGGAGCCGTGCGTGGCGGGATTGCCGGAGTCTTTATTGGTATCGGGGGCGAGGCCGGCTGGATTGTAAGCGCGAAGAGCGGCGGAGAGCGCGGAGTCGCCGGCCAGGCCGCGGAGCATCCACAGGACGTAGGCAGCCTTGGTGCGGTAGTAGACGGGTGAGATGGCCTGGGCGAGCGGCTGGCCGGCGCTTTGGCCGGGGCTTTCCGGCTCGGCCAGGGCCAGAGCGGCGCGGTCTGCTTCCAGCGCGCCCANNACGCCCTCATTGAGCCAGGCGGGGGGCGGCTGCTGAGCCGTTGGCGACTGGAGCCAGGCGTGGGTGAGGGCATGGACAAGAATGCCGTTCAACGAACCCGGATTGGTTTTGAGATTAGTCAGTGGAGCGGCTTCGCGCAGCGGCACAGCCAGCAGAGAGCCGGTTTCGAAGGGCGCTTCTTCGGGGTCGGGCAGATCGAGCAGGGTGAGTTGGGAGCGCGGCTGCTGGCCAAGCCAGCCCTGTAAAAACGGAGTCACCGCCGTGGCTGCCGTGGTCCAGAATTGCTGGGAGAGATCGTCCTCGGGGAGGGTCCAGGCGGTGAGGTTCGTGCCGGGGTGGGACGTGCGGATGGCGACAAAGAGGCTGGGAGCCTCGAAGCCGAGGGTCGAGTCGCCGGAGTCGGCGGTTGCCACGCTGGCCACCTCCTGGCTCTGGTCCAGAGAATTGGATTCCGTGATGGTCAGAGGCGCGGCGCGGCCGTTGATAAGCGCGACGGTGGGGGTCTGGCCGTGGGGGAACTCGACGGTGAGGCGCAGACGGAAATGCGCGCCGGTGAGCCGCAGCTTGTGCTCGCCCATCTCGTCGAAGAGTCGCGCGCCGTCGCCCAGCAGGACGGGGACGCTGGCCGCCGGGTACCAGACGACATTGCCAAAGCCGCGCAGGCCGGTGAAGGGAAGGCTGATCTGGTCCCACTCCGTGCGCAGGGCCACTTCGCTGGGCGCGCCGATGGTCAGCAGGCGCTGGGCGCTCGGGGCGATCACGCCGGAGTAGGCGGCGTCAACGCGGAGGCTCTCGCCCGGCGCGAGCGGCTGGGCAAGCGGAACAACCGCCTCGTGCAACTGGCCGGTGTGGTCGGTGTCGGAATTGAGCGTGGTCACTTGAAATGCCGCGTCGTGGATGCCTACGCGAATCCGCTCCCAATTGAGAGAGGAGGAGAGTTGTAGAGGGATGCGGGTGAGCGGGGTCTTGCCGTCGTTGCGCACGGTGAGCTGGGCGCGGACGGCTAGGTGCTGCTCCGCCGGGCGGAGATGCACGTCGAGGTCGAAGGCGGTGAAGATGATGGCCTGGCGTTCTACCACCTGCGGTGGGGCCAACTCGCCTTCGGCGGCGGGCGGCGTGGCGGCCGAGCCGGACTGGGTGGTCGTCTGGCCGTTCTCATCAATGGTGCGGGAAAAAATGACTTGGCCTTGGTGGGACTGAAGTTGCTGCGGTGGCGCGGGCGGGGTTGCTGGGGCGGTTTGCGCGAAGAGGGGTAAAGCCGCCAGTGCAACGGAAAACAGTATAAGTCTTGAATAAATCCGGATGAAAAATCCCTCAGCGGCTAAAGCCCGACTTTTTAGCGGGTGAATGTACGGGCCAGAGCCCGTACCCTTCACTGAAGACGATAAACAAAAGCAGGTCCTTCGACTCCGCTGCGCTTCGNNGCTTCGCTCAGGATGACAGTGTTATTGGAGATTCGGCCGAGAAGAAACTTCATGAACCCAGGCCTTTCTGTTTCTTTGGTTTCGACGCGGCAGCAGGGGCGGGGCGAGAGTCGGTAGCCTGCCGCGCGGCCACACGCCGCTGGCGGAAGGCTTCGTAGAGCACCACCGCTCCGGCGGCGGAGACGTTCAGCGAGCTGACGCCGCCGCTCATGGGAATGCGCAGCAGATGGTCGCAACTGCGGCGGACCAGGTCGTGCAACCCCGCTCCCTCCCGGCCCAGCACCAG
>PMTP01000046.1 GCA_003167305.1 Acidobacteriaceae bacterium
TTCGGTCGCCTGCACCATCGGAGTGCGGCAGAAGCTCATGCGGCACAGCAATGTGGCCACAACCATGAGCGTCTACGGCAACACCAGCCTGCGAGCCAAACAACGGTCAAACTCAAAGGTTGTGCAGATGGTGATACCGCAAGAATTGTCTCCGGCTGTGCGGCAGTCGGCGGCGGTTTGATTATTGTGGGGTTCTGTGGGGTTGGAANNATTGAGCTACTGAGGAGTGTCTTGCAAAAAAACTCCTCTATCAAGGTAGCAGAGTGCGCGGGGCGCGTCAAAAGTCCGCTGGATAGTGCGGGTTCAAGCCTGCAAGCGATACGATGGAAGAAGCGCAGAGGAGAACTCATGTCCCGGATTTCCCGGCTGGATCGCAGCGAAGTGAGCGCAGAAATGGCGGCGCTCTACGATAAAATCTTTGCCCTGCGCGGCAATGTGCCCAATATGTTCCGGGTGATGTCCCACCGGCCGGAGATTTTCACGACCATGCAGGCGCATTTTGCCGCCGTGCTCACCACCGGCACGCTCTCGCCCAGGCTGAAGGAGCTGATCATCGTACGCACCAGCCAGGTGAATGTGACGCCCTACTGCCTGGCCAGCCATACCATTCTCGCCAGGAACCTGGGATGGAGCGACGATCAGCTCGCCCACCTGGCTGAGTGGCCGGATCGCGAGGATTTTACTGCCGCCGAAAAGGCTGCCCTGCGCCTGGCCGAGACCGTCACTCGCGACGCCAACACTGTTTCGGACGAGCAATTCGCCGAACTGCGCGGCTTCTACTCGGAAGGAGAGATTGTGGAGCTGCTCTGCGCCATCGGCCTCTTCAACTACTTCAACCGCTTCAACAACGCTCTGAAGATGGAGTCGACAAAACCCGGCGAAGGCGGCTGCACGGCATGAAACTTCAACTGCCCGCCAGCACCTTCCGCGCCTATCTCTTCGACTGCGACGGCACCATCGTCGATTCCATGCCGCTGCATTACATTGCTTGGAAGACGGCGCTGGCGGAGTGGAATTGCATCTATCCGGAGGATCTCTTCTACGCCTGGGGCGGCAAGCCCACGCGCGAAATTATCTCCGATCTGAATAAGATGAACGGGCTGAGTATGCCCGTCGAGGCCGTCGCTGTAAGGAAGGAAGAGCTCTACTTCGCGCTTCTGCCGCAACTGCAGGCGATTCCCGAGGTGATGGAGATTATTGAAGCCGAGCAGGGCCGGATTCCCTTTGCCGTGGTATCGGGTGGCAGGCGGAACTCGGTTGAGCGTTCACTCTCCGTACTGGGTTTGATGGGTCGCTTCGAGACCATCGTCGGCTCAGAGGATTACGTCAACAGCAAGCCGGCCCCGGATGCATTTCTAGTTGCCGCCGAACGGCTCGGCGTGGCGCCCGCCGATTGCCTGGCCTTCGAAGATACGGAACTCGGCATTGCGGCAGCAACCGCCGCGGGCATGGCTACTGTCAAAATTGCCTCGCCGCAGGAGCGCGCCGAACGCGAGGCCGTCCGTACGGGAACCAAAGCGTAGCGCCAGGCATAGAACTCCCGAGGAGCGAAGAAGATTGGCCTCAACTGGCAGTACACCGATCGAAATAAGTCCGAGTTCCGCGTCGTCTGCGGCGCTCTGCGGCTCGGCTGGCCGGAATTCTGGAAGAAATACCAGAGCTTTGGATAAAAACAATGCAATGCCCGCGCCGAGAAGAGTTGATATTCTGGACTTCGCTATGAGGAATATCCTTCAGTGCCGCGTGCTCTTCGGGTTCCTGCTCTATGTTCTTTTGGCCACCTCGATGGACGCGCAACTAGCCTCGCCTTCAATTGCGGGCAACTTTGCGGGAGTGCTGGGGAATCTTCACGTGACGCTCCATCTCCAGCAAGATCAGGCGGGGGCTTTGACGGGAACATTGGACAGCGTTGATCAGGGAGCATTCGGGCTATCCTGCGCGCACGTGACTCTGTCAGGCAGGCAGTTCAGCTTTGAAGTTCCCATGGTTCACGGAAGTTACAAAGGCGAAGCCAGCGCTGACGGCAAAACGATTACCGGCACATGGAATCAAGGTTCACCGCAGCCTCTCAACTTCACGCGCCAGATAACTGTCTCCGCGCCGGCAAGGGAGATGGCCACCAGGAACACCTTCGAGTTCGCCGCTAACACGAGAACTTTTTACACCTTTGTGCCGAAGGCCGAAGGCCCGCTGCCTCTCGTGCTTCTGTTGCATGGCTCGGGGAGAAACGGCCAGGTGATGGTCGATGCGTGGGCAGTTCTGGCAGCGAAGGAGCACTTCATCGTTGCCGCGCCGGATGCGTACGATCCTGCATTCTGGCAGCTCAAAATGGATCCGCCGGACTTCCTCCATGCTGTCGTTGACCAGGTCGAAGCCAAACACGCCGTCGATCGGAACCGCATCTACCTGTTTGGGCATTCCGCCGGAGCCATGTATGCGTTGCTTCTCGCCATCCTCGACTCCCATTCCTTCGCGGCCGCAGCGGTGCACGCCGGCGCGCTGCAGCCGGACAACTACAGATTATTTGCCTATGCCGGGCGAAGAATGCCGATTGCGATCTGGGTTGGAGATCAGGACTTACTCTTCCCGGTCGAACAGGTAACCGCTACAAAAAAAGAATTCGAGTCGAATGGTTTTCCCATCGAGCTCGAGATCATTCCCCATCACGATCATAACTACTATGTAATCTCCGATGAGATCAACGGCAAAGCATGGGAATTCCTGAAGAAGGCGCAGTTGCGCCAGCCGGAGGCCGCGGGGCAGCATTAAATGCAAGCCGGTCTGTCTTCAATACACGCCCATCCCAGTGCTATAGAAGAGTGCGGCCACGCGGTATTGTCTGAGAGATCCATCAACATCCCTGGCCGGGCA
>PMTP01000073.1:0-1455 GCA_003167305.1 Acidobacteriaceae bacterium
GTTAACCCTTATAGGGCGGACAGCGTTGCAAGAAAAAATCGGGCCAGCCGAGGCGGAGCCCGAAGGCTTTGGCGGTTCCAAGGACGAGGGCGACAACGAAGTATGGCCCGATTTTTTCCGCAACCCGAGGGGACGAGGCGGATTTTCCCGATCTCTGCGTCGCTCGTCGCTTAAGTACGTCGTGTACATCTCGCTCCTCACTCCTTGAGCTCAAAAAAATCCGCTCCCGTCGCTGCCGTCCTATAAGGGTTAGCAGGCCCTAAGCCCCCGCCAGCGCGCCGACCACACCGGCCAGGCTCATCAGGTTGCCCAATGGCGTCGCGGCTCCGGTTTCAGGCAGCGGCGCCAGATCGGCCACGGTCAGCTCCGGATCGTCGATCCAGCGGGCAAAGTCCTCCGCCGAGCTGTTGCCGCCAGCCCCAATGCCGGCGTAGTACAGCAGCCGGGGACGGACGCCTAGCTTGTCTTCATAGTAAGCCGCGGCCACGGCAATGCCGCGCTGCACCTCAGCCAGCCGCTGGGTGGGCTCTTCGGGCAGGTCGAGGGTGCGATAAAGCAGCAGGTCCTGGCCCTGGGTGACGGAGGTGGTCAGCGCCAGCGCGCTCAGGTTGGCGGCCAGCACCGGCTCGGCGGAATCGATGGCTCCCAGAGCCGCCAGGCTCGTCGGCAGCACGGCGCCCGGCTCGAAACCGGCCATGCGCACCGCGGCCTCATACTCTTGCAGGATGGGGCCGGGAATCACCGCGGCCAGCACTTTGCATTCGCTCTTCGTCTCGACCAGAACCTGGTAGCTCAATCCGGCGTGCTCCACATCGAAGGGAACCATCTTGCGCAGCCGGAAGCGGAGAACCGGAATCGCTTCCGCGGCTTTGCCCGGCAGCGAATCGAAGTCCAGAACGAAGACGCGGACGACAGTGTCGGGCACCACTAGCGTGACCGAGCGGGTGCGCGGCGAAACCTGTCCCAGTGCCGCGCGCATCGCGTTGGCCACCAGCTCCGGCGCGCGCAGATTGTGCTCGCCGATGCCGGGAATAAGCGCGCCCTGAGGTAGCGGCTCAAAGGCGTATACGGGCGGCTTGCCCGGCCCCGGCGAAGCGGCGCCCAGCACGCCCTGCGGCGACAGCTCCACGGCTGCCGGCGGTCGCGCGCCAATCTGAGAGCCGGTCTTGCTGAGAATCGAATTCACTAGCGTGATGCCTCGATAAACGTAACCTTGTTGATCTCTTTGAGCGTCGTAATGCCGCGACGGACACGATCCAGCGCCGATTCGCGCAGAAAGGTCATGCCCTCCTTCTGCGCCAGCTTGCGCACCTCGGAGGTGGGTTTCTTGGCCAAAATGATTTCCCGGATGGGATCGGTCAAGTCCAGCAGCTCGTGAATCGCCGTCCTGCCGCGGTAGCCGGTGCCGCCGCACTCCATGCAGCCCAGACCCTCGCGGAATTCAAAGCCGCGCCA
>PMTP01000073.1:1542-3758 GCA_003167305.1 Acidobacteriaceae bacterium
GCGATCTGCGCCGTCTCGTTGTCGCGGATTTCGCCCACCAGAATCTTGTCCGGGTCGTGGCGCAGGATCGACCGCAGCCCGCGCGCAAAGGTAAGCCCCTTCTTCTCGTTCACCGGAATCTGCGTAATGCCGCGAATCTGGTACTCCACCGGATCCTCGATGGTGATGATCTTGTCTTCGTCGCTCTTGATCTCGTTCAGCGCGGCGTAAAGAGTCGTCGTTTTGCCGGAGCCCGTCGGCCCGGTCACCAGCACCATCCCGTATGGCTCGCGAATGTAGGCGCGAAAGCGCCGCAAATCCTCGTCGGCAAAACCCACCACATCCAGCGTCAGATGGTGGAACTTCTCGCTCATCGACTCCTTGTCCAGCACGCGCAGCACGGCATTTTCGCCGTGAATCGTCGGCATGATGGAGACGCGGAAGTCGATCAGGCGGTTCTTGTAGCGAACGCGGAAGCGGCCGTCCTGCGGCACTCTCCGCTCGGCAATATCCAACTCGCTCATGATCTTGATGCGGCTCAGAATTGTCGTGTGATGCTCGCGGGCGATGGGCGCCATAGCCTCCTGCAAGACGCCGTCGATGCGGTACTTGATATGCACAGAGTCGTCGTAAGTCTCGATGTGAATGTCCGAGGCTCTCCGCTCCAGAGCGGTGAAGATGGTCGTGTCCACCAGGCGAATGATGGGGCTGATGTCCTCTTCGCTGGTCAGCTTCTCGATGGAGATATTCTCGTCGGAGTTTTCGTCGCCGGTCAGCACGTCGAAGGTCAGCCCTTCGCTGGCCTCGTCCAGCACGCGCTGCGACTGCTCGGTCTTCTTCAGCAGGTCGGTAATCTGAGAAAGAGTCGCCACGCGCGGGATGATCCTATGCGAGAGCAGCCCGGCAATCTCATCCAGCACCATCAGCCGCGATGGGTCGCTGACGGCAATCACCAGTGCGTCGCCCTGCTGTTCTATCGGCACGAAGTTGTAGCGGAACATCAGCTCGACGGGCACGGTGCGCAGCAGCTCGTGCTGAATCTTGAAGTTCTTCAGGTCCACGAACTCGGCGTGATAGCGCTGCGCCAGGAGTTCCGCCTGGGCGCGCTCTTCCTGAGAGCCCGGAAGCGGACCTACGGGTATCGCAATGGGAAGCGAATGTGTGGCTGCAGCCATGATTTACTGACCTCCCGGCGTCTGTCCCAGCGAGAAGATGGGCAGGTAAAGCGAGATGAGAATGAAGACGACAACAACGCCCATCACGATGAGGATTGCGGGCTCAATCAGCGCCAGTGACGCGGCAAGGGCCGTCGCCACATCCTCCTCAAAAAACTCCGAAACGGAATTGAGCATCTGCGGCAGAGCGCCGGTCTGCTCGCCCACCGAGATCATCTCGGCGGCCAGATCGGGAAAGACCTTAGTCTGGATCAGCGCATCGGCCAGGCTCTTGCCTTCGCGCACCGTGGTGATGGAGTGCATTACCGCCCGCGAGACACGCCGCGAGCTGATTGAGCGGGCCGCCGTTTCCAGCGACGGCACCAGCGGCAATCCGCCGGTCAGCAGCGTCGAGAGCGTGCGCGCAAACAGCGCCACCTGGTACTTGAGCCAGATCTTGCCGAAGACAGGCAGCCCGATGCGGACGCCGTCGATGACGTCGCGCCCCTTATCTGTAATCGAAAAGCGGTAAGCGCCAAAGGCCGTCCCAACCATGGCGAGCAGAATCCATACAATGTAGTGGCGTAGGAATTTGCCGAAGGCCAGCAGGTCCATCGTCATCGCCGGCAGCTTCGAGCCCATCTGGTCATAGAGCTCGGCAAACTGCGGAATCACAAAGACGAACATGAAAAAGATCAGCCCGGTAACCAGCGTCAGCAGCACGCCGGGATAGATCAAGGATGCAATCAGCTTTTTGCGGAAAGTAAGCGAAATGCGCTGGAAGCTGACGTAGCGCTCCAGCACCTCCTGCAAGTTGCCCGAGCGCTCGCCGGCCAGCAGCGTGGTGGTGTATATGATGGGAAAGCCGCTCTGCGCCTCGAAAGCGGATGAGAGCGAATCGCCCGTCTTCACCCTGGCGGCCACATCTTCCAACTGCGCGGCAAAATGCGCATTCTTCTGGTTCTTGGCCAGCATCAGAATCGAGCCGAGAATCGGCAACCCGGCGCGAATCAGCGTAAGAAACTGCGAGTTGAAGATCAGAAAGGGTTCCAGCTTGACCTTGCCGCGCTTGAGGCCGCCAAA
>PMTP01000076.1:0-238 GCA_003167305.1 Acidobacteriaceae bacterium
TGATCTCGCGGCTGCGCTCGTCCGAGAGCTTAGGCACCGTGACCTCGATGGTCACAATCTGGTCGCCGCGCTTGCCGGGGTGCTGGGAGCTCTCCACGCCCCGCTCCCTCATGCGCAGCTTCTGTCCGCTCTGCGTTCCCGGCGGAATCTTCAACTGAGCCCGTCCGTCAATCGTCGGCACGTCCACCTTGGCCCCCAGCGAGGCCTCCGGCATGGTCACCGGAACCGTCAGATGAAT
>PMTP01000076.1:345-13645 GCA_003167305.1 Acidobacteriaceae bacterium
ATCCGCCCGCCCATCTGCGTCACTTGGCCCGTGCCGTTGCACTCCGAGCACTGGGTGGGTCCGCCGGTCGAGGCCTGGCCGTGGCAGGTGGGGCAGCTCTCCTGGCGGTTCACTTCGAGCCGCGCCTGACCGCCGCGAATCGCCGTCCAGAAGTCCACCGTGGCCTGGTACTCCAGGTCGCTGCCCGGCTGCGGACCGCGCTGCTGCTGTTGCTGCGCTCCGGTGAACATGCCGGAAAAAATGTCCTTGAAGCTGC
This sequence comes from Acidobacteriaceae bacterium, assembly GCA_003167305.1. GTDB lineage: Bacteria > Acidobacteriota > Terriglobia > Terriglobales > Acidobacteriaceae > Telmatobacter. Next base: position 602 of record PMTP01000076.1, read on the forward strand.
CCCACGAAGCCGAATCCGCCGGGGAGCCCGCGTGCTGCCCCCGGCGCTGCCCCGGCCCGCTCTGAAAGCCGGAGAAGTCGAAGCCGCCAAAGTCCACCGGAGCGCCGCGACCGCCGCCCTGCCGCGCATAGGCCTCGGCCGTCGCAGGGTCAATCTGATCGGAGTAGAAGCCCACCTGGTCGTAAATCTTGCGCTTCTTCTCGTCGCTCAGCACGTCGTTGGCCTCGGAGATCTCCTTGAACTTCTCCTCGGAGCGCTTGTCGCCGGGGTTCACGTCCGGGTGATATCGCCGCGCAGCCTTGCGGAAGGCCTTGCGAATCTCCTCCGGGGTGGCCGTTTTCTTCACGCCAAGCGTGCCGTAATAGTCCTTGTTCGTCGTGGGCATGGTCTGTTTGGACTCGTTTCCTGATTACGCGCTAGTTCTTCTTTTCATCCTGATGAGTGCTGAGAATCCGCACCCCTTGACCGCAATCCGGTCAAGCAACCTGTCTGGCCATCAGTTCCCCGGTCTCCGTGCGCGGCGCGGGAAAGATCTCCACCTCAATTCGGGCCGTCACTTCCCGGCTGGCCAAGGCCAGGTCATAGGACATCTGCATCTTCATCCAGAAATCCGGCGTGGTCCCGAAGTACCGCGCCAAACGCAGCGCCGTATCCGCAGTAATTCCCCGGCGTTCGCGCACAATCTCCGAGATGCGCGTCACCGGTACTCGCAAAGCAAGAGCCAGTGCATTGGCCGAAAGTCCCAGCGGCAGCAGAAAATCCTCACGCAAAAACTCGCCGGGATGAATTGGCACACCCTTTTGCTCGTGCTTCCTTGGAATACTCATGCACAATCTCCCTCAATGGTAATCAACAATCTCTACATCCCAGGCATCTTGACCGTCCCAGCGGAAGCACACTCGATATTGATTGTTGATGCGGATGCTCCACCAGCCCTCCCGGCCACCCTTCAGCTTCTCCAGCCGGTTGCCCGGCGGCTTCAACAAATCTTCAATCGCCGACGCGAAGTCAACTGCTTGCAATCGGCGTGCTGCTACCCGCGCAATCGCTGCCCATCGCCTGCTTGTTCCGGTCAAGAAGACCGCTTCCGTCTCATCATCGGCGAAGGATTGAATCATGCTTAACGCTTATCGTAACACGGGAAACGTTCAATCAGCAACAACGCCCTTCGGGCGACTGTTGTCGCGGGAGAGCCAACCTGCCGAAGGCTGAGCGCCCGCCGTTGTGCATTCTCTGCACCCGTGCTGCCGCATTCGCAGAAGATTCCTCGGCAAAGGTTCAGAAGCATACGCGCGCATTGGCAACCGCTCAGTATTCAGCCCATGCGTTTCGATCAACTGCCCCGGTTCCATGGCCATCAGATGGCGCACGCGAAGACCCCGCACTGGCACGGCCACACCAGCTCCACAGGCAGCCGTTCCCTATTCCGCCCCATCAGGCCCTCCACCCGCATCGCTGCTACACTGGTAATGAACCCAAAGCGGTCTTCCGGGCCTCCATCCGCCCAGAATCCGCCATCCAGCGAGGCCAAACTCCATGTCTGAATCGAACGAAAGCCAGAAGATCACCGCCACCAGCCTGCGCCTCAAGATCGGCCTCGCCGAGATGCTCAAAGGCGGCGTCATCATGGACGTGATGAACGTCGAGCAGGCGCGCATCGCCGAAGAGGCCGGCGCCACATCGGTCATGGCCCTGGAGCGCGTCCCGGCGATGATTCGCGCCGAGGGCGGTGTCGCCCGCATGGCCAGGCCAGCGCTGATCAAGCAGATCATCCAGGCAGTCTCGATTCCTGTCATGGCCAAGGCCCGCATCGGCCACTTCGCCGAGGCGCAGATTCTGCAAGAGTTGGGCGTCGACTTTATCGACGAGAGCGAGGTTCTCACCCCCGCCGACGAGGCCCACCACATCGACAAGCACACCTTCACCACGCCCTTTGTATGCGGCGCGCGCAACCTGGGCGAGGCCCTGCGCCGAATCGCCGAGGGCGCGGCGATGATCCGCACCAAGGGCGAGGCCGGCACCGGCGACGTCGTCCACGCCGTCCGGCACATGCGCCAGATTATCCGCGAGATGCGCGCCCTCACCGTACTTTCAGAACAGGAACTCTACGCCGCCGCCAAGGACCACCAGGCCCCCTATGAACTGATCCGCATGGTCGCCCGGACCGGCAAGCTGCCCGTGCCGAATTTCTCCGCCGGTGGCATCGCGACCCCCGCCGACGCCGCGCTGATGATGCAGTTAGGCGCTGAGGCCATCTTCGTCGGCTCCGGCATCTTCATGAAGGGCAACGCCACGCCCCTCGACGTGGAAAACGACCCCAAAGAGCGCGCCGAGGCCGTCAGCCGCGCCTGCGCCATCGTCATGGCCACCACCCACTTCAATGACCCCAAGATTCTGGCCGAAGTCAGCGAGCAGGTCACCGGCACGATGAAGGGCCTCGCCGCCGCCGGCATCGATGTAAAGGACCAGCTTCAAACCCGCGGCTGGTAGCCACCTGCGGTGGGGCCAGCCGCTCGCTTCGCTCGCATAGCATCCTTGCTTCCCATCCTTGCGCTAGAAAAAAGTGCATGCACAGGTACTCGGCCATCGAACGCATAAACGAACCTTCAGTAATTTTTTTGACACATAATGTAAGACTATGGTAACGTCCGTGATTAGTGGGATTGAAATCTTCTCCTCAGACCCGCTTCCCCGCGGGTCCACCCGGCTGAACAGTTCCACTACTTCTGCAAATTTGATGTGAAAAGGGCATCGCTCTGCCAGAAGAACGACTGGGCGATGTTGTCGCCACTGCGAACCTCGAGGTGAAAGCGTATTTATTTCACCACCATTGAGCGACTGTTCATCCCCGAACATCGCCACAACTGCACAAGCAACAGAGGAGGTCAACATGGGTTATCCAAACGTTCAAATCCACAATTCCACGAATTATGTTGCCAGCGGAACGGTCCACCTCGCGACCATGTTCTGCTCCAACGACGATTACTATGTAACACCCGGCACTACCTGGACCGGACCAGGCCGCGGGGTTTGCCTGGTAACCAAAATTGACGCTTTGGTTAGGACTCCCGGTGGCGACATTTGGGCGTCGGCCTATGAGTCGTCGGGAACCTCGTACAGTCAATATGCGGTCATCCAGACGGGCCCCACCTCATTCGAGGTTACCCGCCGGGTTACTGGAACTGAAGACAGTCCACCCGCGGACTACGTGGAGCCGACGAAAAATCAGAAATAGAAGCGCGAAGTGACGGCACATCCCGCCCTTTGCCGGATTGCGGTGGGCGGGATGTTGTCGTTTTCTACGATATTTTGGATTGAGAGTCGCCGCGTGCCCCATCCTTCGCTGGGGCGGGATCCCCAACGACTCGGGGTTCCCAGCGAGCGATTTTTGCTCGCGGGGGCATCGCTATGTCAGAAGAAAGACTGGGCGATGATGTTGCCACCGCGAATCTCCTGGTGAAGCGTATCAATTTCACCAAGACCCAGCGACTGTTCATCCCCGAACATCGCCACAACTGCACAAGCAACGGAGGAGGTCAACATGGGTTATCCGAGCGTTCAAATCCTTAATTCCACGCAGTATGCTGTCAGAGGAACGATCCACTACTTAAGCCAGTTCTGCGCCAACGACGATTTCTACGTAACACCCGGCACTACTTGGACCCGCACAGGCCGTGGGGTTTGCCTGATAACCAAAGTTGACGCTTTGGTCACAACTCCCAATGGCGACATTTGGGCGACACCCTATGAGTCGTCGGGAACCTCGTACGGTCAATTTGCGGTCATCCAGACGGGCCCCGCCTCGTTCGAGGTTACCCGCCGGGTGAGTGGAGCTGAAGACAGTCCACCCGCGGACTACGTGGAGCCTACGAAAAAGGAGAAAGAGTAGCCGATAAGGATGGTACATCCCGCCCTCTGTTGGATTGCGGCGGGCGGGGTGTTGTCGTTTTCTACGATATTTTGGATTGAGAGTCGCCGGGTGCCCCATCCTCACGCTTTTTTCTGGCGAATAGTGAGAAACCGTCCCCGTTCGTTTCCCGAGCTGAAGGCCGCTGGCCGGACGGTCAGTCCCCGCACCGAAGGTGTTTGACATAGTAAACATTTATGTGTACTCTTGACCCATGAACAGCGCCGAGTTCCAACGGTGGTTGAAGAGCAAGTGCGCCAAGTTCGATCGCTCGCGGGGTAAAGTTTCCCACATGTACGTGGCCCTGAACGGCAAGACTACTTGATACCCACGCACAGTACTGAGATGCGCACCGGTACGGTTGAGAGCATCAAGCGCCAGCTCGGTCTGAAGGGAGAAAAGTAATGTTGCAATACGCCGCAAAGTTGACCCCTGGCCTTCCGGAAGAGGGCGGATATACGGTGACCTTCCGCGATGTGCCAGAAGCAATCACCGATGGCGAAACGTTGGAAGACGCGCTCAAATACGCGGCTGAAGCATTGGAGTTGGCTCTGGAGCATTATCTCGATGAACGCCGCCAGAGTCCCATTCCTACCCCTCCACGGAAGGGAGAATATCTTATCGCATTGCCCGTGAGCCTCTCGCTCAAGTGCGCTCTGCTCAATGAGATGATTCGCCAGAAAGTGCGTCCGGCGGAGTTGGCCAAGCGTCTGAAGACGAGCAAGCAGGAGGTCAATCGGCTCACCACCTTGTCTCATGCCACCAAAGTGGACCGAATCGCCGAAGCCTTCCATGTTCTCGGCAAGGAACTCACCATATCGGTTGCTTAGTGGGCCGGGTGCCCAAAGGCAGGACGTTATGCGGAGAAAGAGTGGACTATCACCCGCCTGAGAAGTCGTCTCGGAATAGTTTCATGCCGCCTCTTCCGCTACAATTTCATCCATGAAGCTAGGTGAGTTGGCAACGAAGCTGGGCGCGGAGCTGCACGGAGACGCGGAGCTGGAAATCACTGGTGTAAAAGGGATTGAGGAGGCAGGGCCGGCGGAGGTGACCTTCGTGGCCAATCCCAAGTACGCGGGGCTGGCACGCACGACACGGGCCGCGGCGGTGCTGGTCGAGCCGGAGTTTCCGGAGATTGAAGCGGCGACGCTTAGGCTAAAAAATCCTTATCTCGCCTTCTCGCGCGCGCTGGGCTTCTTCTATCAGCCGCCGGTCTACGCGCCGGGAATTCATCCGACGGCGGTGATCGACCCCACGGCGCTGATCGGCGAAGGAGCGCACATCGGCGCTTATGTGGTGATCGGCCCGCGCGTAATGCTGGGCGCGCAGGCCACGCTGCTGCCTCACGTGGTGCTCTATCCCGGCGTCGAGGCGGGCAGCCATCTCTTTGCTCATGCGCACGCCGTGGTGCGGGAAGACTGCATTCTGGGTGACGACGTGACGCTGGAGAATGGCGCCATCGTCGGCGCCGACGGCTTCGGCTTTGCCAAAAATGACGACGGCCACTGGGAGAAGATTCCGCAGTCGGGGCCGGTGCGGCTGGGCAACCGGGTGGACGTGCAGGCCAACGCCACCATCGACCGGGCGACGGTGGGCGAGACGCGCATCGGCGACGGTACCAAGGTGGACAATCTCGTCCAGGTGGGCCACGCCTCGCACGTCGGAGAGAACACGCTGATCTGCGCTCAGGCCGGCCTGGCCGGCTCGTCGATCATCGGAAACAATGTGATCCTCACCGGTCAGACCGGCGTGGCCGGCCACTGCACGGTCGGCGACGGTGTAATTCTGACCGCGCAATCGGCGGTCTCGCACGATATTCCGGCAGGAAAGGTCATCTCCGGCTCTCCCGGCTTCGATAATCGCGTCTGGCTCAGGGCGGTGAGCCTCTTCCAAAGGCTGCCGGAGTTGGCCAAGCGGCTGGATCGGGTGGAAAAGAAGCTGGCGGCCCGTGATGCGGCGGAAGGCGCGGCGGACGCGGATGGGAGCCCGAAGTGAAGATTCAAGCCGGGATTTTTCGGGCGGGATGGGGTTCGTGGTCTCCCACCCTTGGCGCAAGAACGAGTACGCGCCAAGGATGGGGCACCCAGGGATTCCGGGGTGTGGTTCTTTCGGTTGCGTTGATGGCTCTGGCGGCTTGCCACTCCTACCACGTTGATGCAACGGTGGAAAACCGCACCGGCGGGGCGATTCAACTGCTGGAGGTGGATTATCCCAGCGCCAGCTTCGGAGCCGACACCCTTGCGGCGGGCGCGGTCTTGCCTTATCGCATTCAGTTGCGCGGCAGCGGGCCGCTAAAGGTGCAGTACACCGGAAGCGATGGGCGGCAGGTGCAGGTGGAAGGCCCCACGCTGGCCGAGCGGCAGGAGGGCCGGATCGAGATTGTTCTGCTGCCGGACGGGAAGGCGGAATTTCATCCGCAACTGACTCCGCTACCCTGATCATTCATTTTGCATGGAAACGGCGCGGTCAAGGCCGCGCCTTTCAAAGCATCAGCGCACAATGCCCTTGAAGAGCGGGGATTGCAGAAGGCTGTTGAACTGCGCATCGGTGGTCGAGAAGTGGAGCGACATGCGCCCGCCATCGGAGGAGATGGAGGTAGCGGTCAGCGCCTGCTTCTCCGGTTCCGTACCGCTCGCCTTGCGCAACGCCAGCCCGGCCTGCAAGAGCGAAGTCAGCGTCGACGAGGCGAAGCTGTCGCCGGTGGCGATGGTGAGGTCGAACTTGACGCCGTGCTGGAAGTCCATCGAGTACCAGGAGGCCTGCAGGTGCTTCTTCATCGTGTCGTAGTCGGTGAGAGAACCGGCCTCGCCCAGGATCTGGCGCATCATCGTCTGAGTGCCTTTCTGGTCGAGGATGCTCCACAGCGGCTCGCTGTCCACGGACTTCATCGCGTCCATCATCGGCGCGTTGGTGAGCAGGCTGGGCGAGACGCCGTCGCGGGCATCCAGAGCCTTGGTCACCGAATCGCTGCCGCCGAAGACCATGGTGGCGGGATCCACAAAGCAGACCACCATGCCGGTCTTGGCCAGCGGATAAACCTTGTTGGTGCGCACCAGCGTGGCTTTCAGCTTCTGCTTGCGGAAGTTGGCCATGATGTCCGTGACGGAGAACTGGCCCTGGGCGACGCCGACGGTATCCAGCTTGTCGTCCCCATCCTTGGAGCGGAAGAGGGCAAAGGCCAACTGCTCGACATCGTGGTTTTCGTTCAGGCCGGAGTTTTTCAGCGCATCTTCAAAGCGCTTGAGCTCGGGCGGCATCACGCGCTCGCGCAGATCCATAGCCGAGTTCGAGTTCTCCATCGCGTGGTAGTCGATGGCCACCAACTGCTGCACATCATGCGGAATGGCGGTGCTGGCATTGGCGGACAACTGCGCCGCCGGAAGCGACCCGGCCGCGGCAAAAAGGATCGCGGGAATTGCAACTCTCAGGATAGTCTTCAATGAATTCTTCCTCCACAGGCGCGGCAATGGTCCACAACGCCGTTCCTGTTCCATTATCATTTTACCCGTTCGCCGGGCAGGGCGGTGCGTCTTTCAAGCCTGCCTGGCCGCTGAGGACTCTCTCGGCCAGGCCAGAGGAGCCTCAAGGCGGCGCTCCAGAATCTTGGTTTGCGCATCGAACCCAACCAATTGACGCATCCACTCGCTCTCCCGCTCACAGGCAGCCTCGGGAAGCAGACCGATGATCTCGCCCTCGACGGGCGCGGTCTTGTGGCGAAGAGCCAGCGCCGTGGCCGCGCGAAAGACCTGCGAGATGGGCGTGACCTCGAAATCGGTGATGTTCATGCTGAGCTGCGCGCGGCCGTTGACCAGAACTCCCATGGCCTTGACGCCCTTCAGTCCGCCGGAAGCGGCGCGAATCTCACGGGCCACGGCGCGCACCATGGCCACGTCGGCCGAATCGAAATAAATGTTATAGGCCACCAGGAACTTGCGCGCCCCCACAGCGCAGGCGCCGGCGGTGGGATGGATCAGCGGGCCGCCGATGTCCGGGCGGCGGGATGTATCTTTGCCACCCGCCTCGATCAACCCCTCGAACTGCCCCCGCCGCACTTCTTCGAGGTTAGCCCGGTCGGGCCGGGCGGCTGCCGCCTCGTAAAAGAAGACCGGCACGTTGAAGCGGCGCCAGATTTCCAGCCCCGCCTGCCGGGCCAGCAGCGCGCACTGCTCCAGCTTGATGCCGGAGATGGGCACAAAGGGAATCACGTCGGCCGCGCCGATGCGCGGGTGAACCCCCTGCTGGCGGGTCAGGTCGATCAGCTCGGCGGCCTTGCCCGCGCCGCGCACCGCAGACTCCACCACCGCCGCCGGATCGCCGGCCACGGTCACCACCGAGCGGTTGTGGGCCGCGTCCATCGACCAGTCGAGCAGATGCACCCCTTCGACGCGCATCGCCGCCACAATGGCTTCGACCCGCCGGGCATCCCTGCCCTCGGAAAAGTTCGGTACGCACTCGACGACCGCTCCGCTCATGATTCCTTTCGCCGAATCCCAGGCAGATCAACAAAGACCCTCCGCCGGAGATCAAGGCTTTGAAAGAGCACGGCTTCAGCCTTGCCGTAAAAGCGCCAAATAAGACCGTGGCTTTAGCCGCCGAAGGAATGCTGATGACTCAAATTACATTCCCTCAGAGGCTAAAGCCCAAGCCTCCTTATGCATGTCTAGCGGCACCACTAAAGTCGTGCCCTTTCAAAACACCGGCTCGTTCTATGTCTCCCTACTCACTTCCAGAACGTGTAGCCCAACTGCACCTGGACGCTGGCGTTGACGCCGGGGTTGCGGTCGCCCAGCGAAGCCGAGGAGATGTGGACGCCGCTTACTCCCAGATCGATCGACCGTTTGGCCCGCGTGAAGTAATGAATGCCGACACCGCCTTGCGGCGAAAAGTTCCACACACAGGTTCCGCCGTCAAGATAGACCGTCTGGCCGTTGATCGTCTGCTGGCTGAGAAAATTTGGCGGAAACTTGTGGGTCGTATAAATCAGCCCGCCCGCGGCCTGGAACCAGGGCTGAATGCGCTGTGATTTGGTCAGAAAATTCCAGCGCAAAATCACCGGCGTCAGGCTGACGCCGCGGAACGTGCCCCCGCCGAACTGTAGTGGGCAGGTGTAGGGTAGCCCAGTCTTCTCGTCGGTACAGGTATAGTTCGCGAGGTGCGGGGCCGGCGTGTAGGCCTGCCAGAGGGGCATGATGTTGCCGGCGAACTCGAACTGCCCACTGAAAACGCTCGCATGAAAGACCGGGGTCAGCGGCTTGCCCAACTGGAAGCCGGCCGAGAGAAACTTGTAGCTCGAGCGGTCGCCGACGCCGACGCCGTAGTTGACGAAAGGACCGTACTCCCAGCTTTTGTTCTGGCGAACCTGAGCCACCGGGCTGATGGACGACTTAGCCACATCCAGGCCTGTCAAGAGCGGCTCATTGATTGTGTCTTTCGTAGAACCATTCGGGGCTTGCGCGCCAGCAAATCCCGCACCAGCTGAAAGGCTTGCCGCTGTCCAACAAATCGCAAAAAACTTGGCAGCTCCGGTCAATGTACTTTCCTTCCCCTGAAAAAATTCTTGAATTCCCACAAAAAGGCCGCCACAATCGGGCGGCCTCTTGCTTGCCAGCCCCGTCGGTTGTTAGCCGGACGCCGCTTCCATCTGATCGGCGTCCATGTCGAAGTTCGAATAGACATTCTGGGTGTCGTCGCAGTCTTCCAGAACCTCCAGCAGCCGGATCATCTGAGTGGCCTCTTTGCCCTCCAGCTTGGTGTAGGTGGAGGCGACCATCGTCACCTCGCACATCACCGTGGGAATGTGGGCGGCTTTGATGGCCGCGGTGACGCGCTCGTGATCGGCGGGATCGGAGACGATCTCCCAGGTGTCGCCTTCGTCGTTCAGGTCTTCGCCGCCCTGTTCGAGCACGATGTCCATCAACTGCTCTTCGGTGGCCGCATCCTTCTCGACGGCGATGAGACCCTTCTTATGGAACATGAAGCGCACTGAGCCGGACTCGCCCAGGTTGCCGCCGTTCTTCGAGAAGGCATGGCGGATCTCGCTCACCGCGCGGTTGCGGTTGTCGGTCAGCGTTTCCACAATGACGGCAACGCCGCCGGGTCCGTAGCCCTCGAAGTTGATCTCCTCGTAGCTGAGGCCTTCCAGTTCGCCGGTGCCGCGCTGGATGGCGCGCTTGATGTTGTCTTGCGGCATATTCTCGGCCTTCGCCGCCAGAACGGCGGTTCGCAGCCGGGCATTGGTGTCGGGATTGCCGCCGCCTTTGGCCGATACGGCTATTTCCCTGAGCAACCGGGTGAAGATCTTGCCGCGCTTGGCATCCAGCGCGCCCTTCTTGTGCTTGATAGTGGCCCACTTTGAATGGCCGGACATAAGTACCTCAGTGAGAGTGAAAAATGGCGGCGCGGGCACGCGCCTGACGTTGTGAGTATACCACCGGGAAGGGACAGCTTTTCCTCGACAATCGGCTAGGAAAGCCAACCCAGCGCCAAGCTGTTACCCTAGAAGCATGAAATTCGGGGTTCTAGTCTTTCCCGGCTCCAACTGCGACCACGACACCTACAACGTGATTGCCGAAGTGGCTCATCAGCCTGTCTGCTTTCTCTGGCACGATAGCGAGGATTTGCAGGGCGTCGATGCGGTGGTGGTTCCCGGCGGCTTTGCCTATGGCGATTATCTGCGCACCGGCGCCATTGCGCGCTTTTCGCCGGTAATGCAGGCGGTCAAGCGCTTTGCCGACGGCGGCGGACTGGTGGCGGGCATCTGCAACGGCTTCCAGATTTTGACCGAAGCCGGCCTGCTGCCCGGCGCGCTGATGCGCAATGCCGGGCTCAAGTACATCTGCAAGCAGGTTCATCTGCGCACGGAAACCGCCGATAGTCCTTTTACGAACCAGCTCGTCAAGGGCGACGTGCTGCAAATGCCGATTGGACACATGGAAGGCAACTACTTCTGCACGCCGGAAGAGTTGCATCAGCTGGAGGCCGAGGATCGGATCGCCTTCCGCTATGCAACGCCCCAGGGCGAGATCACGCCGGAGGCGAATCCCAACGGTTCGCTGAGCAACATTGCGGGCATCCTCAACGCTAAAAGAAACGTGCTGGGTATGATGCCCCATCCCGACCGGTCGAGCGAGCTGATCCTGGGTTCGGCGGACGGCTGGAAGGTCTTCGCTTCGATGATCGCGGCGCTGGCTACCCATTGAAGCTGCTAGCTTCTAGCTCATCCTGCAACGGCGGACGGCATGGTCAAACAGTAGTTTGGATCTGTAACTGGGGAATGCTAATCGCTCCAAGGCAGCGAGAACAAGCTAGTGGCTAGAAGCTAGGAGCTAGGAGCTAGAGGCTAGGAGCTTGGCCGAGGGGATGGTGCGGAATGATTGACATCCATCATCATCTGCTCTACGAAGTGGACGACGGATCGCCCGACCTGGAGACCTCGCTGGAGATGGCGCGGGTCTCCGCAGAGAACGGCGTCACGCACATCGTCTGCACCCCCCACGCCAGTTCGGAGTACCCCTACGATACCCAGCTCATCGAAGAGCGTTACGCGGAGTTATGCGCGGAGCTGGATGGTTGGATGGGCTTGAGCCTGGCCTGCGACTTCCATATGACAGCGGAGAATATCTACGAGGCCGCGGCCAATCCCTTGCGCTACTCGATCGACGGCAAAGGCTACCTGCTGATCGAATTCTCCAACACCGCGATTCCCCCGCAGATCGTCGACGCCATGTACATGCTTCAATCGGTGGGCTATACGTTGATCATCACCCATCCGGAGCGGTATCCGGCGCTGCTCGGCGATCCGGAGATGCTGGCGGAGATGATCCGCAAGGGCGGCCTGGTGCAGGTCACCTCCGGCTCGCTCTATGGGCGATTCGGCAAGATGGCAGAGGCCTTTTCCAACGAGCTGCTGGAGCGCAACTGGATTCACTTCCTGGCCACTGACGCGCACAGCATCACGGGGCGGCCGCCGCACCTGAAGAAGGGCTACGACTATGTAGCACAACGCGCTGGCGTGGAGACGGCGGAACGGCTATGCATGACCAACCCGCTGGCCGCCGTCGAGGGAGCGCCGTGGCCGCCGCAGCCCGAGCCGCTGGGACTATGGGAGCGCGTGCCGATGAAATTCCACGCGAAAAAGTTTGCCGGCCCGCCGCGCCTGTACGCAGATGCCGGCAACGATGCTCCCGGCTCCGGCAAAGGCGGGTTTTTCAAACGGCTCTTTGGGCGATAGCGGCGAGCAATTCACAACCGGGAAACCAGCCCTTACAGCCCCAGCCCGCCATCGACGGCCAGCACCTGTCCGGTGATGAAGTGCGGCCCGGCGGCAAAGAAGAGCACTGCCTGAGCCACGTCGTCCACGCTGCCGTTGCGCCGCATGGGCGTCTTGGCTGCAAAATGCGCCGCCTGGCCAGCGCCGCGCTCAATTTCCTCTGCTTCCAGCACAATCCATCCGGGCGCAACGCAGTTGACGCTCACCTCGGGGGCAAAGGCCTTGGCCATTGCCTGCGTGAGCATGTGCAGCGCGGCCTTCGATGCGCAGTAGTGCGCGTGATTGGCCCAGGCATGAATGCCGCCCAGCGAGCCGATGTTGACGATTCTGCCCTTGGCGGCGCGCAGATACGGGAGCGCTTCACGCGCTACCAGAAACGGCCCGCGCGCATTGGTCTCGAAGACCGCATCCCACTGCTCAAGGGTGAGCGAGTCCAGCGGAGCGGATGCAAAGACGGCGGCATTGTTCACTATGAGATCGAGCCGCCCGAAAGAGCTCAAGGCTGCGGCGACGGCGGCGCGCACAGAGGCCTCGGAGCGCACATCGCACTCGACGGCCAGCGCGCGGCGGCCCAGGTTCTCGATTTCGCTCGCTGTTTGGACAGCTTCAGCGCGGGAGCTGCGGAAGGTGAGGGCCACGTCCGCGCCGGCCTCGGCCAAGGCCAGCGCAATCCCCCGGCCCACGCGCCGCGCGCCGCCCGTGACCAGTGCCGATTTGCCGAGAAGGGATTGGTTGGTCATTGTTCTGCTTTGAAAGGGCTCGGCTTTAGCCGTGCCGAAAAGCCGCAAAATCAACACGGGACTTTAGCCCCTGAGAGAATGCGGACGTAGCATAAAATCCGTGCAAAGCTTCACAAATAAAGACTGTC
>PMTP01000031.1 GCA_003167305.1 Acidobacteriaceae bacterium
TCAGGGATCAGGGATCAGCCGAGGCCTGCTCTTGCACTTTCTTCAATAGTGGGCCGACTGAGCGTAATTATCTGCAAAATGCCTGCGGTCCCGATTTTCCTCTGATGGGGGAGTTGTCCGGCAAATCAGGAGATCCTTCCGGGTTTGAAGGTCTGGAGTTGGGGTTCATCGTCTCCCACATCTCAAAATCGAGATGTGGGCCACCCGTCGTACCGCTTTCGTTTCACGCGAAGGGCTGTTGGCAACAACCCATAATCAGCTTTCGAACTGGAAGGGATAATCGAGAATATCTTATGATGCAAGCCTTATCCCAATCTTCATCAATTCTGCCCTTGACCTCTCTCGTTACTCAGAGGCTATTGGGTCAACGCCATACGCGTTCAGCACATCCGACAGCGTCACGACGCCTTCGAGTCTGTGAATATCCGCCCGGTGGACGACCGGCAAAAGATCGAGATGGTAAGTACTCATGCGTTCGAGGGCCAAATGCAGCGGATGATCCGTGTGGAGGTGCGGAACTTGTAGGGTTTCCACAAGGTCTTTGAGCGGCTGTTCTTTTCTCCCGTCGGCAAAGGCGCATTCAAGAGTCTCTCTGGTCAGCATTCCCAGAAAGTAATCCTTCTCTGCCACGGGCCAGATGCGGAGTTTACTGGCACGAGTTTGTTCGATCACATCCTTGACACGCATCTCGGCGGGGAGAATCTCCGGAGTCTTCCGCATGATCTGAAGCACGGTGCGCTGGTTGGGTTCTTCGCGAGTGCTGTAGCTGGGTAAATGAATGCCATCCTGATGAGCCAATGCCTCGTAGATGGGCTGCTTCTGAAATCGGGAAGAGATGAAGAAGCTGGTCAGGTTTGCAATCATCAGCGGTACTATGACTGCGTAGTCCCGCGTCATTTCAAAGATCATCAAAACCGATGTCATCGGAGCGCGCACGATGCCCGCGAAGAGCGCGCCCATGCCGACCAGCGCGTAAGCGCCAGGGGTTGCGGTGTATCCCGGCAACAAGCCATGGGCTACGGTGCCGATGGCCCCGCCCAGCATGGCTCCGAGAAATAAACTCGGGCCGAAGATTCCACCAGCGTTTCCAGAGGCATAGCTGACAGTGACTCCAAAGAGCTTGAGCACCACCAGTAGCAGCATCAACTTGAGCGCCATCGTTCCATTCAAAGCGCTGCCGACGTAGGTATACCCAACGCCCAGGACCTGGGGCACAAACCAGCCCATCAGACCAACCGTCACACCGCCCACGACGGGATGCCACCAGCGCGTCCTCGCGGGAAGATGCAGAAAGAACTTGCGCATTCCCAACAAAAGTCGGGTAAAGGCTACGGACAGAAAACCGCCAGCGATGCCCAACAGGGCGTAAATGGCGAGTTCCAGCGGATGTACCAGAGTGTATTGCGGCACTTGAAACAGCGGGTTATTGCCAAGCAGGAGGCGCAAGACCGCCCAGGAGGTTGCAGAGGCAAGCACGACCGAACCCAGAATCGGCGCGTGCATATCGCCCATCACCTCTTCGAGGGAAAACAACACAGCCGCCATCGGCGTATTGAATGCCGCGGCAATGGCGGCAGCGGCTCCCACGGGAATCAGGGCCTTCACCTTTTCCGGGCGCAATCCGAGCCATCGGCCGAGGACCGATCCGATTCCCGCGCCTACCTGGACAGATGGTCCTTCGCGGCCAAGTGGAATCCCGCACGCCAGCGTGGTCGCCGTGCAGAAAAACTTGCCCAGGACGGTGCGCAGGGAGATGAACCCGTCCCGGGCGAAGAGCGCGGCCTTGGTCTGTGGCACGCCGCTGCCGCGAGCGTAAGGGAAAAAACGATAGAGAAGGAAACCCATGGCCAGCGATCCCGCCACTGGCACCAACACACGCCTCCACGCGGCGCTATCCGGCGGATAGAGACGCATTCCCAGCCGCTCCGTGAGCACGATGAACGCGACGACGGCTAGTCCAGTGAGCGCTCCAATCAGCAGAGAGAGGAGAAGGAATATCTGCTCCTCGCGCTGCTGAAGATGAGCTATCAAACGCGCCCGGAGGGTCGTGATCCAACTCATTTTCGGCTGGTTCTCAGCGGTGGGAGAAGAGGACATAAGTACAGTTTACGCGAACTGCATTTCATGAATCTGAGAACAACAGTCAGACATACTACGGTTCGCTTGACGTCAAATCGCCAATGCACTCAGTGAATACTGAAAAAACTTCAAACCTCCGGATTCCGGATGTGGGATTGGAAATCTGGAAGCCGCACTGCTGCCCCGGTTCGGTACCTTTGCTCATTGCGGCTGCCATCGGCGAGAATGGAAGAGCCGATGCCAGAGACCGCACGCACCTTCGAGCCTCCTTTTACCGACGTTCCCGGCGCGGTGGCCGAGATTCGCGCCGGGCGCATGGTGATCGTGGTCGATGACGCGGACCGCGAGAACGAAGGCGACCTGACGCTGGCCGCCGAGTTCGTGACACCGGAGGCGATCAACTTCATGGCCCGCTACGGGCGCGGATTGATCTGCCTGGCGCTGACCGAGGAGCGCGCCGACCATCTGCGCCTGTTTCCGATGACGCAGCAGAACACCTCGCGCTTTGGCACGGCGTTTACTGAGTCGATTGAGGCGCGCGAGGGCGTGACCACGGGCATTTCGGCGGCGGACCGGGCGCAGACGATTCGCACCGCGATCGATGCCGGCGCGAATTACACGGACCTGGCCCGCCCCGGCCACGTCTTTCCGCTGCGCGCGCGGCGGGGCGGCGTGCTGGTGAGGGCCGGGCAGACCGAAGCCTCAGTCGATCTGGCGCGGCTGGCCGGGCTGAATCCTTCGGGCGTGATCTGCGAGATCATGCGCGACGACGGCGAGATGGCGCGCATTCCCGACCTGATTCCCTTCTGCAACGAGCACGGGCTGCGGATTCTGACCGTGGCGGAGTTGATCCGCTACCGGCTGCGCCACGAGCGCACCATCGCGCGCGCCGGCGAGAGCCGCATTCAGACCCGCTACGGCGAGTTTCGCATGATCGCCTACGAGAGCCAGGTGAACGGCGGCGAAAGCCACATTGCGCTGGTGCGCGGCGACCTTTGCGAGGACTGCCCGGCCTTCACGAGTGGCACGCCGTCCAGCGAGATGGAAGAGCGGACACCCTGCGAGCGCGCGGTGCTGGTGCGTGTTCACACCCGCTGCACCGCGGGCGACCTGTTTGCCGCCGACTGCCACTGCCGCGAGACGCTGGATCAATCGATGCGCATGATCGCCGAGGAGGGTTGCGGAGTGCTGCTTTATCTGCACAACACCTCGCGGGGCTTTGAGATTGACCACCATGCGGCGGAGGCCGGCGCCTTCGCCGCCAGCGGAGCGGCTTTGCAGGCCCCGCCGGATGCGATTGCCGGGCGGATGGTTCTGCATCAGGAGCTGCGCGCGCGCGAAGGACAGCAGGCGCGG
>PMTP01000025.1:0-6271 GCA_003167305.1 Acidobacteriaceae bacterium
GAGGTGGACGCGGTCCCCGAGTACCTGGAGAAGACCTCCGCGCCCGCCTACTACGAGGCCGGCACGCCCGACGGCAGCCGCCCCGGCCGTCTGCGCATCGACACCTACAACGCCGCCAGCCGCAACTTGTATGCGGTGGAAGCCATCGCCTACCACGAAGGACTTCCCGGCCATCATCTGCAAATCTCTATCGCTCAAGAACTTACCGGCGTGCCCACCTTCCGCAAGCACCAGAGCTATACGGCTTACATCGAGGGATGGGGGCTGTACTCCGAGCTGCTGGGCAAGGACGTGGGCTTCTACCAGGACCCCTACTCGGATTACGGGCGGCTGGAGGCCGACATCTGGCGGGCGATCCGGCTGGTGGTCGATACCGGCGTCCACTCGCAACACTGGAGCCGCCAGCAGATGGTCGATTACTTCCACGAGCACTCGAATATTGACGAGACCAGCATCCAGGCCGAGGTGGACCGCTATATCGCGTGGCCCAGCCAGGCTCTGGCCTACAAGATCGGGCAGCTCAAAATCCTGGAACTGCGCGAGCGGGCCAAGTCGGCTCTGGGCAATAACTTCGACCTGCGCGCCTTCCACGATCAGGTGCTGGACACCGGCGCCCTGCCGCTGGACGTGCTGAGCGACCGCATCGATGCGTGGATCGCGCAGCAGAAAGCCGCCCCTCCGCAATAGGCTGGCGGGAAGTCTTCCGAGCCCCGGCAATCCCTTTTGCGAATTGCGCGCATTTGTGTTTTCGTATGGACCTGCAGGCCTACAATAAACGGCGTTTTGCCCGGTTATAAGGCTACGAAATGAAGAAGGCATCTCCGCAAGTCAAAAATGTCCGCATAGAATAGGAGAGATTTTGCAGGAATGTCCGTTTATAGATCAACCAAAACATTGAAATATGGCTGTTTTTGCTCGTTTTTAGGCTGTTTTTGGCACGTTTTTGGTCGTTTTTAGCGCGAAATCGGAGCTGTTTTGGCTGCGTTTCGATCCGGGAATAGGGGACGTTGCTCGGATGGCCGGTTGTCCCAGGTCTCTCAATCGAGACCTGGGGCGCCCGGCCAACCAACATTCAGATTTGGAATCGGCTGTAAACATCGGTGAACACTTGCCGACATTTGAGGACCTATCTATCTTCAATGAGCCCATAGGCGATTTCGCGTCAATTGAGCCTTAGTACCGGCCGGCGGCCGGGGCAAAGTGGAGACGAACTCGTAGCGGGGAGTTTCTTGGAAGACAATGTATAAAGCATATGATGGAATTGAACAAAGCGAGACCTACAGCATTTTCACTTCTGCTCATTACAGAAACCATGCTGCTGAGTGCTTTTTCCCCAAGAAAAAGCCACCATGTATGTCGATGCAATGGCTACATATGAAGAGAAAATGCTCTTGGGTACTCCGATTCAATGACTTTTCGAGATATGGGGCCACGCGATGACTTTGAAGCGAGTTTTCTCGCAGCAGCCATGCCCCGCCGATTCCGCCTGGCTGATGGCGGGACCGAAGCCCCGGGATCAGCCTTGAAGGTGAGTTTGCAGACAGTTTTTTACAGAGCGCGCATAAAGGCCACAAGATCCTTCTTCTCCTGGTCGGTCAGCTTGGTGCCCAAAACCAGATTGAAGTACTCCACCGTGTCATCCAGGGTCAGCAACCGTCCATCGTGCATGTAGGGCGGCGTGTCCTTGATGCCACGCAGCGGGAAGGTCTTGATCGCGCCGTCGTGGGCCATCATCATGCCGTTCTCCATGTGCTGTTTGTAGAAACGTTCCGCATGCAGATCGTGCATCGTGTTGTCGGTATAGTACGGGGTTGAATGGCAGCTTGCGCACTGTCCCTTGCCGAAAAAGACATCTTGCCCACGCAATTCGGCTGCGGTCGCCTTGGTGGGATCGAGTTTGCCGTCCCATCCAAACTTGGGTGCCGGAGGAAAGTCGAGAATATCCTCAAATTCCGCCATGGAATGCACCTGGCTTCCACGCTCAAGCGGATTTACACCCTTCTTCGCCGCTATCACCTGGTCGCCGTCAAAGTAGGCGGCTCTCTGTTCGAACTCCGTAAAGTCCTCAATCGTCTTCAAGGCCCTCTGCGAACCGAAGAGGCGCTGAATGTTCACGCCGCGCAGGGCCGGCGTCTCGATGCGATGTCGAAACTCTTGTGGCCGTATATCTCCGACCAGATGGAAGGCGCCATTGGTGCCGCCATTCGCATGGCAGTCAAAGCATGTAACCCCGCGGCTCGGCTTCTCCGAGCGCCGGTCGACCGTCTCATTGAACTGCTGCTGCGCAAACGGAGTCAGCAATAGCCGCAAGCCTTCAAGCTGCTTCGGGTTTAGAATGCCGCTGAACAATTCGTAGTAATTGCTCATGGTGACCAACTGCCCCTGAGACACGTCACCAAGGTCCGGCCGCGTCGTCAGGTACATTGCCGGAGGAAATTCCGGCAGAAAACGCTCCGGAATGTCGAAGTCCAGATCGAAGCGCGTCAGGTCGCGATTCTCCTGCTTCAGCATCTCCTGAATTTCCTGTGCGGGAAATACCATGCCGCCCTCGGGATGATTGGCATGGGGCAGCGGCAGAAAGCCCTTCGGGAATAGGTCCTTGTTGCGAATCTCATCGGATGTCATCCTGGCAAGCGCGTCCCACGTCACACCGGCCGGCAGTATCACTCGTACGCCTTCCTGAACAGGCTTGGTACGATCCATGACCGCATCCTTCGACGGGCGGTCTCTCAGATCGTAGCGCTCCTGTAGCAGATCCATCTGCCGCTTCATGATCCCTGCTTTCGCTGCGGCCATGCGGTCATGCACCGCAGCGAAGCTCTCCTTGTCATCCACAGGCATATAGCTGTTCTTGACTGGTTGCGCTTCCTGGCCCGCAGCCGAGAATACGCAGTTGCCCAAGAGGCATATGCCGACGATACCGAAGCTCAACACTCCAGTAACTACTCCCAAGCGCTTGAAATCGCTCATCGCTCTCCTCTATTTTCGGTTCTGAATTGTCACGCACCAACTGCATTGTGTTCTGAATGCGGTATCGTATATCTCCCCAACCAAATTCGTCTGCTCAAAACTATACGTAAAATCAATTGCTTCATAGAAGAAGCAAGTCCACAGTTAAGCCTCCAGAAGCGTAAACTTCACCCGTTCCATCCCCGTGGGTCGACAGGGCCGGTGAAGAACTCAGTTGGTGCCAACAGCTCATAGCGCTCATTAAACACAGGTTAAACAGTGATCTGCGGTTTAGTCCCATAAACGCCATTGTCGCCTCGGCTTACGCGAATCGCCTCATGGACTTAATCCAGCATCTTCACTGGCCCTGAGCGCGACTTCGTCGCGCTGGCTGATTTTCAGGGATGGGTGGATGGGCTTTTGCCGGGGTTGAAACCCCGGCCTACCGGGCTGTGGCCTCTCAGTGCGACGAAAAGCAACCGCAGGTCCTTCGACTCCGCTGCGCTCCGCTGAGGATGACAGGTTTAAGAGAGTCTCTAAAAACAACCTCAGGTTCCCTTCGACGTTGCTCAGGGCAGGCTATCGACTCCCTTCGCTGCGCTTCGGTCGCTCAGGATGACAGCGAGGGCGGGGTGCCCGGAATTTCTGGTCCTGCTGATCGCCCGTTGCACTCCGGATGGAGTAAGCTACAGCCATGCCATCCCTGAATCAAGGTTCCATCCATCTCTGCCGCATTGCGGGAGTTGATTTATTTCTGCATTGGTCCTGGTTTCTCGTGGCGGCCATTGAAATCGAGAACCGAAAAGGCCGGTACTCCTCGATTGCCTGGAATGTACTGGAGTATCTAGCGCTGTTCCTGATTGTGCTGATGCATGAGTTTGGGCACGCGATGGCCTGCCGGCAAGTGGGTGGGACGGCCAACCGGATCATGCTATGGCCCCTGGGCGGGGTAGCGTATGTGGATCCGCCACAACGGCCGGGCGCTACGCTGTGGAGCATCGCGGCGGGGCCGCTCGTGAACGTGGCGCTCCTGCCTCCGCTGATCGGGGCGTTCATGATCTGCCGGTTGCTGGGATGGCCGCAGTCGATGCACGACGCCTATGTCTTTGTACGGTCGGTGATGGCGATTAACATCGGTCTGCTGGTCTTCAACATCCTGCCCATCTACCCCCTGGATGGCGGGCAGATTCTTCGCTCACTGCTGTGGTTTCCGCTGGGACGCGCGCGCAGCCTGATGGTGGCGACGGTTCTTGGGATGGTAGGCATCGTCGGGTTCTTCGGCCTGGCCGTCTTTTCCCATTCCTTCTGGATTGGGGCGATTGCCGTCTTCATGCTGATGAATTGCTGGGGCGGGCTGCGACACGCGCAGGTGCTGCTGAAACTGGCAAGATTGCCACGCCGCAAAGGGTTCGCCTGTCCAAGCTGCCGGACGGCGCCGCTGCTGGGAGAAAAATGGAGGTGCGGGACGTGTGGACAGCCCTTCGACACCTTCCTGACCCTAGGCGTTTGTCCGCACTGCGGGGCGCAGCATCCCAAGACGATATGCGGAGACTGCGGCAAATGGCATCCCATCAATGAATGGATTGATCAAGCCGTAGCGGGCCATGGCGTAGTGAACGGCGGTTTTCCGGCAAATTAGAGCAAAACCACAATTTTCATGCCCATAACAGCCTCATCAATGGTGTTGATTTCTTAAGGAATTCAATACTTTAGAGTCGTGGCCTTGGGTACACCTATTGTGGTTTTGCTCTAGCGACAGCTTTGCCGACTCCATGCAATTGGCTCCACTCACCTGAATGCAGCGCGTCAATGGGCCAATAGATTTTCGTTGCCGAGGATGCGGTAGAGGGTGGAACGGCTGATGCAGAGCTGGCGGGCGGCGCGGAGCTTGTTGCCGCGGTTCAGGTCGAGGACGTATTGCACATGATGCTGGACGACGGCGTCGAGATTGAGGCTGTCGGGGCGCATCATGGACTGCTGCATATCCTGAGAGGTTTCCAAGCCGCTGGGCACGGCCAGGTCGTCGGGGCGGATGACGCCGTTGACGGCTTCGAGGAGCGCTGTTTCGAGGACGGCGGCCAGCTCGCGGACGTTTCCGGGCCAGTTGTGCTGCAAGAGGCGGGCGAGGGAGCCGGGGCCAAGAACCACAGGGCGCTGCTGATAGAGGCGGCAGATACGGTCGAGCAGCGACTGGGCGAGGACGGAGATGTCTTCGCGGCGCTGGCGGAGCGGGGAAATGGCGAATCGGACGGCGGTGAGGCGGAAGGCCAGATCGGGGAGCAAAAGGCCCTGCGCGGCCATCTGTCGCAGTGAGGTCTGTGAGGAGGCGATCAGCACGAAGCGGCCCGGCGGACGGTCCTGGAGCGATTTGAGGACGCTGAGCAGCAAACCCTGACCGGGAGGCGCGAGCAGGTCCACACGATCGAGATAGGTGCAGCCGGCGAGGGTTGCGGGATCGTCGTCGGAGACCAGCCACTCGCGGGCGTCGCGGCGCTGGAAGGTGGTGGAGGCCAGCGGAGAGCGGCTGAAGAGATAGCGGGCCAGGGTATGCTTGCCCGTGCCGTGTTCGCCCTCGATGGCCGCCACTTGCACGTGGGGCGCAGCCATCTCGGCCTGCATCAGCAACTTGCGCCAGGCCGCGCTGACTCCCACCGGCCGGGCTTCCGAGGGTGATTCCACTTCCACCAGGGTCAGGCGGGAGGCCGAGGTCTGGGGCACGGGCTGGTACTGAACGGCGCTGTACATGGCTCTCAACGTGCCTCGTCTCCATGGCCCAAACGACAAATCCCAGGCCACCATTGGTTTCATCGGCACGCGGGGAAAAAACATGAACAGTAAAGTCTTGGAATCTTTCCGGTTCGGGCGGGGGGGATATGGGCTTTGCTCGGCATCCCACCCTAAATCACCCCAGCGACGAAGACCTGTCGCTGGGAACCCCGAAGCCGCAAAAACAAAAACGCGGCGAGGATGGGGCACCCAGACACTACACACACTCTCAGTGAAAATGCCCTAGCGGTGGCGCTTGGAGGGCTCGTCGGAGTAGATTTGGCCGTCGCGGATATGGACGACGCGATGGGCATATTCGGCTATGTCCGGCTCGTGAGTGACNNCCGGTGGGCTCGTCGGCGAGGATGATGGAGGGGCGGTTGACCAGGGCGCGTGCGACGGCGACGCGCTGCCGCTGGCCGCCGGAGAGTTCATTGGGCTTGTGGTACATGCGGGATTCGAGGCCGACGTCGGCGAGCGATTCCTTGGCCCGGGCAATGCGCTCGACGGATGGAGTGCCGTTGTAGATCAGCGGCAGCTCGACGTTGTGCAGGGC
>PMTP01000025.1:6284-9450 GCA_003167305.1 Acidobacteriaceae bacterium
ATCAGGTTCATCAGCGTGGACTTGCCGGAGCCGGAGGGGCCCATGATGGCGACATACTCGTTGTGGCGGATGCGCAGATTGACGCCGCGGAGAGCCTGCACCTGCTGTTCGGAGCCCATATCGTAGGTTCGCCACAGATCCTCGACGACAATCATCTCGCCATTGGGCGGAGCCGCGGGCTGTTCAACCACTTCGGTCACGGTGTCGAATAAAGCCATTCGATTCTCTTCCTTTGTCAGGGCCTGTTCTTCAACTCCCTGAGATGAGTATTTTTAGGTTGATCAACATTCCCTCAGGGGCTAAAGCCCAGCTATTTTACCGGCTTTGCGGCGCCGGGGTTAATACCCCGGCCTACCAGTCGTGCCATTTCAAAACATTGGCTGAAGCAGATATCTCTGAAACGCCCATCTGCCTTATACCCTACACTAACTTCCGCTCGAACCGGGCGCGGCTGGCTTCACGGTGTCGCGCTTGACCAGCGCGCTGTTTTTGAGGGAGCGCAGCGTCTTGTAGGGGCCGATGACGATCTCGTCGCCTGCTTTCAGCCCGGTGAGCGCCTCGATGTCGGTCGTGCCGGTGATGCCGGTGGTGACGGGAACGAAGCGGGAGCGCAGTTTGCCGGATTTGCTGTCCAGGACAAAGACGCCCTGCTGCAGCGTGGTTTTGGCGGCGGTTGGGCTCGAAGCTGCCTGCACGCTGCCCTTGGGTTTGTCGTCGTCGGGGTTGTACATGGTGAGGGCTTGAATGGGCAGCGACAGCACGTTGGTTTTGTGCGCCGTGGTGATCTTGGCGGTGGTCGAGAGTCCGGGGCGCAGGTCGCTGGAGGGATTGTCCAGCGTGATCACGACTTTGAAGTCCTTGGCCTCCTCAGTGCCTGAGGTGGAGGTCGAGGTGGCCTGGCCGGTGGAGCGGAGCAGCGCCTGATCGCCCACCAGCGTCACGTGTCCCTTGAAGACCTTGCTGGGCATTGCGTCCACGGTCACATCGGCCGACTGGCCGATCTGGACGTTGACGATGTCGGTCTCGTCCACCTTGATCTCGGCGGTGATCACGCTCATATCCGCCAGGGTCATCAGGGTGGCGCCCTCGGTTCCCTGGATTCCGGTGACCACCGTTTCGCCCTCGCGCACCGGCATATTGGTCACAATGCCGTCAAAGGGAGCGGCGGCGATGGTCTTGTCGAGCAGATCCTGGTTGACGCGCAGGTTGGCGACTTGGGTCTGCATATGGCCGCGGGCAGAATCGGTGTTGGCCTTGGCCTGGTTGAGGCCCGCCACGGCCTGGGCCAAAGAGGCCACGTCGAGGTCGTAGGCCGCCTTCTTGGCGTCGTAATCCTGCTTGGCCAGGATGCCGTCCTTATAAAGGCTCTGGGCGCGGTCCCAATCCAGCTGTTTCTGCTCCAGGTCGGCCTTGGCATGCTCGACGTTGGCCTCGGCGGTCTTTTCGGCGGCAATATAGGAGGAAATGTCCGTCTTGGCGGCGGCAATGGCGGCCTGCTGGCCATTAACATTGGCCTCCTGCTGCACGTTCTCGATGGTAGCCACGGTCTGGCCCTGCTTGACCAGATCCCCTTCCTTCACATAGAAGTGGGTGATACGGCCAAAGGAGGTGGCGCCCACGTTCATGTAGGTCTTGGGCTTGATCTGGCCGGTGCCGCTGACCACCGTGGTCAGATCCTGGCGCGCGATCCTGGAGGTCAGGACCTTGGTGTAGCCTGACTGCTGCCTCCAAATGAAGACGATGACGAGTGCGATAACGGCTACGGCGGCGAGAATAGTCAAAATGATTTTCTTCATCTGAGGCGGGTACTCCAAGTCTCTTCGATTTCATGTACGCAACTACAGCCCGCACAGTTCCCCAGGGCTGCCCCGTCCGGTTTGCGCCTGCGCGATTTCCCTCTGCCGGCCTGTTGTGGCCAACTGGGTCTGTCTCGGGCAACCTTCCGTTCGCACTCCGAGTGCAAGAGGAACGGAAATACTGCCAGCGCCGAAAAACAGTGCGGTCGAGCAAATGCGCTTGTTTCTTTGACGCAATAGCGGTCCGGCTGGTCTCAAAAACCTGTTTTTCGCCAGGCGTAATTGCCGTCTTACAGCCCGTTTTCCTGCTTACTTCGGTCGTGCTTCGGCGTCCAAACGGCAGCCAACTTCCCGCGGATTCTTGCCGTGCCCTTTTGGAACCCGTAGAATGGAGGATTGCAGGAGTCATCAAGGCAAATGACGCTTAATCGTTCTCATCTTTTCATCGTCGCGCTGGTTTGCGGCCTGGTCTTTCTTCCCACCGCGGGCCTCCGTGCTCAGCAGACGGGCAACCCGCCCGCATCGCCGCCGGCCCAGGCACAGCCACCGGCCCCGGCGGATCAGGGAGCGGGCCAGGATGTAGACCCGCTCAAGCGCGAGCGCTCCGACAAGGAGAAGATAGCCGCCCAGCATGCCGTCCGCCAGGAGATCAAGGGCGCTTACAAGACCTGGCTGGAACAGGATGTGCCCTACATCATCACCGACGAGGAGCGCAAGGCCTTCAAGGCGCTGGGCAACGACGAGGAGCGCGAGGCGTTCATCGAGAACTTCTGGCTGCGGCGCAACGCCAATCCGGATTCGCCTGAGAACGAATTCCGCGAAGAGCACTACCGGCGCATCGCCTACGCCAACGAGCACTTTGCCGCCGGCAAGCCGGGGTGGAAGACCGACCGCGGCCACATCTACATCTCCTATGGCAAGCCGGACGAGATTAACGCCCACTCCTCCGGCGGCATGTATAACCGGCCCGTGGATGAGGGCGGCGGCGAAACCGAAACCTTCCCCTTCGAGGTATGGCGCTACCGGTATATGGAGGGCATCGGAGAGAACGTCGAATTGGAGTTTGTCGATACCTGCCAGTGCGGCGACTACCACTTCACCATCGACCGCGGCGAGAAGGATGCGCTGGCGCACGTTCCCAACGCCGGGCTCACCACTGCGGAATCGATGGGCCACACCAAGAAGTCCGACCGTTTTGCGGGCAACCTCGAAACCCTGGGCCTCGGCGGGAGGGGGAACATCAACCAGTCCAAGCAATTCGACCGCATCGAGCTGATGTCCAAGCTCTTTGCACCGCCGCCGGTGCAGTTCCACGACCTGGACGCCTTCATGACCGAGCACAAGCTGCTCTCCGGCCCCGTCTTTCCCTT
>PMTP01000079.1 GCA_003167305.1 Acidobacteriaceae bacterium
TCCGATATCTTCGCCAGTCTTTTTCCCTGTGGTTCCGTAACAGGAGCGCCAAAGCATCGGACAATGGAAATTATTCAAGAACTGGAAGGTGGGCCGCGCGGAGTCTACACCGGCGCAATCGGTTTCTTTTCGCCGGCGCGCGAGGCTGTATTCAGCGTGCCCATTCGAACCGTGGTCCTGGAGAACAACCGCGGCGCGATGGGCGTGGGCAGCGGCATTGTCATCGATTCACAAGCGGAAGAAGAGTACCGTGAGTGCCTGCTGAAATTCGAGTTCCTGACCCGCCGCGAAGAGACCTTCCAACTGCTGGAAAGTATTCTTTGGATCGATGGTTACAGTTTTTTGCCGCTGCACCTGGAGCGGATGGAATCATCGGCAGCGTATTTTGGATTCAATTTCGACCGTACATCCATCCTTGAAGCATTGGAAGAAGTAGGCAAGCAACTTGCATGCGGCGCGCGGACGAAGATTCGAGTTCTCCTGGAGCGCTCCGGCGCGGTGAAGATCACGCATGCTCCGGTGGAGGAACAGGCAGGCTCGGGGACCGTTACGATTTCCACGATTCGAATTTCTTCGAGCGATCGCTTCTTGCGGCATAAGACGACCCGCCGCCAGCTTTACGACCGGCTATACGAAGAGGCGCTGCGGCGCGGCTATGACGAGGTTCTTTTCCTGAATGAACGCAACGAGGTGACCGAGGGCGCCATTAGTAACGTATTCGTGGAGAAGGATGGCCAATGGTTCACGCCTCCGGTTGACTGCGGATTGCTGCCTGGGATTTATCGGCGGCATCTGCTGGAAACCAAGCTCGCGGCCGTGGAAAGAAGATTGCAACTGGAAGACCTTGCATCCGCTGACGCGGTTTACATCTGCAATGCCGTGCGCGGTTGCAGAAGAGTTACAGTTGTACCGGAGAGTGTCACCTGAACGCGGTTCAGTTGCTGAAGAGCGGCAGTTTCAGCATCCGGTTCCAACGAGCGCCGGCCCGGATGAAGCGCAGCCTCCACGGCGACAACGCCAATCGCCACACTGAGAACGAGCCAGACCGCAATCAGCCCCACGCCCCAGCGAAGAAAACTGCGGAATATCTTCATAATTTAGTGTTTACACCGCGCACATCCAATGGGTTCCCAAGACGCATTTGCCACTGACCCTGACTTTCAAAACATGGCCGTCCAGCAATTCACCCATCTCACAACACACACCGCCCCATCCGCGCGGCTGTTATCCTGTTTGCAATGGTATTCCAGCAATGACAAACGAATCAGCAACCCTGAATCGCCCGCAAGCCGCGCCCTCCACGCTGGCTGTGTGGCTGCTTTTTGCGGCGATCTTTGCCGCTGTGCAGATTGGCTCCCTCTTCAACCCGCCGCTGATGGACGATGTGGATTCCTCCCACGCCGAGGCCGCGCAACACTTCTCCGAGAGCAGCGACTGGATCACGGCCAAGGTGAACGGCATCCGCTACATCGAGAAGCCGCCGCTGCCCTACTGGATCTCCGGCGCGCTCTACAAGGTCTTTGGCCAGAATGTCTTTGCCTCGCACCTGCCCAATGCGCTGGCCATGCTGGGCCTGGCCTGGCTGGCGTGGCTGTGGGCGCGCCGGGCCTGGGGCCCCCGCGCAGGGCTCTATGCCGGGCTGGGCGTGCTGACCGCGGTCGGCCCCTTCCTGTTTACCCGCTTCATCATTCCCGAGGCGCAACTGAGCCTGTTTCTACTGATTGCGCTTTACTGCCTGCTGACCGGCTTCGAGCCGGGCCGGGGAGCGCGTTTTTACTGGATGTGGGCGGTGCTGGCGCTGGCAGTGCTGACCAAAGGGCTGATCGCTCCGACGTTCTTTCTCGGCGCGGCCGTTCCCTACTTGATTATTTCCGGCCTGTGGCGGCGCTGGCGGGCTTTGAAGCCGGTCACCGGACCGCTGCTCTTTCTGCTGATCGCCGCGCCCTGGCACATCCTTTGCGGACTGGCCAATCCCGACCAGGGCCATCCCATCGGCAACCACCCCTCGTTCGGCAACGTGCACGGCTTCTTCTACTTCTACTTCATCAATGAACATGTGCTGCGCTTCTTTGGCCGGCGCTATCCGCACGACTACAGCAAGCTGCCCTTTGCCGCCTACTGGCTGCTGCACCTGGTCTGGCTCTTCCCCTGGAGCCTCTTTTTGCCTGCCTTGATCGCCGTGGCCTGGAAGACTCGCCGCCATTGGAAGCAGTACCTGCGCCACGACTCGGGCCATACGGTGGACTTTTACCTGGAAGATACCGTCCGTGCCGACGTAGCAGGCGACCTCGTCCAGCTCAAGTTCCGCGCGCGCACCATCTGGCTACTGAGCCTCTTCACCGCCTGGACGCTGCTCTTCTTTTCGATCTCGACCAACCAGGAGTACTACACCTTCCCGGTATGGACACCGTTCTTCATTCTGATCGCCGGCGTGGTGGCGGGAATCGAAGAGAATCGCGGTGCGGATTGGACTTCGGCCGACAGCCCGGAGAACAGCCACTCGCTGCTTTCAACCGCATGGCTCACCGGAGCGCAGGCCGTCTTCACGGTGGTGGGCGTGCTCTCCGCCGCGGTCCTGGGCTGGGGACTGTGGGAGTCGCGCCATCTTCCCTTTGTCGCCGACATCGGCACCCTGCTGGCTCGTCGCGGCGTGGGTAATTATGAGCTCTCCATGTCGCACTTTTTCGACCTCACCGGCGCTTCGTTTGCCGCGCTGCGCCTGCCTGCCGCCCTGGCCGCGACTGCTCTGCTCATCGGCCCGGCTGTGGGCCTGGCGCTGCGCATCAAGCGAAAGCAGATTGCCGCCACTGTCAGCGTCGCGCTGACCTCGGCCGTCTTCCTCATCGCAGCCCACATCGCCTTTGCCCGCTTTGATCCCATGCTCGGCTCCAAGCTGATGGCCGACACCATCATGGCCAAAGGCTCGCCCAGCGACACCTTCATCATCTACGGCGACCAGACCTTTGCCTCCTCGATTGTTTTTTATACGCACAAGTTTTTCGGCGGCAAGCCGACCCTGATGGTGCTCCACCGCTGCGGACAATTTGGCGAGGGTTCAACGCTGCTGTGGGGCTCCTGCTATCCTGACTCGCCCGACATCTTCCTTACGGAAGACCAACTCTCCAAAATGTGGGGCACCGGCGAGCGCAAGTGGCTCTTCGC
>PMTP01000146.1 GCA_003167305.1 Acidobacteriaceae bacterium
TGATGCAGGGGCGCGTCCACTTCTACGAAGGCTATTCGCCCGAAGAGGTTACCTTTCCCCTGCGCGTGCTGGGCGCGCTGGGCATCCGCGCCGTCGTTCTGACCTGCGCCGCCGGAGGCATTGCTGAGGGCTACCAAGTGGGCCAGCTGGTTGCGCTCGGCGACCACATCAACCTCATGGGCTGGAACCCGCTCATTGGACCGAACGAACCGAGATTCGCCTTCTGGGCCGGCGCCGGCCTTCGCTTTCCCGACATGACCGAGGCCTACTCGAAGGCGCTTCGCTCACTGGCGAAGCAAGCTGCGTTGGAAGAGGGCTTTGCGCTCGACGAAGGGGTTTATCTGGCCGTCAGCGGCCCCAGCTTTGAGACGCCGGCCGAGATTCGCGCCTTTCGCGCGCTGGGCGCAACGCTGGTCGGTATGTCCACCGTGCCGGAGACCATCGTGGCTCGCCACATGGGCATTGAAGTGCTGGGCCTTGCCTGCGTCGCCAACCTGGCCGCGGGGCTGGGTGCAACAGCCCTCAGCCACCAGGAGGTCTTCGAGACCGGCCGCCAGGTGGAGCAACGGCTCAGCCGGCTGCTGCAACGGCTGGCGCCCAGAATCGCCGCGCTCGTGGATCCCGCGAAAGACGAAGAAAAGCAGCCGTAACTACAATCACAGCTGCGGTCTGCGGGGTTTGTCTGATTGTTTTCTTCTATTGTTGACCATCTTGGCATGTTCACCAAAGATTCATGGTGAAACTAACCGGCTGCGTTTCTCGTACCGATAGTATGAGCATGATGAAAAAATCCATCGCATTGATCCAGCGGAAGGTTGTTGTGTGGATGCGTCAAGGCATCTCGCCCCAAAGGCTGGCGCTGACGCTTTCGCTAGGGTTCGCCATCGGCTGCATTCCGGTGGTGGGGATTCCGACGCTGATCTGCTCGGCGCTGGCGCTGGCGCTCCAGTTGAATCTGCCCGCCATTCAAGCTGCCAATTACGTGGCGATGCCGTTGCAGTTGCTGCTGATTGTGCCCTTTGTGCACCTAGGCGGTCGGCTCGTTGCCTTTGGCTCTGGGCACGCCATCGAGGCCGGAGCGCTGCTGCACGCGCCGCCGCTCGATATGATTTCGCGGATGGGCGGGCTGGCCGGCGAGGCGCTGCTGGCCTGGCTACTGATCGCCGTTCCGGCCGTGGCGCTGATGACCGCGACGCTGACCGTGCTGCTGCGTCGGGTTCCCGCCCTGGCCGCGGCTGAGGCCGGCGACTGATTCAGGGGCCAGCTTCTAGCCGTTAGCTTCTAGTTCAGGTTCTGGTTCTATTTGTGCCCGTGCGGAGCCTCAAGCTATTGGCTAGAAGCTAGGAGCTAAAAGCTATTCTTACTTTCCCGCGTTAGGATCGGGCACCGGCTTGGCGCTCTCCAGCCACGCGGTATAAATCATGTCNNAAACCCTCCGGCTTTCTCCAGTTGATAGACCTTTTCCACATAGGTCTTGGAGTGACGCAGGTAGGCGACGTAGGCGTCAAACATATCGCCGGTGATGGCCTTGGGCGGCGTCATTTTGGCCCTCACCTCGGGCTCGCGCAGGTTGGCGTCCACAAACGGCCCCTCGTACTGCCAGTGAATCTGGTGGGCGGTGGTGTAGCCATTGGGATTCGGTCCCACCCAGCCGTTGTATTGAATGCTCGTGTGCAGCGGCTGTGAGCCGTCGCCGACGTAGTGGCCGAGCCAGCCGGCATAAAACAAGATCGCCTGCTCGACGGGGCGGGTGTTCTCGTGGCGAGCGGAGAGGTTGCGATACTCGCGCAGCGCGGCCTTCAGCCGCTCCCAGACTTCGGTGGTCTCCCAGGGCTGCAGGCCAATCTTCTCTGGCCGCTCACCCGCTGCGAAGATCCGTGCCTCGAAATCCAGGCGGCGATGCGGCAAGGGCCCCAGCGCGTCGGCGGTCTCCAGGTCAATGAAGTGCTCGGGAGCCTGAGCGGCCACCAACTCCGGCTCGGCCGGCGAGCGCCAGCGATCCGGCTCGGGGCCCAGGTACTCAATCTCGGCGATGGCCTCCGGGGAGCGCAGGAAGGCGGGCACATCGGCGGGCAGGGAGCTGGCCGCCAGCTTGTTCACCAGGCGATGGCCGCCATTGCCCCAGGCGCGGGCCGCGGGCGACTGAGTAAGCACGCAAACCAGCCCGGCCGTGGCCAAGGCCGGCAGGAACAAACGGGACGACGCGAAGAAAGTCAGCATAAGGCCAGTATAGGTCTGTTGCGAAGGGCGCTCTTTGATAATCCCGCTAAGGATGATTCGCGAGCGATCAATCCCGTTGGGTGCCCCGCCTTCGCCCCTGTAAATGTGGCTAGGCGGGATTCCTTCATCCGTTCTCATCGCTGAAGATCGCCTCGATGGTGGTTTCAAAGAGGCGCGCCAGTTTGAAGGCCAGCGGAAGGCTGGGATCGTACTTCCCGGTCTCGATCGCGTTGACCGACTGGCGAGAGACCTCCAGCCGTTCGGCCAGATCGGCCTGCGACCAATTCCGTTCAGCACGCAGTACACGCAACCGATTCTTCATTTGTACCTTGCCTTCAGCAGCGGTGTACTGATGCCCACGAAGAACCAGAACAGCGGGTAGACCACATAGAGGTACAGATGCGGGACCTGGGCGAAATTCTCAAGAAATCCCCATACAGTCGTGACTGCCAGCGTAGCTCCAATGCCCCAGAGCATCGCCTGAATCTGCAGGTTGCGCAAGAATTCATCCTTCTCCTCGGCCAGGTACAAACCGCAGACAGCAAGTTGCCCAATGACGGGAAGTGCCGGAAGGACGGCCAGCAGCCACGCTAGCGGGCCGGTTGGACGGTAGTGAATAAAGATCACCAATGCCAGAACGAGAAATGCAACGTACAGCACCATGGTGATCGCCAGGTGCCACATAAAGCGCCGAGCCGCGGGGTTGTTCATGCAGTTCATGGTTGGTCTCCTTTACATTACGACAACCTTGCTTTACACAAAGACCCGAAAGATGTCAAGGGTCGTTGACAAATATTTTATGCTCCGGCTTTCGGGGGGTGGCGCACTATTTCGACTGCGCTTCCTGGGCGCAAGGGAGGAACCCAAGGCCTGCCCTGAGGCTGTGTTTTAGGCAGATGCCCATCACTCCATCAGAGTTGGATTGCGTCCTGATTGGCTCGGACAAACTCGAAGAGCTGGTCGGCGATCTCCTCTCCGGCGCCGAAGTAAAGGCCGTCGCACTCCTCAAGCTCTTCGTCGCGGGCATCATTCTCCGCTTCGCAGGCCGCTTCCAGGGCTTCGGGAGAAGTATCCAGAAGGCCGAGAGATTCGATGGCGATTTGCGTGACTCTTGCCGTCTCCGGGCAGTCGATGCGCAGCAGAGCCTCGACAATGATGGGAGCGTATTCGCCGGAGGCGTTCGTGAAGAACTGGATGTACCCGCCGTTATTTACCTCCCGTTCGAGAGCTTCAACGGCGAGGATGATGCGCTCCTCGTCGGATAGCTCCTGCTCGCCGGCCTGGGCCGCCTTCTGCTGGAGCGCTTGCTCCATCGCCACAACCAGCGAATCGATGCGATACTCGCCGGCCATCTCGATCAATTCTTCGATGGTCTGCCCGGAGTAACTATCGAGCCACTTTAGGTCCGCCATATGTCGATAACTCCTGTCCTTGTCGAAGTTATTGAACAGCAATGAATGTTATCGCAGAGTTATATGATACTTATAACTTCAAGCGTCCTGAACAATGGTTCCCTGATGATAAACTATCTTCCAGGCTTCCGCGGTATTCCGCCAGATGGTGGCTCGCCTTGTAAGCCGCGCATGGTCCTGGAGAAGCGTGTAAGTCAGTAGATAAGTATCTTCGCTCAATCTGCGGCAATGAAAGTCCCTCGTCTCCCAAACGTCTTCGTGGGGAACGGAAAATCGCTCCTCCAAACCATCCAGCACGAACGGCCTGGAGTAGCGGCGGCCGCTGGCGCCGGTCTCCCAGTAATCCTCGGCCGTCATTCGCTCGAAGTCGGCTCTCGTGCTTCCGAACTCCGGGCGATGAAAGATAGGTTCGCGGCGGGAGAGTTCGGCGAGCACGCCTTCGAGTTCAGGAGCGGTGGTGAGAGTGGGCTCCATTCCGTGAACCCATGATTCGAAAGGATCCGCGCGCACAGGATCGCCGCTGTGGGCCGCAATTACTTCGTCCTTGACCAGATGCAATCGGATAAGTGTTGGAGGCACCGGAGCATCCTTGAAATGCAATGCCGCCGCCGCCCGCGCATTTTTGCGCAACTCCTCCCAGCTTTCGCCTTGCGCCACAATCGAGTGCCCCGGCGCGCGCGCCGTGTAGCCGCTCGTTTCTGCCTCGCTTACAACAAAAATCACTTCCATGGGAGATAGCATAGCGTGGTCTCCCACACAAAGCTATCAATCGGCATGACGCCTGGATTCTTAAGCTTCGGCCATCATCGCGCGCAGGACGGCGGCGTAGTGCGCTGGGAGGGGCTTCTTGTTCATCTGGCTGTCGCAGACTACATGGACGGTTTCGCCTTCAGCCAGGAGCGTTGGGTCAGCGCCTTCTTCGGCTTTGCGTAGAATGCGGTAGGCGAATTTGAGCACCGGGCCGCGAAGGAGTGCGGGGCGGGTTTCGATGAGGATTTGGTCGTCGTAGCGGGCGGGGGAGCGATAGCGGCAGGTGGCCTCGATGACCGGCAGGATGCAGCCGTGTTCTTCTTCCAATTGACGGTAAGAAAATCACAGCTTACGAAGTAATTCGACGCGGCCGACTTCAAACCAGACAAGTTAGTAGGCGTAGTAGACGACATTCATCTGGTCGGTCTCAGCGTAGCGG